>JAYVFJ010000122.1:0-21591 GCA_043773225.1 Chloracidobacterium sp.
AAACGAGGCGTCGTAAAATAGGTCAGAACCGGGAGCGATAGCGACTGGGTTGATATGGAAAATAATCAACACGTTTTAGAGGAATTCGGCAAACGCATCCAGCGCTGCTATGGCTGCTTTATCGCATATCACCTCAAGGACATGTATCTAGGCGAGGACGTTACATTCTTTTGCGAGCACTGCAAGGACGAGACTATGTTCCACTTTGACGACTTTGCAAAACTGCTCGATGTCACCAAACTGAACGAAGTCGCGGGCGAACACCATCACTGAGAGAAGAATAGGAAGTAACCGCGAAACACGCGAAAGACACGAAAATGGATTTTTCTTTTTTGCGTCTTTCGCGTGTTTCGCGGTTAGTTCTTATTGCTCTAAAATCGAACTGTGGCCGAGAATAAAAAACCTTTGACTAATCTGGCGCGGCGGCTGGGGCGTTTGCCCGCCGATAAAAAACGCGCCGCTTTGGAAACAAGTGCCGCCCTCGCCGGTGTTTCTTTGCGCGTCAGCCGCGAATTTGTAGAGGCCGTGCCAAAAGCTGCAAAGATACTTTCAGCCGACGATCTGCGACATTGGGGCGAGTTTGGCCGAAAGCTCGCGATGGGAAGCGCCGACACGGCGGTGAAGTTTTTCGCCGATGGCGTCAGCGGTTTAAAACATTTGCCTGAACAAACTCGCGCGGCTCTTTTTCAAATCTGCACCCGACAACTTGTTCTATCCAGTTCGATTGCTCTCGACACTTTTCATCTGGTTCCAAATATCGCGCTTCAAATAAAAGACGAAAAACTTCTCGCTGATGTGCTGAATCTGGCCGTCGAGATCGCCCAGCGATCGGCAAAGCACAGCGCTGAGTTTCTCGAGCACACGCCGGCGGTTGCCGATGCATTAAACCGCTTTGGAGAAAAAAAGGCATCGGTTGCTGATTCGGTTCTGTCGCTCACTTCACAATTTGCAAACCGCACGGGCGGCATGACCGCTGACCTGTGGGCAAATCTGCCCGATTCGCTTGCGAAACTGACTGCTCAAAATACGGTGCTGTTGATGCAGCGTGCCGGTGAATTTCTCGAGTTTGGCGGCAGCGTCACGCTGCATTTTGTCTCGTCGGGCAGCGATGTTTTGGAAGCGGCTGAAACTGCATTTGAAGAATGGTGCTCGCTGGCACGAACAATAGCGGCTCACGGCAACGCTGTGCTGATCGCGTTTTTGCGCGCAACGCCTAAGTTCTTCGGCTCTTTTAGTAAAAAGAAAAACGCGATTACCGGTGATATTCGACGCGTTCTGAAATTGACCGCAAAGATCGCCGAAACCGACGCCGAAAGCGCACTTGCGGCTTTCAAATCAAGTGCCGGTGCACTGAAAAAAGTTTCGATCGAACAGTTTGAAGAATGGATAGAGAAAGGTTTGACCGAGCGCGAAAACGAATCTACAAAATCACGACGCAGTTACTTTGCTCTCGAAACACGTGCATCAAATCAACAGTTGCAGGAAACGCGTCTTGGCCTACCACTTGAAAAGATACAGTCAGTTTTGCGAATGTATGTTGAAGCGCTGACCGGCAAAGAGATTGAGATCGCTCCGCTGTCGGCAATCCCGCAGGAATCACGGATCGGCGACGGCAAAACGATCTATCTGCCGTCATCTGTCGCCGAATTTGACGACGACGAAAAGGATTTTCGGCTCTATAAAGTTCTGGCTGCTCACGGCGCAGGCCAGATCGAATTTGGCACATTTGAACGAGATACCAACGAGCTAAAAGCTGCATTCGCCGATCTAAATGAACTTTATTCAGCCACCACAGACGATCCGAAAAGCTCCCCTCCTTACGAAGGAGGGGTGGACGCCGCTTCGGCGGACGGGGTGGTTCTCTTGCCGCCCGATTCAGATTACAAAGCCGTCCTCACCGCATTTCCCGAACCGCGCCTTGCTCGAAAGATCTTCGGCACGATGGAAAATGCGCGCATCGATACACGGCTTCGGCAAACCTATCGCGGTTTGGTCAAAGATCTCGATCTGATGCAGTCCTTCCTGAGGTCAAACCGCCCTTATATTTTTGACCTGCCAATCCATCAAGTGCCGTTTGAGTTACTTTTTCAAATAACACTTTGCGGCGGTGCGACCGATGATGCGCGGCAATTCTACGGCACAGTCGTGTCCGAGATCGAATCTGTAATCGACAATTATCTCAATTCCGCACTCCGCACTCAGCATTCCGCATTTCCTTCGGTTGCCGATTCTCTGATGGCAACCAGCCGCGTTTACAATCTTTTTCAAAACATCTCACCCGAACAAACACAGGAAGCCGAGTCGGATAACACCGAGGAAAAGAGTGAATTTGCCTATGACGACAAAAATGCGGCTGAAGCCGTGACCGAGGATCAGGTAAAACGCGAGCAGCAAAAAGAAGCATTGGACATCCGCGATCTTTTCAACGCCTGGAACAGTCTCGATGACGAAGGCGAGCCCGACGACCTTCAGGGCGCAGAGGCTTGGTCGCAGAACGAGATGCCCGAGCAGGCGCTCGAAGCAGATGATGTTGCGTTCGCTTATGATGAATGGGACCGCGAATTGAACGATTATCGTGTCGGCTGGAGCCGTGTGATCGAGAAAAAAGTAAAACACGGCGACCGCAATTTTGTCGAGCTTGCACGGTCGCGATATCGCGGTGTGATCTCGTCGATCAGGCATCAGTTCCAGTTGATGAAGCCCGAAAATCTGATGCGTATCAACCGCGAACTCGACGGCGAAGATTACGATCTCAATGCTCTCGTCGATTTTGTCATTGACCGCAAAGCCGATGGTCGGCAGTCCGAAAATATATATACAAAACGCTTGCGAAAACAGCGTGACGTTGCCGTTTCAATTCTGCTCGATCAATCGTCGTCAACCGCCCGTACGATCACGCGAAATCCACTCCAGCCTTACACGCATCCGGGCCGCCGGATCATCGAGATCGAAAAAGAAGGCCTCGTGCTCATGAGCGAAGCGCTCGAAGCCGTCGGCGACGTATATTCGATAAACGGCTTTACAAGCGAAGGCCGACGCAACGTGAAATTTTATGTCGTAAAGGATTTTGAAGAGAAATATTCCGACGAGATCGAAAAACGAATAGGCGGCATCACATTTCAAAACAACACGCGTCTCGGAGCCGCGATCCGTCACGCGTCTGCCAAATTGCTAAAACAAGAAGCCCGCACAAAACTGCTGATAATCCTGACCGACGGCCGACCGTACGATCACGATTACGGAGACGCACGCTACGCCCGCGAAGACGTTCGCGAGGCCCTGACCGAAGCCAAAACGACCGGCGTCACCCCGTTCTGCATCACCATTGACCGCGAATCCGAGGCCGAACTAAAAGACCTCTACGGCGATGTCGGCTACACTATTATCGACGATGTCCTTTCGCTGCCAGAACGAATGCCGAACATTTACCGGAGATTGACGAGCTAAGATTTTATGAATATCGTTTCGCTCGAAAATGTCTCAAAGAATTACGGTTTTGGAACTCTCTTTGAGAATGTAACTATCGGCCTCGAAGACAGTGACAAGATCGGCATCATCGGTGCGAACGGCTCCGGTAAAACGACGCTTTTGCGCCTCATTGCGGGACAGGAAGTGCCCGACACCGGCCGCGTTACTCGCGCGAAAGGCAAAACGCTCGCATATCTTTCGCAAAATCCCGCTTACGACGAAAACCTGACCGTGCTTGAGACGATCTTTGCGTCGAGCAAAGGCGTGATGCAGACGATCCGCGATTACGAGGCGGCGTGTCATGACGTTGCCGCCGGAATTCACGACGCAGCTTTGCTCGCGCGAATGTCCGAACTCCAGCATGAGCTTGAAATAAACGGCGGTTGGGAGATCGAGGCCAATGCCCGCGCGGTGCTTACAAAACTGGATATTACAGACACGTCGGCAAAAATGGGCGAGCTTTCCGGCGGCCAGCGAAAGCGCGTCGCGCTCGCGCACGAGCTCATTTTCAAACCCGACATCCTGATCCTCGACGAACCGACCAACCACCTCGACGCCGACACGATCGAATGGCTCGAATCGTATCTTGCGCGTTATACAGGAACGCTGCTGCTGGTCACTCACGACCGGTATTTTCTTGACCGCGTGACGGACCGAATTTTTGAGGTCGATCGCGGCACAGTGCAGAACTTTAGCGGAAATTACGCTTATTACCTAGAGAAAAAAGCCGAGCAGGACGAGCTTCGAGCGGTTGAGGGCCACAAGCGGGATCAATTGATAAGGAAAGAACTCGCCTGGCTCCGCCGCGGTGCCAAGGCTCGAACACGAAAATCCAAACACCGCGTTGAGGCCGCACATTCGCTAATGGCGGTCCCGAAAGAAGCGGCAAAGGGCGAGGTCGATATCGCTATCGGGTCGAAACGGCTCGGTTCAAAGATCATCGAGATCAACAACGTGTCGAAATCATACGGCACAAACACGCTCATTAACGATCTCACTTATCTGTTAAAACGCGACGACCGCATCGGCATTATCGGTGCAAACGGCTCGGGCAAAACGACGCTCCTCGAAATGATCACCGGCCGCCTCGCACCCGACAGCGGAGAGATCGAAACCGGCTCGACAGTGCACATCGGCTACTACGATCAGGAAAGCCGCGCATTGAATGACGACGAGCGCGTGATCGATTACATCCGCAACGTCGCGGAATATGTGACGACCAACGAAGGCGTCGAGATAACGGCGGGCAAGATGCTTGAGCGATTTCTCTTTACGCCCGCCGCTCAATACGCCGTCATCGGCAATCTCTCGGGCGGCGAACGGCGGCGTCTGTATCTGCTGCGAATTCTGATGAGTTCGCCAAATGTCCTGCTGCTCGACGAACCGACCAATGACCTCGACATCCCTACGCTGATCGCCCTCGAAGAATACCTAGACGATTTCGCCGGTGCCCTCATCGTCGTCAGCCACGACCGCTACTTCCTCGACCGCACTGTCGAAAACGTATTCCGCTTTGAACCCGGCGGCAACGTCCGCGAATATCCCGGCGATTACTCCGCCTATCTCGAAGCCAAAGAACGCGAAGAAGAGACGCTCAAGACCGCTGAAACATCCACTCATGTCAGAACCGCGAGCGATAGCGACCCGGCTCTTCAAACTGGCGAAAAACCTAAATCCAAAAAGCTAAGTTTCAAAGAAACCCGCGAACTCGAAGCATTGGAACTAAACATTGCAGTGACAGAAGCAAGATTGCCCGAGATCGAAAAAGAACTATCACTCGCCGCCAGCGACGCCGGAAAGGTCCACGAACTTTTCACCGAGCAACAGAAATTGAACGAGCAGCTTGAACTCGATATGACACGCTGGGCCGAGCTTGCGGAGAGAGCTGAATAATATGGACGAATACATAGGAGCGTCCGACCTGATCGTCGGCAAACCCGGCGGCCTGACCACCTGCAAAGCCCTCGCAAAAGGTCTCGTCTTCGTCATCGCAAACCCCATCCCGACCAGGAAGAACGAAACGCCGATCATCTTTTAGAACGAGGCTGCGCTATTCGCTCAAACAACCCCGCAACTCTCGGCTTCAAAATCGAGCAATTAATAAACAACCCCCACCGCCTAGAATCAATGCGCCACAATGCCCTAAAATTCGCCCGCCCAAACGCCGCCTTCGACATCGCCGATACATTGGCTAATTTGGGAGCTTGAGAACATTGTGTATAATTTCGCGATCATATGAAAAGTAAAACCTGTGCGCCTTTTGTAGTTGATGAAAAGCCATATTGTTTGTGGGATATTGACATTCCCGCTCGAAATCGAGAGTTGTTGCAAAAAATTGACCCCGAGTATTTTCGACATGTTGCTGATAACAATTTTGATCTACTCGAGAAGTTACAAGATAAGAACGATCCATCAAGACAGCACGCCGCGACATCTCTTAGAATCGGGTACAGTCACGCTCTAGAGGTTCTCTTTTCGCTACTTGCTGCCACGATTCAGGCGCCTGAATGCGTTGTCGGCTGGCTCTTAAAATACCGTCCGGGCGATATCCCAAAGATCGTCAAAAAGATTTCGAACAATCAACCCCTTTTATCAAATTTTGACCCTACGCCACGAGGGTGGCGTGAGGTTGCCGAAATCGTGTTTTCCCCCGCTAAAGGCACCGAACAATACAACCTGCTGATTGAAAAATTTTCTGCGCTTTGGAAACGATTCGCCAATGAGTTTCTAGATTCTGATTTTCAAGATGAATACAACAACGCTAAGCACGGTTTTCGGGCGAAAGCGGCTGGATTCTTTCTGGTCATTGACGGCACAACCCATGCAAATAGCGAGTTCGGAATGAGTTATTTCAAAGATGAGAAAATCGACAACCTTAATTTCATAATTCATCATCATGGAAATAATTGGCACCCGTTAAATTACGCGTATGCTCTAGACCTCATTTCCACTTCATTGGCAAACATAATTGGGTTTCTCCGACTAACGAACGGAGTTGACTTCAAAGAACTTTCGGTCGTTTATCCAGATGACCCTGCTTACTTCGATAAGCCTTGGGAAATTGAACAAATTGGGGCGTTCAAGATGACCCAAAACTCACAGGTCAACATCGATAAGGTTCCTTGCCTAACGAAGGAGCAGATTAAATCTCGGTATCCGACCAAAATCGCTGAAAGAGGACAAGAGTGATTATTGTGGTATGTCAAACGACTTCAGAAATGAGAGATTTCCTAAGAAAGTGGTGGCTGGAGAGTGACTTGAACACTCGACCTCGGGGTTATGAATCCCGCGCTCTAACCAGCTGAGCTACCCAGCCACGAATAATTGATTATAGTTTGACAGTACTAAAAATCAAGCGAATTGTGGCGAAAACAGTATCAATTGTATCATTGGGCTACGGCCCGAAATGGAAATCCTCAGAATCGAACAAATTGAGCTGTTAATCCTCGTCGGAGCGATGGTAGCGATCATCGCCCGGCGTTTGAAGATACCCTACACGGCCGGTTTGGTCGCTGCCGGTATTTTTATTGCGTTTCTGCCGATTGATCTCAACGTGCCTTTTAGCAAGGAGCTGGTTTTTGATGTCCTTCTTCCGCCGTTGATATTTGAGGCAGCGCTCTATATCAATTGGAAGGAACTGCGAAAGGAACTGTTGGTGATCGTCACATACGCGACCATCGGCGTTGTTCTTTCGGCAGGAGTGACGGCGGCTTTTATGCACTACGTAGCCGGATGGGTGTGGCCGGCGGCGATACTGTTCGGCGTTTTGATCGCCGCGACCGATCCGGTCTCGATAATAGCAACGTTCAAGGAAGCAAAAGTTAAAGGGCGGCTTCGCCTACTTGTCGAGGCCGAAAGCCTGTTTAACGACAGCACGGCGGCAGTCGCTTTCGTGTTGGCATTGGCTTTTGCAGCAGGAGAGCCTTTGGGATTTGGCTCGTCGGCATGGATGCTGCTTTCATCGGGTATCGGCGGTGTAATTTGCGGCCTGCTGGTCGGCGGATCGGTTTTGCTGATAATGGGCAGCACGCGTGATCATCTGGTCGAGCTTTCGATGACTACGCTGGCGGCATTTGGCTCGTTCTGGCTCGCAGAACATTTTCATCTGTCGGGGATTTTGGCTACAACCACTGCGGGCTTGCTCGTGGGAAATTTGACCGCCTTTGGCCCGATCACTGAAAAAGGCGAAAAATCGATCGAGCATTTCTGGGAATTCGCGGCATTCGTCGTCAACTCGGTGATTTTCATCATTTTGGGGATAAATCTGGCATCCCAGGATTTTGCAAAGGCATCCATTCCAATAATCGTGGCGATTGTGGCCGTCATCGTTGGCCGGGCAATTGCCGTTTATCCGTGCTCGGCGGTGTTTGCCGGTTCGTCGTTGAAAATCGAGGCAAAGCACCAGCACATCCTGTTTTGGGGCGGCTTGCGTGGAGCGTTGGCGTTGGCATTGGCGCTTGGAATTCCCGAAACTTTGCCGTATCGCCAGGAGGTGCTGACCGTCACCTTTGGCGTGGTCGCGTTCTCCGTATTTGTGCAGGGTTTGACGATCACGCCGCTTCTTCGCCGTTTGGGTCAGATACCGGGCCGGAAAAGCTAAATTATGAAATCTCTTTGTGTCCAAACTTTGTTTTTTATCGGAATGATCGCAATAACTGCTTACGGTCAGGAAAAAAAACCGTCTGTAGTAACCCAATTCCGCTCTATCACGCTCGCAACCCAACCCGATGCAATTATATGGCTCGACGTGGTTCGTTTTGGGAAAACGGGCAAAGACGGAAAGCTTACGATCAAAACAGTTTCGGCGGGGCCGCATACACTTCGGGTTCGTGCCGACGGTTTCAAAGAGAGATCGCAGCCTTTGACGGCTGTTCAAAAAGGAGAGATCAAAATTGATCTTGTAAAAACAACTGACGAAGCCGAGCTTGCCTATCAGGAAGCCGAACGCCTCACGACGGTTGACCGCGAAAAATCTGCCGCCGTGTATAGCAAAGCCATAAAGCTGCGGCCAAATTATCCTGAAGCTTATTTGGGGCTAGCGCGCGTGCTTTCCGATTCGGGTGATCTCGAAGAAGCCCTGAAAACGATCCTTTCGGCGCGGAAACTGCGTCCCGGTTATGCCGAGGCTTCGGCGGTCGAGGGCAGAATTCAAAAAGAAAGCGGCGAAGAGGACAGAGCAATCGCAGCTTACAAACGCGCCATCGCCGAGGGCAAAGGATTTCAACCGGAAGCCTACGCCGGTCTCGGACTTTTGTATAAGGAAAAGGCTGAGGGTGCAGGAGGATCGGGCGATTTCGATGGTGAAAATACAAGTTATACCGAATCGGCCAAAAACCTGAAACTCGCAATAAAACAGCTCTCCGGCGCGCCTGATTCCATTGTTATTTACCAGCTTTTGGGCGTAATCTACGAGAAACAAAAAAGGAATGCTGACGCCATTGCTCTTTACGAAGAGTTCCTGCGGATTTTCCCCGACGCAGTCGAAGCGACCGCTGTCAGGTCATTCATCGTTCAACTCAAGAAAGAGCAGTCGTGAGTGTCCGGTGTTTCGCGGCTAATTTCCAAAATCCATCATCGGCCTGCCCCGCCCCATCCAAAGTGGGGCAAAGTGGGGCAGGCGCGCCGCACAATATGTTGCATGTTGCGGTTTTTTCAACCTCAGCTTCAAAATTCATCTAAATCCTTTAACTTTAATATCTTCCGCCGCCACTCCCGTAAATTGCTGAAACCCCTCCCGTGGGAGGTGTCGGCTCATAAAACGGCTTTGTCGCTCAATACGCTGCTTTCATTACCCGAAAAAACTATTGACATTTAAAAACTGTTATGTTACTTTCCGTCTAGCCCAAAAATTTAATTGTTTGTTGAGGCTCATTTCCGAAACTTATTGCCAAAGCCGGAAATCGAGTTATTAGACGTTTTTAGTTTTTTAATATTCTGAACTCGTTCCACAAGTCTATTGTTTATGCACGTTAGACATACTTTCGACGGGCCTGACGTCATTCGGACGGCCAGGATTTCCGTTCCAAACTAAGGAGAAAAACCAATTATGTTACGAATTCCCAAACTCAATGACAGACGATCTGGATTCAGGTCATCGCATACCCGTCGCTGGCTTTCAGCAGCATTACTTTGGTGCATTACCATGTACGGTATCGCACCGATGGTCATTCACGCTCAAACTCAAGTTTCCGGAAACATCTCGCCTAACAAGATCGAGATCGATACCGCTGCCAATTTGAATGCGGGCGATGCGGTGACACTAAATGCCGCAAGCGCCGGTAGTCCCATTGACTGGCAAAAAGATACGTTAGCAAACACCGACCCAGCATCGCTCACAGGTGGCGTAGCAGTTGGGATCATTCCAGGCACCTCGGGACGCGTCGGCGGCACCGGCCATTGGTACGGAGCCCGGCTCGTTGACGGTTATGTAAACGGCAAGGACACGGACATATTCCTGCAGGGCGGAAAGGTCAATGAACCTTTAAGCTGGATGGTAGGAGCCGGCAGCGTCGGTTCGGCGAAATTTGACGAGACCGAGGCATATATGGCTAACAACGAGCAAAATGTGTACTTCGGAATGGAACGTGCGGGCAACAGCGGAACGACGGCATTTGACTTCGAATTTAACCAGAATGCCCCAAATGTGCCTGCTTCGGGAATTCCGTATATCCCTAACCGTAGTCTCGGTGATAAATTGATCTCATTCGAATTGCAAGGTTCGGGTGGTGCTACAGGCACGGTTTTGACCTACATTTTCAACTATAACGGCACTGTTTACGTTCCCTTGTGTGACGACGATGCCAGCACACCTGCAGGAGCATGCCCGGCGGGACTTTTCACCTCTATAAATGGGCCAAATACCCCAGCGGGATCATGGGGCCGAGTCAACAGTCAGAATGCCTGGGTGGCCGATGCTTTCGACAGGCGGCTTTTTGCTGAAGCACAGGTTCCGCTTTCGCTTCTGCCTGGAATCTCAGGCTGCGGCGACTCTCTGTTTGTTCAGATACGCACTCGATCGTCGTCCTCTTTGACCAGCGATGCCAAGGACACTTCCCCGATCTTCGAATATCTATTCGGCGGTCCCGCCGCGGCTGGCGGCTTGATCTCATCGGGCTGCGGCCTGGATATCGGATATGATGGCTCTTCTTCGAGAAATTCGACCGGCGGCACCACTAATCTCACTTACGCATGGACGTTCAAACGAGATGACGGGACGATTGTGGGCACCAGCGATCTTATCTCCGGCACCTTCCCGGCTCCGGCCCCCGGAACCTATTTTGCGGAGCTTGTCGTTACTGAGGGCGGAAGCTGCATTGACGATGTGACGACGAACAACGTGACCGTATATAACGTCGTCGGTGGTTCGGCTACACTTACGCCCGATTGCGACGATACATTCACTTATTCGGCAAGCGGCACCGGAGGTTCAGGGTCGTATAACTTTAGCTGGACGATCTACAAGGAGAACGGCGCGACCGATCTCGTGGCTAAGACGTTTTCGAGCGGCCCGGGAACCGTGAGCGGCGGCACTCTGGATATTGACGATTTCAATACCGGAGCTAAAGGCGCAGGAACCTATTACGCAGTTGTTCGAATTTCGGATAGTAATAATTCCACTTGTTTGTTCGACGCGACATCCAATGTGATCAATGTTCGATACGCGGTCGGCGGGTCGGCCACACTTACGGCAGATTGCGACGATACATTTGGATATTCGGCTACTGGAACGGGCGGCACAGGTTCGTATAACTTTAGCTGGACGATCTACAAGGAGAACGGCGCCGTCGATCTCGTCGCAACGACGTTTTCGAGCGGCCCGGCGGCTTCGAGCAGCGGCCAACTTGACATTGATGATTTCAATGCAGGGGCTAACGGCGAGGGGAATTATTATGCCGTAGTTCGAATTACGGATGCTAATAATGCCACTTGTTTCTTCGACGCGACGTCCAATTCACAGGATGTTCGATACCCGTTAACCGCAAGCGCCAGTAAGACAGGTGCGGACGTGCCCGGCACCGGCATGGCCGACACCGGATTCGTTGCAACTTTGACCGGTTCGACGAATGCATTGCCAGGTGATACGGTCACCACCGAGTGGCAGTATTTCACGGGCGGTGTTTGGACCGCATCTGGCGATCTCGACCTGACCTACCCGAGGAATTTGGCTGACATTTGCTCGTTTGGTTCGATAGATTCGCCGGGAATTGCCGCCATTTTTGGTGACAATTACAAAGTGAAACGCTGTTCGCTGCAGGTTCGTCTGCATGCGGTCCGAACCCTAAATGGTAATTCCTGTCCGGTTGACTCGGCTCCAGTCTCGGTAAAAGCGGGAAAGATTATCGATCCGTAATCTGTTTAATAGCTCGGTAGGTCTAGTTTACGACCTGATATTTGCCGACATAAATGGCAGGAAGAATGCGAATTCTTCCTGCCATTTGCATTTTTCGTTCATTTCTTCCCATGCTGTTTATCGTCCGCCGTCCTAAATCCTGAATTCCAAGTTTGGTGGCTACTCGCCTAAACTGCGGGTATTCGTTAAAATCTAGGTGTTATAAGCAATAGTCACGAAGTTTAAGAGTTTTTTGTTGGGGAAGAGATGCCTTTAGCTTTGATCGAGGATGCAGCGCGGGATGTTCGCGGCGGGAAAATGATAATTGTCGTTGACGACGAGGATCGCGAAAATGAGGGCGATCTCGTTTGTGCGGCGGAGATGGTGACACCCGAGATCATCAATTTTATGGCGGTCCACGGGCGCGGTTTGATATGTTTGCCGCTGACCGAGGAGCGGTGTAATGAGTTGCAGTTGTTTCCGCAGACGACGGAAAATACATCGAGCATGGGAACGGCCTTTACGACGTCAATTGAAGCGCGTGTTGGCGTGACGACCGGCATTTCGGCGGCTGATAGGGCGAAAACGATACTTACTGCCGTCGATCCGAATTCAAAACCCTCTGATCTTGCGCGGCCCGGACATGTTTTTCCGCTGCGGGCAAAGAACGGCGGCGTGCTGGTGCGCGTCGGGCAAACGGAGGCGAGCGTTGACATTGCTCGTATCGCGGGGCTACAGCCGGCGGCGGTTATCTGCGAGATAATGAATGACGACGGCACGATGGCGCGAATGCCCGAGCTTGAGGTGTTCGCCGAAAAACACGCTCTGAAGATCATCTCTGTCGCCGATCTTGTACGCTATCGCATTCATAAAGAAATGCTTGTCCGCCGCGTCGTCGAGACCGATCTGCCTACGGCATACGGCGTGTTTCGAGCCGTGCTCTACGAGAACGAGGTCAACGGCGAAACGCACCTCGCGATGGCGATGGGCGACGTTTCGAGTGCAACCGAACCCGTGCTGGTTCGCGTCCAAACCGAGAATGTCACGTTTGCGATGTTTGGCGTGGGCCTGGGCGAGGCGTCAAACGCAGTGCAAACCTCTCTCAAAAAAATTTCCGAAGCAGGGTATGGCGTCATACTGTATCTGCGGCAGCGTGAGAATAATCTCGATCTGGTGAATCAGCTCAAAACCTATGCTTTGATGCAGAAACAAGGAGTTGATTTTCAAACTGCGAAACGCGAGACCGGTTATGGAAAAGTCCATGATTACGGCATCGGGGCACAGATATTAAAGGACCTCGGCGTGAAAAAGATACGGCTCTTGTCAAATCATCCGCCGCGGGTCAGCGCGCTGGATGCGTTTGATCTGGAGATTGTTGAGACGGTAAATTTATAGAAAATGAGTTGAACTATCCATTTGTCACTTATCACTATCCACTGAATAAAACAGTTCTTTTCAGTGGCTAGTGATTAGTGGCAAGTGGCTAGTTAAATATGCCGGAAGAGAGAAACGAAAACCCTGAACGAAAGAAACCGGCTGAGCAGAGACGGGTGCGGCGCTTTTTGGCGCGCCGCAACATCCTGATCTTGGGTGGTTTGATAGCGATATTTTTCGTTTTGCTCGCGCTGGTGTCGGTCGTTACTTATCGTTACGGCGTTTATGACAATTACGTTAAAGATCAATTCGTTGCCAAGATGGCGGATATCGGGATCGTGTTCAGTGCGGACGTTTTTCGCCTGACGATCAATCCTCTCGAGCTGGAGCTGAAAAACGCGACGTTCAATGACAAGGTGAGCGGCGAAAAACTCTTTTTTATACGTGACGCACATCTCGAACTGACCGTGCAGGACCTCTATGCGTGGCAGTTGAGCCGCGATATAAGCATAGACAGAACCGAGATCAACGGAGCCGAGGCGTGGGTGAAATTTGACGCTGAAGGCCGGTCGAATTTTGCAAATCTTAAGCTGGTGGAGAACGAGCCGGGCACGCGTGTCAATTTTAAATACGACTCGATCGATTTTTCGCTTAAAGACAGCATCGTTCATTTTGGCGACCTGTCGCGGAAGATCTCGGGCAATGCGAGGAACGTGATGTTCCTGCTCTCGCCGGTAAACCGCGATGTTCCCGACGAGCAGAAACGCTACCGATTTGAACTAGCTTCGACGAATTCCAACTTTATTTACGACGAAAGCGAGGTCGAGAATATCGAGATACGCGCGGCGGGCATTGCGGACGATCACGGTGCCGAGGTCACGAGGTTTGACCTGAAAACACCCATCGGCGAATCGACCATGACGGGTACGTTGGTTGATTGGGCCGCGCCGAAATACGAACTTGATATCCAGTCAACCGTCGATCTGACGCAGGCGTCGGGCATTTTTATGGGCGGAACTTCGCTCGTCGGTGTCGGGAATTTTAGGGGCAAAGTCACGGGCGAAGGCGAGAGTTACAAGATAGTGGGCGAGGCAGACGCGGCCAGTCTGCGCGCCGGCGGGGTTTATCTTAAGGCGATTGACGTTGCGGCGACGGTCGAGGGCACAAATTCTAATTACGAGGCAAACGGAACGGCGATCGCCGAGTTGCTGACCTTTGAAGATTTTCGCATTGATTTTTTGAAGCTCGCCGGAAATGTGCGCGGGACGGGAACCGACTTTACATGGCTCGGCGATCTGCAGGCGGCGGCAGCGAAATCGAATAAGTTATCGCTCGGCGGTCTGTTTCTGCGCGATGCAACGGCGGAATTCAGAGACAGAGAACTGCGAGCTGAGGCTGCGAGCGGCCGAGCGCAGAAATTTTCGATCAAGGATATTGAGTTCGCCGAGATGATGGCCAACAACTTGAAATTCTCGGCCGTCGGCGGCACGGTAAACGTGTCGGCGCCGAGCGGCAAGGCGCGGTCTTTTTCGTCAAAAGACTTCAATCTGCAAAACATCACCGGGCAGAATATCCGCGTAAAAAATCGCGGACAAGCGACGAGCGTTGACATCAACGGCCTAACTGCGACGGGCGGAGAGGTGAAAGGCACTAAAGCACGACGAGTGACGGCGGACACTTTGAGCGTGGTCGATCTTCCGAGAACGACGAACATTACGGCTAAGAATCTTCGAGCTGCGGAACTCGATGTAAACGGAGCGCGAGTGGACGGACTCGAGGCACCGGCGGTTGAGCTTGAAAATGTTGCTAACGGCCCACTGACGGTGTATTCGGACAAAGTGCGTGTTGCGAAGATCGATACGGGCGCGGCTGTGCTGGGGAGCCTTAATATCGGCGGCGTGCGTATGACAATACGGCAGGGACGCGTTGAAGCTCGTTCGGACGACATTGACGCCGGCGATGTAACGCTCGCCAAAACAAAAACTCTGCCTGACGGCGGCAAACTCGAAGCTGTAAAAATTTACAAGCCCGTTTATGTGCTCGAGCCTTCGGGCCGTTATCGTGCGACGGCTGATATGAGTCTCGGCGGCGGTGCTGTAGGCAGCGTCGCGCTCGGCGCGGCCAAAGCAAAAATCGATGTGGACAACAACCGCGTTGCGCTCAATGAGTTGACGGCAGATGTGATGGATGGGCAACTAAACGGAACCGCCGTCATCGCGTTAAACAACCGCAGCCTGTCCACGTTGACCGGCGATTTTACAAATCTCGACGTATCAAAACTTCTTGCCCTGCAGCTTGGCCGCATCGTTCCGATCGAGGGACAGACAACGGGCCGCATCGATCTTACATTCAATGGAACTAATTTTCGTAATGCATCGGGTACGTTGAACGCCGACATTGTCGCCAACGCGGGAACGGATGCGAGCGGATCGATACCTTTGAACGGGCAGATAAAATTGAGCGCCACGGACGGTCTCTTTAACGTCGATACCGCCAATTTAAGATCTGAAAAAAGCAGCCTCACGGCAAGCGGGAGTTTTGATCTAAAAGATCAAAACTCAGATCTCAGTCTTGCTCTTAGATCAACGGAAGCATCCGAGATCGAACGTCTGGTGCGTGTGCTGGGCGTGTCGCAGGAGCTTGAGCAGCAACTTGATTCGATGCAGGTCGCGCTCGCGGGCAATCTTACTTTCGACGGGACGCTGACGGGCAATTTGTCAGACCCGATAATGAATGGAAAAGCGTCGATCGATTCGGTTTCGATGCGCGGGCGTGAAATCGGCAGTGTCGCGGCGAATATAGCTGTGACGCCAATTGAGGTAAACCTGACCAACGGCAAGCTGCAGGATCGAAGCGGCGGAACTGCTCTGTTCACCGTCAACATTCCAAGATCGGGGACGAATAGCGTTGCGGTGAAAGCCACGCTGACGAATATCAACGCAGGCAACTTGCTCGCCGCTTTGCCAATAGACTTGCCGGAAAGGATACGCGATCTTGACGGCCAGACGTCGGGCAGTGTTGATGTAAGCGGTTTGCCAAACGAGTCGAAGGGCGAGCTCGATATCGCGGCCGCAAAAGGCATGATCGCGGGACAAGCGTTTGATAATTTAAATGTCAAAGCTTCTTTTAGCGGCACGAAGATCGATCTGCAGCGGGCCGAAATGCAGATCGGCGCCGGACGGCTTACGGCAATCGGAAGTTACGACCGGGCATCGTCAGATTTCATCGCCGAGCTTGCCGGCAAAGGCGTTCCGCTCCCGCTTGTGCTCGCCCTTTTGCCAAAAAATGCCGCTATACCTGATATTAGCGGCGACGTGGATTTCACTGCCAAAGCGACCGGTTCTTTCGACCGGCCGTCGACATACAGCGTCAGTTTTAACGGCGTCGCGCCGAACGTCCTTGTCAACGAGGCCTCGCTCGGCAATGTTGCTTTTAAGGGCCAGACTGTCAACCAAATGTTGACCGCCGATCTGACTGCGAGCCTCGACGGACGACCGCAGACGATCAACGCCTCGATTAATTTAGCGGACGACAATTTGCCGTTTACGGCGGCAACGGAATTTAACCAAAGCCCGCTCGCGCCTTTCATCGCATTTATCCCGCAGCTCAAGGATCTGCCGATCACCGGAAACGGCACGGGGCGAATAGATTTTGGCGGTAATCTCGCCGGGCTTGACGATAAAGGTGTTCGCGTTTTTTCGGCTGCTAATTTGAGCGGAACGGCCCAGTTTTCGCAGCTTGCACTTCAGATACAGAACACGCCGCTGGCGGCGGCGGAGCCGATCCTTATCAGATTCAACACGCGAGAGATCGTTTTTGAAAAAGCCCGATTCTCCGGCGGCGGATCGAATATGACGATCGCCGGAACCAAGGCTCTTACCGACAATGGTATTAACAACCTCTCGATCGACGGCCGCGTAAATCTTACGCTACTCAACTTACTTACAAAAGATTCATTTTTTGCCGGTTACGCAGACGCGTCCGTCAGACTGATTGGGCCAAACGCGACGGCCAGGATCTCGGGCACGGCGAACATCGTTAACGGTTCGGTGGCTACGCTGCTCGGCTCAGATCGTTTTACGGTTGACCGGCTGAAAGCACGCGTGATCTTTACATCGAACCAGGTCGAGATCGAGGAGGCGACCGGTTATCTTGGCGGCGGAAAATTTACCGGCAGCGGCGGCGGCATCATTGACGGGTTTGCGGTGCAGGCTTTTCGATTCTCGCTCGACGGCAATAACGTGACGGTTCCGCTGCCGAAAGATTTTGTCACGACCGGCGATGCACAGCTTGAGATCACGGGCGTGCGCGAAAATCCGGCCCGAGATTTGCAATTTACGATCGGAGGGCGCGTTCTTGCCCGCCGCAGCATTTATTCAAAAGACATTGACCTTGCCAATTTGGTCAGTGGGCGGCGCGATCCAATTTTGTCCTCGGGCGGCGGCACGCTGACAGTGCCGCGATTTGATCTCGTTATCGAAGGCCGCGACGCGCTGATAGTAAAAAATAATATCGCTGATCTGACTGCGTCCGTTTCGCTCGTTTTGACCGGCGATGCTAACAATCCGCGCCTTTCGGGCCGCATTACGGCAAACAGCGGCACGATACTTTTTCGCAAGGACCGCTACGTGGTCCAGCGCGGCGTGCTTGAGTTTCCGCCGGACACGGCCATCGAGCCGATCATAAATCTCCAGGCCGAATCGGAGATAGCAGGCTATCAGGTTTTTGTAAATCTTGCGGGGCCGCTAAAGGATTCTGAACAGCTTACGGCGACGGTCCGTTCGAGCCCGGCTCTGCCACAGGCCGATGTCGTTTCGCTCATCACGACCGGAAACCTGTCAAATACCGCGGGCGGTATACCGACTTTAGCGCAAACCGGCATCAATACCGCGGCAGAAATTTTGACCGACACGATCATCAATAATCCGGCCAGAAAGGCGACTGACAAGCTTTTCGGCCTCAATGTTTTTGAGATCGACCCGATAGTTTCAGGGCAGGATCTGGCGAATCCTTCGGCCCGGCTTACGGTCGGGCGGCAGATTAACAACAAGCTGCGCGTGACGTATTCGACCAACCTGTCGCAGGATCAAAATCAGGTTCTGGCATTCGAATATCGCGTGTCGAATAAGCTGTCTCTCGTCGCCCGGTATGAGCATCGCGAGTTGAGCAACGTGACGCGAACCCGCGATAATTTTAGCTTTGAAGTTCGATTCCGCAGGAGATTTTAGCCGCCGCAAGATACCTAATGAATACAGGGATCAATATCAACAATGGAGGAATTGCAGTTGCAGATCGAATTCTTTGCAATTCGCATGCTCTGTTTCGACTTATCAGCCTCGCGGCGTTGATCCTTTTGTTTGTCGCCGTCGGCGTTGCTCAAAACAAATACGAAAACCGACCGATCGGAAAGGTCGATGTCACTTTTGGCGAAAATGATAATAACGCGTCGCTTGCGGAAGAGTTCCGGCTTACGGCGCGCGCCGAGGTTGGAGCGATCTACAACCCCACCGGCATCCGGGATGCCATCGAGGCTTTATACAGGACAAAAAAAGTCGAGACTATAACTGTCGCAGCCACTCTCGATGCCGCCGGAAATGTCGATCTCATCTTTAATATAAAACGCAAAATACAGGCTCAAAAAGTCTCGATAGTTGTCGGTGAAACTATCGGCGATCGCGTCACTGAACAGGAATTGCTCTTTAAACTCAACATCCTCCAACCCGGCACTGCTATTACAGAACAAACGCTCCGCAACAGCGCCGACGAGATACTTGATTACCTGCGCGAGCGCGGGTTTTACAAATCGGAGGTCACATACGAACGCCGTCCGCTGCAAAACCAATCTGACGTTGGCGTTACGTTTAAGGTCACACCAAACGTCCAGGCAACAGTCAGCGATTTCGTTGTCCAGATCGAGGGCTATACTAAGCCGCTGCCTGAGCGTTTGCTGAAACTACGCAAGGGCGAAGAATATTCACGCGAAAAGCTGATGTCCGATGTCAAAAAAGTGCGTGACCAATTGAAGAAAGACAAATTTTTTGCTCCTCAGCTTGATGACCCAAAAGTCACTTACGACAGCGATGCCAACACTATTTCGATCCTGCTCGCGGGCAAGGTCGGGCCGGCGGTTGATGTCTTGGTTGATTCGCCAAAGGGCAAAATCAGAGGCAGCACGCAGACCTCGCTTTTGCCGATAAAGCGCGATGGCACGCTCGATTTTTCCGCGATTGTCGAGGGCGAGCGGCGTCTCGAAAACTATTATCAGGAAAAGGGCTATTTCTTTGCAGATGTTATACCGCTCTGCTCTTCCACGCCGCCGGTCGTCGATACCGAGAATGTTCCGATAGCAAACGAAACCGAATTTTTGTGCTCCTTCCTCGGCGGCGAAGACCTCACCGGCCGCACGGTTCAGGTAAAATACAGCGTCGATCTTGGACGCCGGTTTACGCTTAAAAAACTACAAATTAAAGGCACCGACAAACTTACTATCGACGATGTCGGAACCGTGCTGACCTCGCAGGAAGCAAATCTCCTCGGCATAATTCCGGTCCTTGGCTATGGCCGCGGCTACACCAGCGCCGCGATACTTGAGGACGATGCGGCGACCATCAAATCGCTGATGTCCGAACTCGGTTACCGCGACGCTCAGGTTAATGTCAATCAGGGCGCCTCGTTAAACGGCGATGATTTTATTATCACCTTCGTCGTTGACGAGGGTTTGCCGACCGTCGTCAGCGACATCAGCATTAATGGAAACACTGCAATAAAAACCGATGAGCTGATTGCCAAATTGCCCGCAATTGTCGGCAAAAATTACTCGCGTGCGAGAGAGCGGAACGCGGTGCAAAAAATTCGCGAATATTATGCGAACATGGGCTATTATGACGCCCGCGTGACATCGAAGATGATCGAATTGACAAACGACGCCGACAAAAAAAATGTCAGGCTCGAATTTAAGATCGAGAACGAAGGCAAAAAAGTCGTCATCAACCGCATCCTCGTAAACGGCAACGCGAATACAAACTCGGCAGCCGTTCTACGCGCGCTCACGCTGCGAAGAGGCGAACTCCTGCGTTCGGCAGATGTTTACACGAGCGAGCAAAATCTGTATGGCACCGACGCATTCTCACGCGTTGAGATCAAACCGCAGCCGGCGGGCGAGGCGCCTGACGGCAGCCGTTTGACGGACATTATCGTGACCGTCGAGGAACAGCCGCCGCGTTTGATGACGTATGGCGGCGGAGCCTCGACCGATCTTGGCCTCGACGGCTTTTTCGATATCCGCCACGTCAATCTTTTTGGCAACCTATGGCAGGGCGGAGCCCGCGTAAAAGTTAGCCAGCGTCAACAATTGGTGCAGTTCGATTTTATCAATCCGCGTTTTATTCGCGACGGGCAAAAACGGTTTGCCCCGCTCACAATTACGACTCAATATCAGCGCGATTCTACCGTCACTCGCTTTTTCCGCTCGGCTTTTGACAAAGGGACGTTTGGCATCGTCCAGCGCATAGACGAAAACGGAAACCCAATTGACGAGTTTGGAAGAGAAGCAGGCAGCCCGACGATCAACCGTTTTGGCGTCTCGGCGGAAACAAGCCGCACCATCAGCCGACGTGCCAGAAGCCTCTTTTTTCTCAGATACCGTTTTGAGGACGTGCGGCTTTTTAACATTGACAGCCTTTTGATAAAAGACCTTCTGCGGCCCGATCAGCGTGTTCGCATTTCCGGCGTCGGAGCGACGTTTGTCCGTGACACGCGGCGAAACTGCTCTGTCAAATACTCGCTGCTCGATCTCATATCAAAAGGCGATCAAACCGACCCCTGCCGCTACAATGCCGGCGACCCGACTAAAGGCTCGTTTGTGACTGCAGATTACAACGTGTCATTCCCGGCCGTGGGTGCCAATATCGGCTTTCAAAAATTTCAAGCGACCTATAATTACTATTACAGCTTTCCGGGCATCCGAAGTACGACGCTGGCCGCTCGCGGCATCATCGGCCTCGGCCACGTCTTTTCGGGCGGCGACCGATTTAACAGCGCCGAGTTCCCTTCGCTCAACGGGCTTTTGCCGATCAGCGAGCGGTTTTACGCCGGCGGTTCAAATACGCTCCGCGGCTTTAATCTCGACGAAGCCGGCCCGCGCGTAGTGATCGTGCCGCAGGGCACTTTTATCAACAGCAGCGGCGATCGCGTATATCTCGATCCGTTCACCGTTCCGTTTGGCGGCAACGGGCTTGCCATAGTAAATTTGGAAGCCCGGGTTCCACTGTCAAAGGCCGTCAGAGCGGTGCCGTTTTATGACGGCGGCAATGTTTTTAGAAAAGCCGGCGATATTTTTAAGAAACCAACCGCTGCTCCAAATGACGTTGCCGGTCAAAATCAGCGTGCCGTATGGACACACTCCATCGGCCTCGGTTTGC
>JAYVFJ010000123.1:0-3946 GCA_043773225.1 Chloracidobacterium sp.
TTCCGACGCCGCTTTGTCGAGCGACGGTTTGTGGCCGTTCTTTGCAAACGACAAGTTCCAATAACGGCGTGTCTTGATCTCGCCGTTCTCGACGGTCATGATGTGAGCGGCGGGAAGTTTACTGATGCCTTTGTAGATAGATCGCGGAGCAGGAACGTAGTCGAATGAGAGATACTGCCGCAAAGCATCCAGATCGAGTTCTGCGTTGACTGTTGGGTGAGCAAGCAGAGCCTTCGGTTCCGACGCGTAGATCAATTTACCGTCAAAAACACCGTAATAGAGCGGCTTTTCACCGTAACGGTCGCGGGCGAGAACAAGGCGTTTTTTGCGCGTGTCCCACAGCGAGATCGCATACATCCCGTTTATGTGGTCAACAAAATCGTCGCCGTATTCCTGGTAAAGATGCGGCACTATCTCGGTGTCGGTTTGCGTGACAAACTTGTGACCCCGTTTTTCTAAATCAGCTTTGACCTCACGGTAATTGTAAAGCTCGCCGTTCATCATCACGACGATGCTTTTGTCTTCGCTGTAAACCGGCTGGTCGCCAGTGTGCAGATCGATGATCGAAAGCCGCCGCATTCCCAGCGCGACTGTGTCATCCATCCAGATGCCTTCACTGTCCGGCCCGCGATGAACGATTCGCTCGCACATCGAGTGCAAGACAGCTTCGTCATTTTGGGACGGTTCAAGATTTATCCAACCGGCGATTCCGCACATAAAGAGTTTTAACAACGGATTAACGCGGATTTACACGGATAAAAAATTAATCTGTGTAAATCCGCATTAATCCGTTGTTTCACTAAAATCCTATTTTTTCGCGCACGGCATAGATCGCCTTGTCCTGCGATTCGTGATAGGTGCGCACGAGGAGTTCGGCGAGGAGTCCCATCAGGAAAAACTGGACAGAGATCGCGAGCATTACGACGGCGATTATCGGCAGCGGCGTCAGTATGAACGAGACGCCGTTAGCGATCTTTAACACCAAAGCCCAAATGCCCGCGACCATTGAAATAAAAAACGCGATCATACCGAAGGCGCCAAATACATACAGCGGCTTGGTGTGATATTCAGCCATGAATTTGATCGTGATGAGATCAAAAACGACCTTGACGGTGCGCGAAATGCCGTATTTCGATTTGCCCATCGTGCGTGCGTGATGATCTACCGGTATTTCGGCAACGCGGGCACCCGCCCAGCTTGCGTAGATCGGGATAAAGCGGTGCATCTCGCCATAGAGCCGCACGTCCTGGATGACCTCGCGGCGATAAGCCTTGAGCGAGCAGCCGTAATCGTGCAGCGGCACGCCGCCGATCCATGAAATTATACGGTTGGCGATCTGCGAAGGTATTTTGCGAGAAATGAGCTTGTCCTGACGATTTTTTCTCCAGCCGGAAACGACATCATAGCCTTCGTTCAGCTTATCGAGCAGACGCGAAATGTCTGCCGGATCGTTTTGCAGATCGGCGTCCATCGGAATGAGAATTTCGCCCATTGCGGCGTCGATCCCGGCCGACATCGCCGCCGTCTGGCCGTAATTGCGCCGCAGGCTAATCACGCGAACACGATCATCCCCCGCAGCAATCTCTTTTAATATCGAAAGACTTTTGTCTGTCGAACCGTCATCAACATAGATAACCTCAGCCGTCTTGCCAAGCGCATCGAGCGCCGCCGCGATCTTCGCGTGCATCGGACGGAGGTTTTCTTCTTCGTCGAGAACTGGCAAGAACAGTGATAGTTCGGGATTATTTGCAGAGTGGTGATTCATTTCTCAAAACAAAGATTAAACCACAGATGGGCACAGATTAACACAGATAACAGCCTTTCTTATCTCGTGTTCATCTGTATTTATCTGTGGTTCAGTTCTTTTTAGCGACCACAACGATCGACACGCCGAAGGGAAAGTTGAAGTTTCGCAGCCAAAATCTTTCGGCACCAAAGAGTTTGCCAAAAACGCCGTTCAGCGCCGAGACGGTAATGTTATTTTCCGATTCGGGTTTGATGCCGATGACTCTCATTATGATGCGGCCTGCGAGAATCGGTGCGAAGAACGTCCAGTTCGCATAAGTCGCGCGTTCGATAGTATAGCCTGCTTTTTTTAACCGCTCGACTATTTGCTCTTTTGTATAACGGATGCGGTGATTTGAAATGTCGTCCTGCACGCCCCACAGCCACATAAATGCCGGCACGAAGATGAGCGAATATCCGCCGCTTTTTGTCACGCGATACATTTCCTTTAAACCAGCAATGTCGTCGTCCAGATGCTCGACCACATCGAGTGCGGTTGTCAAATCAAATGTCTCGTCTGCGTAGGGCAATGTCTCCGCCAATCCTTTTTGAGCCTTCAAACCTTTTTGCCTGCAAAATTCAAGCGCGTCATCAGACACGTCAACGCCCTCAGCTTGTCCATACTGCGAGAGCATTTGGATATTCGCACCCGTTCCGCACCCCACGTCCAAAATCCGCAAACTTTGGACATTGGACTTTAGACTTTGGACAATCTTTTCCAGAAAAGATTCGAGAATCGCGCGGCGGCCGACAAACCACCAATGTGAGCCTTCGACCTCGTCCATGATGGCGTATGTGTGCTGCTGCATTTCCTGCGGCAAAGTCGCGTTCATAAAATAATCATACCCTAAGCCCCATCATCTCACTCGCCAGGCTTCCAACATTGCCATCGGCCGCGAGTCCGTAACTGTCGCGCAGACGCTGTTTTATACCGTCCTCGTTCAAGAAATGTGAGCCGTCCGGCTTTTGGCCGAGTATCATCAGTTGAACACCTTCATCAACATAATCCGGCTTGTTTATGCAAAGCATGTAGCGGCCGGCATTCAGGTGGGCTTCCCATTCCATCTCGTAAAGATTTGGGTTAAAAACGCCGAGCGGATTGACGTCTGCGTTTGAAAGACTTTCCAAAGTCTGTGCAAAATCGTATGCGTGACGGCCTTCGTGAACAAATGTTCCCTCGACGCCGCGTTGAAAACCGTCGCCGATGGTTTCAGCCGCAATCGAGATATAAATTTCGCTCAAAGCATCGCGCAGGCTCAACCGTTCACGCGCCATGCGAACGTTTGTCATGATCGCGTTGATGACGCTCGTAACTCCGGACGCATTTATTTTTTTTACAGGCTCTACCTTGATAAGCAACTTCGATTCGAAAAACTCATTCATCATGTGCCGATGAAAATCATTGCCTTTCTCGATGATCATCTCGCAAGCCAAGTCTATCGACTTGCGGTGTTTTTTTTCAATTCCACGCTCGAATTTCATAACGTCAAATTAAACAGGATTTACAGGATGGACAAAATAAGTGTCATCGGACGTGCAGCATCCTGTCTATCTTGTTCATCCTGTTTGAATCAGACTTTGCCAAAGCCGCACCAACTATTCTCATTATGCCACGTAATTTTAACGTCATCGGCTCCTATCTCGTTCCACCAACCTGCGAAATCTTCTTTTGAAATATAAAATGCCGTCGGTGCGACTAGATGGTCAAAGACAATGTTGTGCTGCTCGCGCCAGCCGAATGTCCCTAGGTGATTGAGATATTCGTTGTAAAAAAGTTTGTTGGCGACGGGCTTTGCGATCGAATTTAACGGACGATAAACGAGTTTTGTCGAAAGAAACACGCCGAGCGTAGGCAGTTTTGACAAATGATAAAGCATCGGCTGCGAGATCTTCGATGTAAAGCTTTCGCGTACCGGATTGACGAAACGCGTTATCCATTCGTTGTTCTCGGCGCCGTAAACCCACGCGGAAATATTGCCGCCGGTTTTTACTTTTGACGCGAGCGAGATGAACGCTTTTTTGGGGTCGGGCGTGTGGTGCAGAACGCCGACGCTGAAGGCGTAATCGAATGCCTTTTTTAACGGCAGCTTAAAAATGTCGCACTGGACAATGTGTGCGTTCGGCAGATCGCGGGTCAGCGCAAACGCCGATTCGACACCAT
>JAYVFJ010000124.1:0-11321 GCA_043773225.1 Chloracidobacterium sp.
CCTTATAAACCTCAAAACACGCTCCAATGATTTTGTAACTCTCTTCTCGAAATAAAATCTCAGTCATTTTTTCGCGTCCTTTCGCGTGTTTCGCGGGCAAAAAAAAACGTTTGCAAAATAATACCACGAAATTGCCTTTTCGCCGGAGGCGTCCTATCCTCGCCTTATGACGGAACTCGATTCCATTTGGTCGGAAATGCTTGGCGAGGCGGCCGCCAAAGCCAGCGATTCCGGCCACCGCGACATCGCCGATTATCTGCGGCTCAAGGCCGCGAATGACGAGATCCGCAGCATCGGGGTCGGCTGGCTCGTCGATACGATCGTAGAGATAGCGGGTCACGCCGTTCGAGATCACGCCGCTATTATCATCGAGCGCGAAGAGCCGTACAATTTCGCCCACGGCAATTCAAATATGGTCGGTTCGCTCATTCGCGTGTCCCATGGCGTGAGATGTCTGACCCTCGAAGCAGGTTGGACGCGAACACCGCGTGACGGCATTATGAGAAATAGCGCGCTTGCCATGGCGCGAATCACGCATTTCGGGTTGCCGAACAAAGGCTCGGAACTGCGGCTCGTGCATGACGACAAACTGCCAAAATGGCTCGACGAAAGAGACTCCCGGATCGAAAGCAAAGACCTCAGCTATCACGTTGACGTGCTTTGCGATAAATAGCGCCCGATCACCCGTTGTGACACAGAATGACACAAACTGACACAGGCACACCTCGGTAAATAAAAGCAAATACAAGGTTTAGGCCTGATCTGTAAGATGTTCCGTGTCCCACTTTGTCCGTTTCCCGTGTGGGACAGTGTAAATATTGTAAACAATAAGCTTACAGTGCTCTTTTTGCCGTGTTCCACGATTTTTGAAAAAAATCCTTCAGTTGTCAAAAAGCTAAATAGTATGCTCGGATCTTATCATAGAATTGCATATGCGTCAATAGATTTTATCTGTGCAACGCGACCCGTATAAGACTCGCGCATGAATAAAGGCGATGTGGCGAGTCGGGTGTATCGCCCTTGCTAACGCGCAGGCTTGTGCAGCGGCTTGTGCATCATTTGGTAATCGAACGCCTATGAGATATCATTAAAGTTTAGCTTTTTATCTAGGAGATCTCATAAGTGATTGCAGAACTTGATAAGTTGATAGAACTTCAAAAGACCGATACCAACCTTCGTAGGTTAAAACTATCAATCCAGACATCAGAAGCCAGGCGTGCGGAAATCGAACAGGAGTTTGAACAGCACGCCTTTTCTATACGCGAAATACAGACCCGCCGCGACGATCTTACCGCCAAACGCGCCGACCTCGAAAAACAGATCGCCGAAAACAAAACGTATCTCGAAAGGGCAGATCGCAATTTGAAACACGCGCAAAACTCGAAGGAATACGAGACCGCCATGCGCGAGACCGACGCCCTGCAAAAGCAGATCGGCGCTTTTGAGACGCAGATTGTCGAGACGATGGAAGCACTGGAAGGCGTCGAAAAAGAACTCGAGGAACGGGCCGAAGAGATCGATACTCTCGACGGCAAACGCGCCGCCGCCCTAGCCGAATTCGAAAAGGCTATGGCAAAGGACAAAACTGAATTCGATTCCGAGACAAAACACCGGCAGACGGCATTCGCCACCCTGCCTGCACGCCTCGCCTCCGTTTACGACCGGCTCGCCCAGCGCAGCCGCGACGGCATCGCCGTAGCCGAAGTCATCGGCGGCGCCTGTAGTGCCTGCTATATGCAGCTCCGTCCGCAGGTTCAGTTGAACGTAAAAAAAGGCGACGAGATCATCGTATGTGAAAACTGTTCGCGAATAATGTATATCCCCAAACGCACGTCCGAAGCCGGCGCTTCTTAGTCCTAATGGCGAGAATTCAGTTTACGCTTTGACCGAAGATATATGATTTGCGAGTTTTGCGGTGGCGACACCGTCAAAAAAAAGGTCAAACGCCAGCATTGGCTGCGAGACCACCTTTACATTGTTGAGAACGTAGAGGCGGAAGTATGTACTGAATGCGGTGAGTGTTATTTCCACGCCACTACTCTCGATGCAATTGATAACTATCTGTCTATGGAACATCACGTAAAAGAACAGCTTAGCGTCGAAGTAGTTAGCATGGTCTAGCGGTCGGGGCCATCACCCTGCCGCTCCGAAACACGACTTGGTTGAGGAGTATCGGATGAAGTTAGGATTATCCATCATAATCTCAATTTTATTAACGGCAAGTCTCTTTGCGCAGAAGGGAAATATCACGGTAGAAGTCTATCCTGACTCGCCTAAAGCAGATAAACTGCCTTTGCCCGACTATCCGAAAATTGCAAAGAGCGCCGGACTTGGCGGACGCGTCTCGGTTGAGGTTGTGTTAGATGAAAAAGGCAATGTCGCCTCAGCCGACAATGCTGACGGCCCATATCCAATCTGCAAATCGGTGACAGAACCGAAAGTCATGGCGCTTCGAAATGCCGCATTAGCCGCCGCAAAAAAAGCCCGTTTTCGCCCGATAGACGGTCAAAGTATAAACGGCAAGCGTATATACCTAGTTTTTAATTTTGTTACTGACCAAAATCCCGAAGCTAGGTATATTCTTGGCGATGCTAAAGTCGAAGAAACTCCTGCGGATAAGATTACATTAGGGGTAATCGGCAAAAGCGAAACGGGTAGCGGCATTAACCCAAATCTTAAATTGGGTGAAGGAAAAGGTATTGATACTGTGCAACCGCCAACGACGTCGACTAGTGGAATTCTGAACGGAAAGGCTACGGTGTTGCCAAAACCGATTTACCCGCCGGCCGCAAAGGCAATTCGTGCATCTGGGGCTGTATATGTTGTGGTTTTGATCTATGAGGATGGGAGCGTTTATTCGGCACAAGCTGATACAGGACACCCGTTGCTTCGACGCTCTTCAGAGATAGCGGCTTGCGGGGCGAAATTTGCTCCAAGTCTGCTTTCAGGTGAACCTGTCAAAGTCCACGGCCTTATCACATACAATTACACACCCTAATACAGATCACGACTGTATGCTGAAATGCGGTGTATCAGATTCCTAACCAGTCCCGACCCTCTGCCCCACCTTCCGCTTCTGAAGCGCTCAGGCCTCGATCAGGTGGGACGAGGCGATGCCTCTTGCAGTGCCCAGCGAAGTTTTGACCTTTGTTTCGGCGCCGTTTCGTGGTAAAAAGGTAGTTTCCCTTATAAAAAGGATTCGAGTTTTAGGAAATTTTAGGTGTTGTTAATGAAGAAGTATTTATTCGGTCTCGTTTTTTTGTCCGTTTTGGCGGCTTTTTTGGTTGTTGGTTTTAGGTCGGCGGCGCAGGATGTGTCTGATGCGCCGGTTGTTTCGACGACGCTGGTGCTGAGCCAGGTTTCGGGTGGCAACAACTATTACTCGAACGACTGGGTCGAGATCAAGAATGTTTCACCGACCGTGCAGTCGCTGAACGGGCTGATCCTGCTTTATGGTTCAGCCGTAGGTAATTTTGGCGGCGGCACTTTTACATTGCCGAACGCAACGCTTGCGCCCGGACAATATTATCTTGTCCAGTTGAACAGCGCCGCGCCGGGCACAACGCCTTTGCCGGTGACGCCCGATGCCTCGACGACCACGATCAGCATGTCGGGATCGAGCGGCAAGGTCGGCATCGTTCAGGCGGGCGGCATTCCGGGTAATGCTTGCGGAGCGACTGCCACGCCTTGCACTCCGGCGCAGTTGGCGGCGTTTATTGATTGGGTCGCATGGGGAGCAGCGGGCAACGGCACCGCCAACAGCGGCGAAGGCGGCAATCCGTCCGTCAACAACGGCGTAGCGATCGTCGCTACTCAAGGCATGGCCAGAAAATCAAATGGCTGCACAGATACCGACAACAACAACGCGGATTTTGACCTATACGCTAATCCTCCTGTATCACCAATACCGCCGCCACGCAATACTTCGACCGCTCTCGCTCCGTGCGGCGGAGGCAGCGGGTTGCTTCAGGGCTTCGGCAACGCCAGCCCGAATACGGTCGCGCCGGGCGGCACTACGCTGCTGACCGTTACGGTTTCGCCTGCGACTGCTCCGCCAAGCACAGGCATCACGGTCAATACTAATCTGACGACAATCGGCGGTACAGCGACGCAGCAATTTTATGACGACGGCACACACGGCGATGTGACGGCGGGCGACAATGTGTTTTCATTTTTGCAAGTCCTGGCTTTGAATGCAGCCGTCGGCAGTTTTTCCCTGCCGGTCAATATAGCCGACGCCGAGTTGCGCACCGCAACGGCGTCTATCAATCTCACGATAACCGTGACCGGCCCGCACAATGCCGCCGAGCATATGGTATTGGGCAATCCGTCAGGTGCAACGACAAACGCAAACAACCCGACGAATTACCTTTTGGAAAAAAACCAATTTGTAATGTCTTATCACCGCGACCGCGGCATACCAAATTGGGTTGCGTGGCATCTCGATACGTCGTGGATCGGCGAAACAAACCGGCAGGACGATTTCCGTCCCGACCCGTCGTTGCCCGCCGGTTGGTATCAGGTGCAGGATGGCGATTATTCGGGCTCGGGATTTGACCGCGGGCATCATTGCCCTTCGGGAGATAGGACGAACACGGTGCCGGATAATTCGGCGACGTTCTTTATGACCAACATGATGCCGCAGGCAGCGAACAACAATCAGGGTGTCTGGGCTGATCTTGAGAATTACTGCCGCTCATTGGTGCAGGGCGGCAGCGAGCTATACATATACGGCGGCGGCCTCGGGCAAGGCGGCACCGGAACGCTTGGCGGAGTGACGAACACCATCGCTAGTGGCCGCGTTACCGTTCCGGCTCAGACGTGGAAAGTAATCGTAGTTTTGCCCGTCGGGTCAAATGATGCGGCGCGAGTGAACAGTTTTACGCGAACGATAACCGTGCTGATGCCGAACTCGCAGAGCCTGCCAAACCCCGGCAGCGGAAATTGGCGCAACTACCGCACCAACATCGCCAGGATCGAACAGATCACCGGCTACAATTTCCTAACAAACGTCCGGCCGCAAGTTCGCATCCGATTGAAGAAGCGTGTTGATACGCAATAGAAACTTTGAAAACACATTCCGAACAAACTGAAAAGTGAAAACTTAAAACTAAAAACCAAAGAGACTGGCTTTGCATTTTCAGTTTTTACTTTTTAGTTTTTAGTTTGTTCGGAAAGTTCCTGCTTCGGTATTAAAAATTATGACCATTCATTTCAAACAATGCTTTTTTGTCGTGCTCGTTTGCCTGTCGTTATCCTTTGCCGCGTTGGCACAAAAGGAAGTTTCGATCGCCGAGATACAGGGCGAAAAGTCAGTGTCGCCGCTTGATAATCAGCAGGTAAAAGTTCGCGGCATCGTAACCGCTATTTTGAAAAGCGGATTTTTTATTCAGACGCCGGACAGCGAAGCCGATAAAAATCCTAATACTTCAGAGGGGATTTATGTTTACGGGCGTGACAGCGTCGGGTCGGTTTCGATCGGTGATCTTGCCGAGGTCATTGGAACCGTAAAGGAATATGCAAAGAAAGAAGAATCTTCAATTTTTCCGACCACTGAAATATCAAGGCCAACGGTAAAAGTGATCTCAAAGAACAATCCGCTTCCCGCCCCGGTCGTTCTTACTTCTGCCGACCTCGACGCGCGAGGAAAACTCGATCAATTGGAAAAGTTTGAGGGAATGCGTGTTCGCGCCGACATTGTAGCGGTCGCTCCCACCGGAGCAACAACGGATAGAAAGACGGACGTAAATTCCTCGAACGGCGTTTTTTACGCGACGCTGCAAAACGCGCCGCGTCCATTCCGCGAACCCGGCGTTGCCGTGCTCAAATTTATTGATTTAAAGCTGCCAAAAACGACGCCCTTATTCGATATGAATCCGGAGATGTTTATGGTGGCGAGCAACGCCCAGACCGGCACCAAGCCGCTGGATGTTACCGCCGGTGCAACCATCAAAGGGCTTACCGGCGTAATTCAATACGGCGCTAACGACGTTTTGCCGTTCGGCGGCAGAAATACTTATACGCTTTTAGTGGACGCGGCAAATCCGCCCGTCGTGGAAAATATGAAAGCGTTTTTTCCCGTTAGCCGGGCAGGCGAGCGCGAAGTTACGGTGGCCAGCTTTAACATCGAAAATTTCTTTGACGACGAAAACAATTCTAACCGAATCGAGAACGAGGCGGTCGTTTCAAAAGAGGTTTTTAAAAATCGTCTTAATAAAGTTTCGCTGGCGATCAGAAATGTTCTCGCCATGCCGGACGTTTTAGGCGTTGTCGAGGTCGAAAATCTAAAGGTTATGCAAAAGATAGCCGCCAAGATCAGCGCGGATGCTGTCGCAGCCGGCCAACCCGATCCGAAATATACGGCCTATCTCGAAGACGGCAACGACCCTCGCGGCATAAACAACGGATTTTTGGTCAAGTCGGAAAAGATAAAGGTTTTGGAAACAAAACTGCTCGCCAAAGACCAACAGATCGTCGTCACAGGCATCGGCGGCAAAAGCGGCAACTTATTCGACCGGCCGCCGTTTCTTATTCGCGTTCAGGTTATTGACGCAAAATCGCCGAGCCCGCTTACCCTCACCGTTATTGTCAACCATTTTAAATCGTATATTGGCGTCGATAGCGAAACTGAAGGACTCTTCGTTCGCGCAAAACGAACGGGCGAGGCCGAGTGGCTTGCAAATTTTGTCCAGGAAAGACAAAAGGCCGATCCGACTGCGCTTTTGCTCGTATGCGGTGATTTTAATGCGTTTCAATTCAATGACGGATTCAACGACCTGATCGGAATCCTCAAGGGTAAGCCGGAACCAAATGTCATTTCGCCGTCAAAGGCCGTTTACAACACCGGCCTTGTAAACCTGGTCAACCGCATCGACGCAGCCAAGCGTTACTCTTATACTTTTGACGGCTCGGCGCAGGCGATAGATCACATGCTGGTAAATGATCCCGCTCTTAAACAGGTATTAAAATTCGGTTATGCACGAGTGGATGCCGATTTTCCTGAGATTTGGGCAAATGACCCAAATCGGCCCGAGCGCGTTTCCGACCACGATGCACCTGTAGTGTTTTTATCTCTCGATCCGCCGCCGGTTCCCAGCCCGAGCCCAATGCCTGCGCAAAAATCCAAAGAGAATTCTGGTGAAATGAACTCCGGCATTCTTTATGGACCGAACTTTTCCTACCTGCTGTCCGCTCCAAAGGGATGGATCTTGGATAACCAAAGTGGCGTAAGTCAGGGACTTAGCGCGGTCTTTTATCCACATGGCTCGTCCTGGAGTAAAGGTGTCACGGTCATGTATACGCGTGTCGTGAAAAAGAATGACGGGCAGACCCTTAGCGATATTATTAAAGATGATATCGACGGCTTTAAGATCGAGTCACCGACACTCAAGGTCGCAGATGCCAAAACCATTGATCTGGGCAAGGGAAAGACCGCAATCACGAAATACTTTTCCAATGATTCTCACGGGAATCATGAAGCATTGGCCTACATCGACGAGGCGAAGTCTGTTGTACTGATTGTCTTGACTGCAAAAACCAAAAACGACTTTGATTCCTCGTTAGGAGCATTTCAGGGATTAGTCGGCAGCTACTCTTTTTTAACGGATAAGGTCACGACACAAAAATAGCGCTTTGCGGTTCCCGCCCTGCGGCTTACACCTTTTCCAAGATCACCTGCGCGATGGCGTGGTCTTTTGTATGCGAGATCGAAAGGTGTGTGCGGTTGGCCTCGTGTTTGTCGAGTATATTTTTTGCTTCGCCGGTGACGTTGAGCATCGGAGCCCCGTCGGGGTCTGAGACAACCTCGATATCGTGCCATGTGATCTTGCCCCGCCAGCCCGTTTTTAACGCTTTGAGGAATGCTTCTTTGGCGGCAAAACGTCCGGCATAGGACTGCCACATCGCACCGCCTTTGCCCTCGCAATACGCCCGCTCATTCGCCGTAAATACGCGGCCGACAAAACGCGGAGTTCTGGCGATGGTCTCGCGTATGCGGTAAACTTCAACAATATCGATGCCGGTAGAAACAATCATAGAGCAGTTGTCAGTGGTCGGTGGTCAGCAGTCAGAACCGCCTGCGGTAGCGGGTGGTTTAACATCAGAATCCGATGAGTTGATTTTAACGGAAAGCGGGTTCTTTTGGCGAGAAAAAAATGGCGTCAAGGCTTTGGTCTGTCGTGAATTGGAGAATGCGGGCTTTGCAAACGGCTTTTCGACGCGGCTCGGCGGCGTATCTCCATTTCCGGCGCTCGACCTCAATCTTGCGGGCTTTGACGACGATTCGGCAGAAAACATTTACGAAAACAGACGCCGCTTTCTCGCTCTGTTCGACGGCAAATTTGATCTTGCGACTGTTTGGCAGGTTCATGGCGATACGATCAAAACTGTCGCGACGCCTGACGATATTCGCAATTCCGAAGATCGTGCAGACGCACTGATTTCCAATCTTGAAAATGTTTTGGCCGGCGTTAAAACTGCCGATTGCGTGCCCGTTTTGATCGGCGATGCAAAGACAAAAGCGTTCGCTGCCGTTCATGCCGGCTGGCGCGGAACCGTCCAGTCAATATCAAGTAAAGCTGTCAAAAAAATGACGGAAACTTTCGGCTCGAATCCGGCTGATTTAGTTTGCGCGATCGGCCCGGCGGCTTGCGGCCGAAATTATGAAATTGGGAAAGACGTGATCGATGCTTTTGCGAAAAACTTTGCCGGAAGTGACAAATACTTTTCACCGACACGCGAAGGACACGCTCTCGTTGATCTTCATCTTGCAAACCGCGATCAATTAATTGCCTGCGGAGTCGCCGACGAAAACATCTACATCGCACCGTTCTGCACTATGGAACGGCCTGACCTTTTCTTTTCCTATCGCCTTGAAAAAGCCAAAAACGGCAAGACAGGACGGCTGTTGTCTGTCATTGGAAAAAAGCTGGAAACTGGAAGCTAGTAGCAGCAGCCAGAATTTCAATTCCCAGCTACTAGCCGCTAGCTATCAGCTGCTAGCCAGATTCTATTGGCTTCGCGCGGTCAGCGTGATGTCTTTGGTTTTTGGCGGATAGCAGACCTCGTTTGTGCAGGCCTGGTATTTCACTTTTACTCTTACGCTGATCGTTTTGCGAGTGTAATTTGCCGGCACGGTGACGTCGAACTTAAACGTCGTGCGGCCTTCGTAAACGTTGATCGTGTCTGACGAAAATTCAAATTTGCGATTCTTGCCGCGCGGATAGCTGACAGCTCCGATGCGCAAACCGTTGCCTCTTGCGGTAACCGTCGTCGGGATCGCATATGCGCTGCCGGGATAACGCGAATTGGCGTGAAGATCGCCGGGCAAACTCAGAACGACCGTCGCCTTCACCGTCTTGCCGGGCGCGAATGTTCCATTGCCAATTGAGCCCATGACTGTCTGTGCATTTGCGCTACAGAGATTAACTGCAAAAAATATTGCCGACAATAAAACTAACTTGTAAATATTTTTAATCATAAATTTAAGACGAATACAAAATAGACCTTTGTAAAGATTTTTTTTATTAATAATTAGTAATTAATTAATTATTAATTAGTAATTGAAGATACGTATTTCTATTTTACGCGAAAACTGTCCAAAAAGATTTCAACCCACTGTTCGCCTGATGCTTCTTTCATTGCGGTAACCTCAAGCTTGTAAACATTGCCATTTTTCGCGGCACGTTTATACCATATTTCGTTTTCATCGCCATAACGCCTCATTCTGTGATAATCAGTCCCGTCGAGCTTCTCAGACCCGTCGTTTACGAAATCAAAGGTTCCGGCGACGGCGCTCATGACCTGATCGAGCGTGGCGTTCTCGATCCTTTGCAACGTCGCCGTGCCGACACGAAGTTTATCATTGGCTTTACTATATTCTTTTGAGTACGCCTCAAAGATGTATTTCGGATCGCCGTTGAGATTGTGCAAAAAGCCCTCAGGTTTTTGGATGACAAATTCGTCGGTTTCGATGGTCTCAGCGTCGAACGCCGACGCGGCTATCTTTTTGATGCGCGTCGAGGCATAGACCATCAAAGCCACTAAAATTAATCCGGGAATTAGAAGTTCCATACAGTTAAAAACTAAAAGTTAAAAACTAAAAGTGATCGGGAATAGTTCTTCACTTTTAGTTTTTAACTTTTCACTATTAACTCGTTTGCGGCGAGTTGTCCGCAGGCAGCATAAATGTCGCGGCCGCGTGGTGTGCGAACGTATGCAGACACACCGCGTGATTCCAGAATACTCTTGAAACGCTCTACACGCTCGGGTGTTGATGTATTGTAATCCAATTGCTCGGCGCCGTTGTGAGGGATGAGGTTTATCTTTACACGCGAAAGCTGATAACGGTCGAGCAGACGCGCGAGATCGCTCGCGTCAGCGTCTGAGTCGTTGACGCCGCCGAGCATGACGTATTCAAAAGTAAACCGCTCACCGCGTTTTAAGCTTCCTTCAAATTCCTTTGCCGCCGTCATCAGTTCGTCTAGCGGCCAGCGTTTGTTGATCGGCATCAGCGTATTGCGAAGCTCGTCATTTGCTGACGACAGAGAGATCGCCAGATGCGGGCGGTTTTCGAGTTTTGCGAGATCGTAAACACGCGGCACGATGCCGGCGGTCGAGACGGTCACGCGATTTGGCACGATAAAGAGGCCGTCTTCGTCTGCCATCAATTCGAGAGCGGCGATCAGGTTGTCAAAATTCAGGAACGGTTCGCCCGCGCCCATACCGACGAGGTTTGTGCCGTGCGGCGTTTCTTCGCCGACACCATACACGTCATTCAAGACAATTATGATCTGTTCGACGATCTCGCCGACGGACAAATTTCTCAAAAGTCCGAGCTTTGCCGTCAAGCAAAAATCACATTTGAGCGGGCAGCCCGATTGCGACGAAAAGCAGATCGTGTCTCGATTTTCTGTTGGGATGTAAACCGTCTCGACCGGATAGCCGTCGTGAGTTTTCATCAAATACCGCCGCGTGCCGTCGGTCGAAACATAACGCGACTCGACCACGAGGCGCGAAATGTCGGCAGTTTCCTCGAGCTTGGCACGCAGCTTTTTTGGCAAATCGGTGATCTCGTCAAACGACAGCAATCGCCGCTGATGCAGCGCCTTAAAGACTTGCGTCGCGCGGTATTTCGGCTCGCCAAACGAGGCGGCGAGTTCTTCGAGCTCGACCCTCGAAAGGCTCAAAAGATGAAGCTTTTCGCTCATTACAATCTATTTTATCGTAAAGCACCGATCTTATGTTAGGAACAGACTGAGTTTTGCCCGCGAAATACGCGAAAGGACGCGAAAAATGGTTGGCATTTTTCGCGTCATTTCGCG
>JAYVFJ010000125.1:0-7788 GCA_043773225.1 Chloracidobacterium sp.
CGCCTTTGCCGTAGATGTCGCCGTCGCTTTTTAGGTAATCGGGGGCAGAAAAATAGACCTGATACGCGATCTTTGCTTCGCGTGGAGCTACGGGCTGCATGTTTCTGAAACTTTTTGCAGTGGCAGCCATTTTCTTGAGATATGGTTCTTGCCCGTGCAGGTGTTCCTGGTAGAGCGTGTCCATGTAAGACTGAAAGCCTTCGTGAATCCAGAAGTCGCGCCAATCGGACGCGGTAACAAGATTCGCCCACCATTCGTGGCCGAATTCGTGCAGCAGTAGTCCGTCGGTGCCGTCCTTGTCGTATCTGAACTGGTTGCCGTAGGCGATGTTGGTCGAGTGCTCCATGCCGAGGTGCGGCGTCTCGACGATGCCGACCTTTTGCGTGCGGAACGGAAACGGGCCGATATATTTTTCGTAAAAGGCGAGATACTTTTTCTGCTCGGCGATCAGGCTCGGGGCTTTGGCGTAGTTCTCGGGCAAAACGTAGAAAACGATATTTAACATGTCGCCGGAAACGGATTTGTATTTGTCTTCGATGAGCTTGTATGGCGCGGCGTTGAATACGAGCGAGTAGTTGGCGATAGGATTGGTCATCCGCCAGTTGTAGGTCGTTGTGCCACCTGAGTTTTTCTTTACGCTTTCCAGCTTGCCCGGGCCGGTCGCGATGAGCGGGTCGGGAACCGTTATGCGCATCGCCGACGTCGCGGGTTTGTCGGACGGATGATCTTTGCACGGGAACAGCAGATCGGCGCCGTCGTTTTGTAGCGCGACCGAAATAAAGTCCGATCCGTCAGCCGTCTTTTTCCACATAAAGCCGCCGATCCACGGCGGGTTTGGCGCAATGCGCGGCGTGCCGGAATAGGTGATGCTCGTTTTTATTTCGTCGCCGACCTGTTTGGTCATCGGCAGCCATATCCAGATCTTGCCTTCGTTGCGTTGATATTTTAGATCGCGTACGCCGTCAGTCAGTTTGCTGATCGTGTATGGCAGATCGAGATCGAGCACGATGACGTTTGTTGGAATGACAGTCCTCGCTGTCATCACGGTCGTGCCGGAGATCGCCTTGGTTTTTGGATCGACGTTCAACGTCATGTCGTAATTCTGCACATCAAACACCGCCTGTTCGAACATCAGCGGGCCGCCGGTGTCAGTCGGACGAACGCCGTGCTCGCGTTGAGCGAACGTGGAGGCAACAACGAAGAGAATTGTGATGAAGGCTGCGCGTAATTTATTCATAGATTCCTTATGTAAAGTTCAACCACCCGCTACCGCAGGTGGTTCTGACTCGTAATCCAAGTCCAAAGTCATTTTGTATTCATTTGCCATTGACGGATGGCCGTGCGCCATTGATACGTCGATGCCGCGGCGATAGGTTTCAACGGCCTTTTCTCTGTCGCCGGAAAGCGCGTAGGCATTTGCCAGGACTCCGTATGCGTTGCCCTGGTCGTCGGCTTTGGCGAGATAGTCTTCGAGGAGGTTTATGACATCGTCGTGCTGTCCGAGTTTTTCGTATTCTTTGGCGAGGCCGAACATGACCATTGTGTTGTCAGCGTCGGCTTCGAGCATCTGGCGAAAGACTTCGATGCGGTTTTGCATATTGATAAGAGTTTAAACGCAAAGACGCAAAGGCGCCAAGACGCAAAGAAAAAACAATTAAAAATCTTTGTGTCCTTTGCGTCTTTGCGACTTTGCGTTAAAAAAGGCTTTGCTGTGTCGGTGTAGCTGCTAGTGCAATTTCAACTTCAACAGGTTTTTCATGCTGGTTGAAGCCAAGACGGCGAGCGTGAAACTCGAAAAGTTTTTTGGTCACTTCCCATTGCTCGGTTTTGCCGACACTGCGGTCTTTGTATGTGAGGTGTCGGAGCGTGCCGCCGCGTTCGCGTTTTATGGTGTTGATGATCTTTGTGACGCGAGTTGCGGGAAGACGCTCGTGCATTTTTGCGACGAAGTATTCTTCGATGGAATCTGTATCGAGATGCAGCATCGACATAAAAGCTCGTGTCGCACCGCACTCTTTTGCACGCTCAAGCAAGCCGGGAATATCCGATTCGTTATAGCCGGGAATTACGGGAGCGACACCGATACCAACTGTTATACCTGCGTCAGCTATTGAGCGCATCGCGCGAAAACGGGCTTCGGGAACAGGCGTGTAAGGCTCAAATGGATTTGATTTTTCTTTTGTCAGAAATGGCAGCGAGAAAAATACGCTGACGTGTTTTAGTTTCTTTAGAATATCAATGTCACGCGTGACGAGTGGCGATTTTGTGATCACGCCGACGGGAACCTGAAACTCGGCACAAACTTCGAGGCATTTGCGGGTCAACTCGTAGCTTGCTTCGAGCGGCAGATAGGGATCGGTTGCAAATGAAAAATCGATATGCGGCATTTTGTCGCGCGTTTTTTTGAGTTCCTGTCTTAGTAATTGTGGCGCATTTGGCTTGACGACTATCTTTGTCTCAAAATCGGTGCCGGCGCCATAGCCGAGATATTCGTGATATTGTCGTGCAAAACAATATGTGCAGCCGTGGACGCAGCCGCGATAGCAATTGACCGTGTATCGCCAACCGCCTTCCCATTCGGAAGCAAAGGCTTTTGTGATGATTTTCTTTGTCGCGAGTTCCTCAAAAACCTCAAGCTTTGTCGGCGGCGGCTCACCGACATACTCAGCGGAGTATTTATTGTAAGGATTTGGCGGATTTGTGATATATCTCACAAATGCAACAATACTGCATCTGCGGAGAATGTGCAAGCCCGCGTGTGAACAAGGGCGATAACGGGACGTTGGATGTATCGCCCTTGCCCACGCGCGGACGTGTGCATAAAAAAAATGTTCTAAAGTTTCAAATCTTTCTTTGCGTCTTTGGGGTTTGACGGTTTTGCGAAGATCGAATCGGGAATCGTTTTATTAAAGTCAACCGATTCATAGTTGATGCGAGAGGAGTGCTTGCCATTTGTATATCTATCGACAATAAACGGGGTCTTTATTCCGCCAACTTCGAGAAATTGTGCAAACCGGTCTTCTTCCTTTATCTCTTCGCCGTCAGCGTCAGTGCGTTTGAAGACCACCTTCTGAGGCAGGCCGTCTTCGGCAGCGAACTCAAACTCGACAACGAGGCCGTCTTTATATGTAAGTTTCACAACTTCATTCCGCTTCCCGAGCGTCGCGGGCCGTTTGCCCACATAGGTCAGCTCAGCCTTGCTTTTCCAGTAGCCGCGAAGCAAGTTATCGAGACTCGTCCTGATGCTGCGCTTAAAATCCGCAATCTGCTTTTCATTTTGAACTTTTACGATTTCCTGATCGCCGTCATAAACCCAACCTGTATTTGCCGTATTCACCTGAACCGAGCGCGAACCGCCGCCTTTGAAATCAGTGCGTTCCTTATCCGGAAAAACGATCACATCGACAAATGATTGAAACGAAACAATGCCGCCTTGCTTGAGCACGCTAAACTTGCCGCGCCCGACCTGTGTTTTGACGTGCAAATAGCGGTCAGCACCGAGGCTTTGAACTGCTTTGGCGATTATCGCATCAGCTTTATCCCTGGAATCCTGACCCGATGATTCAGCCCAGCAAAAAAAGATGATTGTAAATGCAATTAGATATTTTTGTATCATTGGTCAGCGAATGGGTCAATGAGCGTAAGAGAATCTATCCATTTGAAATCTTTTGTATTCCGCGTCGCCAGCGTCAGATCATGCACAAGCGCGGTCGCAGCAACGATCGCATCACCAAGACCGATTTTCCTTTCCTGTCGCAGCAAGATTGCCCGTTCGACCACTTCCGAATTCATATCAATGACTACTATAGAGGCAAAATACTCTTCAAAGTCATGTTTCTTGTCTTGCTCCAGCGAATGATAACCGAGCACCTCGATCCGGCTCACAGCCGAGGCAGCCAGATCAAATTTCGAATACTCTCTGCGATGATCGGAGAAGCCCGGAGAGGCGAAATAGATTATCGTGTTACTGTCGAGCAGTATCATTCGCGTCCTGGGAGCGGCCTGTCTTTTCTGATCTCACGCTGCCAAGCCACGGGATCAACAATCGACTGAATTCCGCCTTTCTCAGCAATACGTTCCAACGCAGCCATCGCGCGCTGGCCATTGGGCACAGTATTATTAGTTTCACCAACGCGCGTTACATAAACTTCCATGACTCCGTCCTTTGCAACTTCGGCAGGAACATCACCATCCCAGCTTATCGTATCGCCGTGAATTGTCGCTCTATATTTCTCTAACATAATGCTCTCTTCAAAAAAACAAAGGCTTTGATGATTTTATCACCAAAGCCTTTGATGCGAAAAATTTTATTTGGGTTTAGTTGAGGCTAAACATTTCGCCCGCCTTTACCGAGATCTCGCCGTCAACGGCGTCAACGGTGAATTTCATGGCGGCTTTCCAATCGTTTGTGATAGGGAGTTTTACTTTTTGATCAATGTGGCGTTTTAGGAAACGGGCGCCGTATGTCGGGTTGAAACCATTTTCGGAGAGCAGGTCAAGTGCGGCGGCGGTGACCTCGACGAGTTTGCCTTGCCGTTCCATGTTCCGCTGGATCTTGGTGAGATAAAGTTTGGCGATCTCGCGGACCTCGTCTCTTGTGAGCGGGGCAAAGACGACGATCTCGTCAATGCGGTTGCGAAACTCGGGCGTGAAGCGCGTCTCGGCGGCCTTCATCACATCGCCTCTGATCTGCTTGAAATTGCCTAGAGCCTGCTGGCTGAAGCCGAGCGGCGACTCGTATTTTTTGAAGTTCTCGGAGCCAAGATTTGAGGTCATTATGACGATCGCGTCCGAGAGGTAAACTTTCTTGCCGCGACCGTCAGTGATCCATCCTTCGTCGAATGCCTGGAGGAAAATGTTCATCAGATACGGCGATGCCTTTTCAACTTCGTCGAGTAGCAGCACCGTATAAGGATTGTCGCGGAGCTGCTCAGTTAAAATGCCGCCGCGTTCGCTGCCGACGATGCCGCGCGGCATGCCGATCAGCTTTTCTATGCCGATGGTTCCGTCGCCGTATTCGCTCATGTCGATGCGAACCATTTTGCTTTCGTCGCCAAACATAAATTCGGCAACGGCTTTTGCAAGCTCGGTCTTTCCAACGCCGGTCGGCCCGAGAAACAGCAGAACGCCGTCGGGCGCGTAATGATTTTCCTTGAGCGGCCCTTTATTTAATCTCAATCTTTCGGCGACCGCGCGAACCGCGTCCAATTGTCCGATCACGCGCTTACCTAGATCCACTTCCATCGCCGAAAAACGGTCGGACGTGTCGCGGTAGATCATGTCCTTTGGAATACGCGACTCCTGCGAAATGACGTCGATGATGTGCTCGGGCCTGACGATCATCTCAAGCGGCTCGTTAATCTCGACCTTGACCGAGGCAGTATCGAGCCAGCCGATAGCTTTGTCGGGAAGGTGCAGATTGCGGATGTATTTCGGCGACATTTCGAGTGCCATGTTAATGGCCTCGTCCGAGATCGTGACGGAATAATTTTTCTCAAGCCTCGGACGCACGCCGAAAAGAATCTTTTTCGTCTCGTCTATGCTCGGCTCGGCAACCTTTACAAGACGGAAACGCCGAGCGAGCGCTTCGTCGTCGCTAATATATTCTTTGTATTCAGTGATTGTCGTTGCACCGATAATTCTAAGTTCGCCACGGGCGAGCGACGATTTGAACATATTGGCCGCATCCGATGTCGTGCCCATTGCAGCGCCGGCGCCTATGATCGAATGAGCTTCGTCTATGAAGAGAATGATGTGATCTTTTTCCTTGACCTCATCAATGATGCCTTTTATCCGCTCCTCAAACATGCCGCGAAGCATCGTGCCGGCGACGATGCCGCCCATTTGCAGTTGCACAATATGAGCATTACGAAGACGGACAGGAACCTTTTCAGGTTCGAGTTCTATCAAGCGCGCAAGGCCCTCGACAACTGCCGTTTTTCCGACGCCGGGCTCGCCGACTAGCATAGGCGAGTTTGAACGCTCGCGGTGCGAGAGTATCTCGATCATTTGCAGTATCTCGTGCTCGCGGCCGATGGTCGGCGGGATCTTGTCCTGCCGGGCCAATTTATTCAGCGACACGCCAAAATGGCGAAGGAACGAGGGCAGTTCATATTTCTGCCGCACTCGTTCCTCTTCTTTTTCGCGCTTTTTGATACGCGTTCGTGCGGTTTGGGCAACTTCGTCGGACGGCACTCCCAGATTTTGCAAGACATCGTTTAGAACACTTCGTTCGTCGTTTGAGAGAACGTAAAAAATATCGCTGCCGTCTATGACGCGGCGGCCTTGCGAACGGGCGCGATCCATCGCGCGTTTAAATAGCTCGGTAGTTTCGGGCGCGATGCGATAGCCCTTGCCGCTATGCTGGCGGCTGGCCTCCATTCGTTTCTCGATCAACATCTTGACCGAGCGCGGATCAACCGCGAGGTCGCGCATCGTTGATGTAAAGAGATCATCCTCTTCAAATGCGAGGGCATGCAGAATATGCTCGATAGAGACGTAATTTTGGTCACGCTTTTTGGACTCGCCCAAAGCAGTCTCTAAAACCCGTTGTCCGCTTTCGCTGAATTTGTCCTTGTATGCGTCTATATCTGCCATAAATCCCTTGTAGAAAAACCAAAACTACGATGCGGACGTCGTGGAAGGAATTGCCTTAGATTCCACTATAACACTTCGATAAGAATCGAGAAAAGAAGTTTCTGTTCAATAGCGGAGATTTTATGATAGCATCTTCCACTTTATTCCGAAGCTGAGTCAGCCATTGCTTTTCCAACCTGAACGCGCGCAGGGCGAAGGAGTTTGTCGCCGAACTTATAACCTCGTGCGTATTCCGCGACGATCTTGCCGTCATTTTCCGGTTCGGTCGCGGCCATGTCAACGGCTTCGTGAAGCTCTGGGTCAAAATCCACTCCGATCGAGGCTATCGGTTCAACACCGACGTCGATAAGGGCTCGCTCAAAGCTGCGCGCTGTGCCGATGACGCCATTTCGCAGATGTTCGACGGAAGGGTCGTTCTCGCTTGCAGCAACTGCGAGATTCAAATTGTCGAGCACCGGCAGCAGCGTCGTCAAGAAATTGAACTGTCCTTGTTTTGCGCGATCTTCGAGTGTTTTCATCAGACGCGAGCGCATCTCGGTGGTTTCTTTTTCAAGATTTGCTTTTGCCTCTTCAAATTTAGCCTGCACTCCGACGAGCTTGGCTTCGGCGGCTTCGCGGCGTTCGGTCTCAGCCTTCAGCGTTGCTTCAAGAGCGGTCTCGGCGGGCGTCTTTGTCGGTTCTTTTGATTTTTCGTCCTCGGCAACACGCTCGCCTTTTTCATTAAACCGGCGCTTGTCGTTCACAGGTATGGTCTCGTCACCTGTTTCTTCAATGTCGGCAATCTCTATATCTTTATGTTTCGGGTTCATCTTTCTTTTACTAAACACAATATCTAAATACTAATGCGTTACGCTCGACAATGAAAGCCATTGTTAATTGCTAACGGCTTTTTGCTCACCTGAAATAGGCGTGAATTTTATTGCGCCATTTTCCGCAGATATGCCGACGGTCTGGCCGCTTGCAATATCGCCGTTCAGCAAACTTATTGCCAACGGGTTTTGGATCAGGTTCTGTATAGCTCGTTTGAGCGGACGAGCGCCGTAAACAGGATCGTAGCCTTCCTGCACAAGCAGTTCGCGTGCTTTGTCGTCTAGCTCAATGTTAATGCCGCGTTCGGCGAGATTTTTTCGCAGTTTTTCGAGTTGAACATCAATGATCTTGGCGATCTCGTCCTTACTGAGTTGCTCAAAG
>JAYVFJ010000126.1:0-6049 GCA_043773225.1 Chloracidobacterium sp.
AAGCCGGAAGTGAATGTTGTTGAGCATTACAAAAAACAGAATATCATCTTGATTCAAATCAATCTCACTTCCGAAAACGACCTCGATGAATTAGAACGCAAAATCGCAATGCCCGATATAGTTGCGACCTGCTTTAACCCGAAATGTAACGCGTGTGGAAATTTTACGCTCAAAACGCGGATGACAATTGTTGACGGGCCATGTTGGAAGTGCAACGCAACGATGAAAGTTGCAATAGTCGAGGCAGGCAGTGAACGCGGAACTTCAATTGGACCGGATAAATTTACAAAACAAGAGATTGATTTAGCGCGGGATAAAGGAGTGATAATAAAGGAACATTTCAGCAAGACCGTAGGTCGGAGATATTTAGCAAACACTTGCCCGAAATGTATGACGTTTGTCGGGGATCATTACCTGTCTACCAACTATCACGCGCCCGCTTCTTACGGCGAGCTTTCGTCAACCATGCTTGATATCGGTTATCATTGCGATAATTGCTCGTGGTAAGGCTCGTTTGTAGGAATCAATTAGAAAAGAATTAGACACATTACGCAATATAGCAATACTGACAATAAAAAACATTCCCGATACTCTGTATGCACGTCTAAAGGCCAAAGCCGCCGAAAACCGCCGGAGCCTCAACAGCGAAGTAATTCTTCGTTTGGAAGAGTCCGTGACCGGTGTGAAAAACGATCATACAATGACGCTTCAAAGGATCAGGCAGCTTCGCAACGATATAAAGGGCGTAAATCTTACAGAAGATTTTTTACGAAGAGCCAAAAATGATTGAAAGATGGGTATCAGACTTTGGGGTTTTTAAGCGCTGTTAAGCGTTCCACTTTGTTCCACATGTTACGGAACGGAACAAACGGCGAATCAAAAAAAGCCTGCACGCTTTAACATGCAGGCTTTTTTAAATTACATCACGTTGCGACTTAACCAGGAATTTTCAATTCCTGTCCCGGATGGATCATGTCGGGGTCTTTGATGATGTCGCGGTTGGCGTCGTAGATGGCTTTCCACGTTATGCCATATTTGGCCCCGATCTTGCTCAGGTTGTCGCCGGCTTCGACGGTGTAGGTGTTTGCTCCGCCGCCGGCTGCGCTTGAGTCGGTGACGTTTAGGATCAGATCGCCCGAACGAAATTCGGGGTCGAGGCGTTCATATTCATCCCAAATCGCCTGTTTTGCTTCGGCGCTCGGGGCCGTCGCGTCAATGTGCAGAACTCCGTCTCCCTCACTCAACTCATAGGTCGTGCCGTTTGAATTGGCGAGCTCAAGAAGTGTTTGATATTTCTCTTGTAATGACATATTTCCTCCTTAATTTCGGACCTATTTGATTGTGAGTTTGTTGTTGACTTTCTTGACGTCGGATTCCATTGCGACCTTCATGACTTCAGGAAGCCGGTCTTTGGCGACATTGCCGGTTAGCGTGACTTCGCCGCCCGCGACCGCAACGGTGATACCGCTCAGGCCGAGTTTCTTGATGCCTTCTTCGACGCTGCCCTTGATCATCGCATCTGTTTGCTGTGGTTCAGGTGGCGGCGGCGGCGGTTTTACAGTGGTTTTGTCATCCACCGATTTGATGCCTTCGACGCCTTTTACTGCACCACCGGCTTTGCTTTTGACGGTTACGTCCGCTACTTCGCCGGTAAGAGTTGCGACGCCGTCTTTAACGGCCACGGTGACTCCGGCAACCTTCTCTGCTGTCAGCTTATCCGAAGCCGCTTTTTGCAGATCGGCGTCGCTCTTGCCGCAGGCACTCAGAAACAAGGCGGCGGCTAAAGCAAGAACTGTAAAAATTTTAACTTTCATTACATCCTCCAAAAAAGTGGTTATAGTTTTAACATTATCGCAAATAAGCAAGAAATTCATCCCGTGAAAATCCCGGAAATCATTTATTGTTTAATGAAATTATATTGAGGGAAAATATGATTTTTAGCAACACGGGAAGGACAAATCAGGAAAAAATCTCTTCTTTCATCTGCCGAGCAACGTCATAGGAAGTGAAATCGGGACGGATGACAAAATGCCATTCGGCGAGGCAGTATATTTTTTGCCGGTCTTCAAATAATTTCAAAGCCTTTTGTTTGTCTCTCGCAAGCGGCCTTTCCTTTCTCGAAAACGTGATATTTCGCCAGCAATGATCGAACGTCGCATCGAGCCAGACACTAGTAAATCCATGTTCTTTCAATAGCTTACGATTTTGCTGCACCGTCCACGCTCCACCGCCGAGCGAAAGTATCCTTACATCGGACGAACTCAAAAGCCCCTGCAAATTTCGCGTCTCTATCCTGCGGTATTCTGTCTCGCCGTCCTTATCTATGATCTCCGCTATCCGTCGTCCCTCGTTGCCCTCGATAAAAATGTCGAGATCAATCCGTCGGCAGCGAAGCATATTCGCAAGGTGCCGGGCGACGCTTGACTTCCCAACTCCCATAAAACCAGTCAACGCAATGCGAATGTCTTTATTCATATTTTTTTGCCCGCGAAACACACGAAAACGGATTCTCATGTGCCGTCTTCCGCTGAAGAATTATTCCTTTTTCGCGTTTTTTCGCGTGTTTCGCGGGCAATATTTCTTAATCTGCGACTGACCTGAGAGTATCAAAAAATCCGGGAAAGGAAACATCAGCGCATTCGGCATCTAGAATTTCGGTCTCGCCGTCCGCCAAAAGACCGGCAACGGCAAAAGCCATCGCGATCCGATGATCGCCGAATGATTCGACCGTTGCTCCTTTCAGATTCGACCGTTCGACCTTAAATCCATCAGGAAATTCTTCAACAACGGCGTTCATTTTCCGAAGATTTTTGACAATCGCAGATATACGGTCAGATTCTTTGTGTCGCAGTTCACGCGCGTCTCTGATCTCAATGCCGCCGTTGATCTGCGTTCCGAGGACTGCAAAAATCGGGATCTCATCAATTAAGTTTGGAATTATGTCCCCGCCCAATCGAAATTGATTTGATTTAGATGTTTGGCCGAGACCACCGCAAACACGAATCGAGCCGCGCGGTTCATTGCTATTTTCCGTTGCCATCGAAATCTGCAAGTCGGCGCCTAGGTCGCTCAGCACATTCAATATCGCGGTTCGAGTTGGATTCAGCCCGACATTTGGAATTAGAATGTCTGAAAGTTTCAGGCAAGCTGCCGCAATAATAAAAAACGCCGCTGACGAAATGTCGGCAGGAATATTTACGTCTCGTGCCGACAAAACCGCATCGCCGTTTATGCTTATCTGTTTTTCCGTGTTCTCAATGTCAGTGCCAAACCATTTCAGCATTCTTTCGGTGTGATCGCGTGTCGGCGTTCGTTCGACAACAGTTGTTTCCTCGTCTGCAAATAAACCTGCAAGAAGAATGCAGGACTTCACTTGTGCAGATGCCACCGGTAATTCGTGTTCGATGCCGCGAAGTTTCTGTCCGCCGAAGACACGCATGGGCAAACAGCCGTTTTCCGATTTGATCTTCGCGCCCATGGCAGTCAACGGTTGTATGATGCGGTTCATGGGGCGCTGCGAAAGTGAGGTGTCGCCGGTCAAAACGGAATCAAATTTTTGCCCGGCCAAAATACCGGCGATCAGACGAGCAGTCGTCCCGCTGTTGCCGCAATAAAGCGGCTCTTCAGGCTTGCACAATCCGGTTTTTCCAACGCCTTTCACGAGAACATCGGTGCCGTTTTGTGTAAAAGACACGCCCAATCGTTCGAGGCATTTGATCGTCGTCCGGCAATCTTCGGCGGTGCTGAAATTTTCGATCCGCGTCTCGCCGACGGCGATTGCGGCAAGCATCGCGGCTCGATGCGAGATCGATTTATCGCCCGGCAAAATGACCGTGCCACGCAGTTTTGTTGCCGGAAAAACCTTCATATCTTTCATTCTAAGATTTATTGCTGCAGTTTGTCTTGACAGCAAGTGCCCTAAACCGATAACTTACAAACATATATTGTGTCTGAAACGCGCGAGATCAAACTGCCGAGCCGAATCGAATCGGTCGAAGAAGCAGCGGCAAAAGCTGACGAATTTGCCCGAAGCTGCGGCTGCGGCGATGAGTTTATCTATGCGCTCGATCTCGCGATCCGCGAATCCGTCGCAAATGCGGTCAAGCATGGCAACAAGTTCGACGAATCAAAAGAGGTTGATGTCCGGCTTGAAGACACAGACGATGGTTTTGAGATAACAGTTCGGGATTTTGGCACTGGGTTTTCGATTGACGAGATTCCCGATCCTACAAATCCCGAAAATTTATTAAAAACAAACGGCCGCGGCATTTTGTTCATGCGTTCATTTATGGATGAAGTTGAATGGTCGAACAGTCCCGACGGCGGCCTGATCGTGAAGATGAAAAAAGTGAAAAAGTGAAAAAGTTTAAAAGTGGAAAGGTGAAAAAGGGAAAAGTGAAAAAGTTTAAAAGTGGAAGGGTGGAAAAGTCAGGTTTAATCCACGTCGCCACTTTTTCACCTTTTCACCTTTTCACTTTTTAACTTTTCTACGCTAGAATCGGCTATTAAAGTAACGAAAACAAAACGAGGAGATAATAATGTCTGATATTAATATTACTGAACGCCAGGCGGGCGATGTTACAATTCTTGATCTTGCGGGCAAGGTTACGATCGGCGAAGGCAGCGTCGCATTGCGGACGACAATTCGCCGTCTTCTCGGCGAGGGCAAGAACAAGATTTTGCTCAACCTCGCGGGCGTCGGCTATATAGATTCGAGCGGCATCGGCGAGCTTGTGTCGAGTTTTACCGCTGTCAAAAAAGAAGGCGGCTCGCTCAAACTCTTGAAACTGACTCAGAAGATTCAGGATCTTCTCGCCATCACCAAGCTGCTGACCGTTTTTGACGTTTACGACGAAGAAGGCGAAGCCCTCAGCAGTTATTAAACTTGGATGATATCAAGGTAATTTTAACGCGGATTGGGCGGATTGGGCGGATAAAAGCGGATTTTGATAATTAATCCGTCTTCATCCGCCCAATCCGCGTTAAGAAATGGATTGATAAGATACATCCAAATTGGCAGAAAATTCATCTTTTTTAAGCAGACCAGAATTGAATTAATGCGCTCAATAATCTTATTAACTTTAATTTTCTGTTTTTCGTTTGTTGCTAACGGGCAAAACGTCAGGCAAGGATTTGACTTGTCGAGTTACGGCGTAAAGATCGAGGCCGACAAACGCCTGATTGTCGTCCTATCCGCGCTTGAGATGGCCGAAACAAAAACGGAAGCCGGCGCGAGCGAAAAGTTGATCAGCACGCCGCTTTCCGAAAATGGCAAAAACTTTCGCGCACAGTTGCTGCAGGACAATGCGGGACTCGATGCGGATTTAAAACGGCGCATCTCCCTTTTTGTAACCCAATACAAAAAACGGCATCCAAAATGGACGGACGCTGAACTTGTCGCGCCGTTTATTTCGATGGCGTTCACGCTGACGCCCGCTCCCGATCTTGCCGATCCGGTAATAACGACGGACTTGCCGGGAAATCTGCTCGACGTGCTCGATTTTGCGCCCTTGGCACGCGAGTTTTATCGTCGTTCCGGTATCGCTTCAAAACTCGACGATTACGTCAAAACCTACGCACGTGAATCCGACGGCGTGCTGCGAACTTCGACGCGCGAGATGGTCAGCGGATTGCTCGACTATCTACACACGCGGCCGCAGCTTTTTATAATAGAGAAAAGGAAGATCGAGACCACAAAATCCAACAGTAAAACCAAGATTCAAAACACCGAGATACGCACGCACGAGCGGCATTTTTTCATCGTCCCCGAAATGCTCGCGCCGCAGGGCAACGTCAATTTTCTCAATGCCCGCGACGATTATTACGTCATCCTGCCGCCCGATAAAGACCTGAGTTTCTCTGACGTTCGCCGCGCGTTTTTGCAATTTGTGATAGACCCGCTCGTATTGGGCAACTCGAAAGAAATCACCGCTCTGAGCGATTGGACAAAACAGCGGCTCGACGAAACCCGAAAGACAAATCCTAACGTGTCGCCGGACGTGATTTTGACGATTTCGCGTTCGCTTGCCGCTGCCGTTGATGTCCGCCA
>JAYVFJ010000127.1:0-2275 GCA_043773225.1 Chloracidobacterium sp.
GGTCAAAAAATGGGATATTGCGGGTCTGTAATTACTAGCTTTACAATCTGCCCCCTCGTTTCATAATATGACCAAAAGATATTTTTGGTCAAAACATGAAACAGACTTCTCAAGCAAAGACGACCCGCGACGCTATTCTTGACGCGACTGACCGACTCCTGACGCGGTACGGTTATAAGAAAATGACGATAGACGATCTTGCCCACGAGGTCGGTATCGGCAAAGGCAGCATTTATTTGCACTTTTCCAGCAAAGAGGAAATTGCCCTCTCACATATTGATCGTATAATCGAGCGTTTAAAAGTAAATCTGACATCCATCTCGGAAAAAAGATCAACTAGCGTCGAAGAGCGTTTACGCGAGATGCTCATTGAACGCATTCTGTATCGTTTCGACAGTGTTCAGCACTATTCCGAAGGGCTCAACGACCTGCTGTCATATCTTCGCCCAAAGCTGCTCGAACGTCGCAAACGGCACTTCGACGAAGAGGCACGGATTTTTGCTCGTGTGATCATTGAGGGCCAGGCCTCATCTCTTTTGGCTGAGGGTGATGCGTTCGAACTGGCCGAGACGCTCGTGACGGCGACAAATTCTCTGCTGCCATACAGCCTCAGCGCCTTTGAACTTGGTGACCGGTCGGACCTCGCCGAACGTGCCGGAAAAACAGCGGATTTATTGATTCGAGGTTTGGCGAGATAAATCAATGGCTGTGAATCTTACCGTTTCCAATAATTCCTGATCTTGAGATCTAGCATTGGAAAGGAGCAATATTCGACACTGCGGCCGGATTCACGAAGCTTTTCAACCATTCGAATAGCAGCGTCGGCGTTTCGCGTATGCACAATTATTGTTGCGGCCTTCTGTAGATCGGTATGCTCATTTAGCCATTCGGCAATAGCGTAGCCCGTTTGGATAAAATCGTCATGGTCGTTTGATTCGTAATGGTGAGGGAGCAGATCGTGATCGAGAAAGATAGCGTCATAGCTTTTTTTTTCGAGAAGTTCTTTTGCCTCCTCGACCGTCATTGCGATAAAGAGGTTGTCACCCTTAAATCTTTTCTCGAACCATCGATGCCGGCGTTCGTCGTCATCAAGCAGCATAACACTTATCGGCGTCCTGTCGGCGCTCAGATCGGCCAACCCAATTTTTATTAACAAACTGCGAAAAATACTCATAAATGCTCGATCTAAAGACAATATATCATAACAGGTGAAACGCCTTCGGCCACGCCTTGAATTCAAAACCGCTAGTGCTATAATCCATATCACCATAGGCTACTCGTAAACCATGACCCAGGAAAAAGCAAAAAATCACATTCTCAAAGCCGTTCCGAAATTTCCGCCTCATAATCCAGACGACCCTGAACAATGTCCTAAGTGTTACGGTACCGGGATGGAAGTTGTTCCAGGCAAGGGTGCGCGGATTTGTCCATGCCGTAAATTAAAGTCGCAGCACGGTCAGTTTGAGAGCGTTCGTCTGCCAAAACGCTATGACGGATTTCACTTTGGCAACTACAAACCACAAAACGAATCGCAGACGATCGCTCTAAAAAGTGCGATGAATTTTGCAATGGAATATCCCGCCGTTGAGCGCGGTCTTTTGTTAACAGGGAGTGTCGGCGTCGGTAAAACGCATTTGGCAGTGTCTATTCTAAAAGGTCTGACCGAACGAGGATTTTCCTGCCTATTCTATGAATTTAGCTCGCTTTTAAAGGAAATTCAGGATTCTTACAACCCTAATACCCAATCGTCCGAACTCGGAGTGTTGACGCCCGTGCTGAGTGCCGACGTTCTGGTTCTGGACGAACTCGGAGCTTCAAAGCCCACCGATTGGGTGCGTGACACGATGGCCCACGTCATAAACACCCGATATAACGAAAAGAAATTCACTATTTTTACCACGAATTACTTTGACCAGCGTCCCAATGACAGGGAAGAAACTCTGGAGGACCGGATCGGCGTCCGTGTCCGCTCGCGGCTTTTTGAGATGTGTAAAACGGTTTCGATGGACGGTAAAGATTTCCGCAAAACCTTTGACCAATCTTTTGCTGCAAAAAAATAAGATTTTTCATACATTCGCATCTTCTCTAAAATCTAAATCAATCCAACAATTTTCCGGCTGGTAATATCGAACTAATATCGTTCACAGCGAGTCTTTCTGTCCGACAATTCTCTAAAATTCCAATAAAAATCAATTCTGAAAAAATGTTCAATTTTTTTTAACAAAGTTGTTTCTTTTTTTACTCAAATGTAGCATAATCGATATTGCGGACCGCC
>JAYVFJ010000128.1:0-9748 GCA_043773225.1 Chloracidobacterium sp.
GAACTAACAAGTTATGGCAGACATTCAGTATTACGGCACAGGCCGCAGAAAAACTTCGACAGCACGCGTTTACCTTCGTCCGGGCAGCGGCAATATCACTGTTAACAAGCGTGAGTTTAACGCCTACTTCCCTAACGAGGCGTTGCAGATGATCATTCGCCAGCCGCTCAATTTGACCGAGACGGTCGATAAATTCGACATTCTCGTCAATGTTGACGGCGGCGGCACGGCCGGACAAGCCGGTGCGGTGCGTCACGGCATCACGCGTGCTTTGATGGAATTTAACTCGGACCTGCGTCCGGCATTGAAGAAAGCGGGCCTCATCACACGCGACCCGCGTCAGAAGGAACGTAAAAAATACGGGCAAAAAGGCGCCCGTGCGAGATTCCAGTTCTCGAAGAGATAATTTTTGTTCAACATAGGACATATAGGTCGAATACGACGTATATGTCCTATTAATCCATTAACAAGGCCTTGTTGGTTTACCCAGTTGCCTTGTTGAGTACATAAACCAAGGAGATAAGATTTTGGCAACAGTTACGATGAAAGAACTTCTCGAAGCAGGAGTTCACTTTGGCCACCAGGTTCGCCGTTGGAATCCGAAGATGAAGGAATACATCTTTGGAGAACGCAACGGCATTTATATTATAGATCTGCAAAAAACGCAGAAACTTTTTCGTGACGCCCTCAATTACGTCACCGAATCGCTCACCGAGCGCCCAAACCAGAAAGTTCTCTTTGTAGGAACGAAACGTCAGGCGCAAGAGGCGATCAAGGAAGAAGCCGAACGCTGCGGACAGTTTTACATCAACAACCGCTGGCTCGGCGGCCTCTTAACAAATTACGAAACCGTTAAAAAATCGATCCAAAAGCTTAAGGACATCGAAGCCATGCGTGAGGACGGCCGTTTTGAGATGCTGACCAAAAAGGAACGCCTCAAACTCGACCGTGAGCACGAAAGCTTGATGAAGAACCTCGCCGGCATCAAAAACATGAATGGGATGCCGGACATGATGTTTGTGATCGACGTCCGCAAAGAAGATATTGCGATCAAGGAAGCCAATCGTCTAAACATACCGATCGTCGCCGTGGTTGATACAAACTGCTCGCCCGAGGGAATTGATCTTGTCATTCCCGGTAACGACGATGCGCTTCGCGCTATACGGCTTTTTGCTTCACGCATTGCCGACGCCATTATTGAGGGGAAACAAGTTGGAACCGAAGGCAAAGTAGCTGAAGCAGAAACCGAGGTTGACGAATCGTCCGACGGCGAAGTAGCTGAGATCGGTTCGCTCATCGCCATTCCAAAAGAATTCCGCGGTGAGGACGATGACGAAGACGTTGACATCGTTGACGAGACGGACGAAGATGACGACATCATAGCCGAAACAGAACCGGCGAACGAGTCTCCGGCAGCGGAAGTCACGGCTGAGGCAACTGAAGAAAAAACGGAAGAAAGCAGCGAAGCACAGGCAAGCTGACAAGATCGTGAATCGTAAATCGTAAATCGTTAATAGAAGTTTTATCTCTTATCTATTTACGATTTACGATTCACTATTTACCAGGAGAGAGTTATGGCAGAAATTACAGCAGGCGCAGTAAAATCATTGCGTGAAAAATCAGGTGCGGGGATGATAGATTGCAAAAACGCTCTCGTCGAAGCAAACGGCGACGAGAATGCGGCAATGGACATTCTTCGAAAAAAAGGCATGGCACAGGCAGGCAAGAAAGCAGGCCGTGTCACGGCAGAAGGCGCTGTCGGCTCCTATATTCATATGGGCGGCAAGGTCGGCGTTCTGGTCGAGATCAACTGCGAGAGCGATTTCGTCGCTCGCGGCGAAGAGTTTCAGCAGCTAGTCAAGGACGTTGCGATGCATATCGCGGCGACCGATCCGCGCTGGACAAATCGCGATGAGGTTGCGGAAGCTGACCTTAATAAAGAACGGGAGATCGTTCGTGAAATGTTGGTGGCCGACCCGAAAAATTCGGGCAAGCCGGCTGATATTCTCGACAAGATCATCGAAGGCCGTCTGAACAAGTTTTACGAGGACAACGTGCTGGTAGATCAGCCGTTCGTCAAAGACCCGTCGAAAACTATCGGCGAACTCGTTGCCGAAAAGATCGGTTCGATCAAAGAGAACATCACGATCCGCCGATTCTCACGCTTCAAGATGGGCGAGGGCATCGAGAAACGAACGGACGATTTCGCGGCAGAAGTCGCGTCAATGATCGCTTAGAAGTTTACAGAGTTACAGAGTGCGAGAGTTGCAGAGTTAGAAGCCCAACTCGGTAAACTCTGGCACTCTGTAACTCTGCAACTCTGTAACTTTTATGGCAACGCCATCCTTCAAACGCATTCTGCTAAAACTCTCCGGCGAGGTCCTTGTCGGTTCTCAGAGTTACGGTATCGACACCAAGGTTGCCAAGGCAGTTGCGAAAGAGATCAAGACTGTTCATGACCTTGGCGTCGAGATCGCTGTTGTGATCGGCGGCGGCAACATATTTCGCGGCGTTTCTGAGTCGGCAGGCAATATGGATCGCGCAGCAGCCGATTATATCGGAATGCTCGCGACTGTGATGAACGCAGTCGTGCTGCAGGACGCATTGGAACAACTCGGCGTCTATACACGCGTAATGTCCGCGATAAATATTCCGCAACTGGCTGAGCCGTTTATTCGCCGTCGTGCAGTCCGTCATCTTGAGAAAAAACGCGTCGTCATATTTGCAGCCGGAACCGGAAACCCATATTTCACGACCGACTCAGCCGCGGCTTTGCGGGCACTTGAGATCCAGGCCGAGGCGATCCTGAAAGGAACCAAGGTTGACGGCATCTATTCCGCCGATCCGGTCAAAGTGCCGGACGCTACCAAATTTGACAAAATTACGTTTCAGGAAGTTCTCGAAAAACAATTAAAGGTAATGGACGCGTCGGCGATCTCGCTTTGCATGGACAACAATTTGCCGATCATGGTCTTTAACATGCAAAAGAGTGAAAATATTGTAAAGGCCGTATGCGGCGATCTCAGTATCGGCACGCTGGTTACGAATTAATTATGAGCGCACAAGATGTCATAAAAGAAACGGGGCCAAAAATGGATTTGGTCGTTGAGGATTTTAAGCGAAAGCTGTCGAATGTCCGCACCGGGCGTGCGACCGTCGGACTGCTTGATGCGGTCCACGTAGATTATTACGGCACACCGACGCCGCTAAATCAGATGGCGTCCGTCGCCGTGCCTGAGGCTCAGACGATCACTGTTCAGCCGTGGGACGCGACCGCTCTGGCTGCCGTCGAGAAGGCTCTAATGGCCGCTAATCTCGGTTTTAATCCGTCAAATGACGGCAAGATCATTCGCCTGACTGTGCCGGCTTTGACAGAAGAGCGACGAAAGCAGTTCGCAAAGCAAGTTCACGAAATTGCCGAGGAACACCGCATCGCGGTCCGCAACGTCCGGCATCATTCAAACGATCTTCTAAAGAAAATGTTTAAGGACAAAGCGATCTCCGAGGACGAAGAACGCAGCGGACTGGAAGACGTGCAAAAGCTCACAAACAATTACATCGCAAAGATAGACGAGCTTTCCAAAAATAAAGAAACCGAGATCATGAGCGTCTGATATTCACCACAAAGACACAAAGGGCACAAAGAAAATGAATCTTTGTGCCCTTTGTGTCTTTGTGGTGAAAAAATTTTGACTAATCTTTTTGCAGGTTAGCAAATTTCTCAATCAGTTTCTTTTGCCCAAAACCGGGAAAGCTCACGGTTAATTTCACATTGTCACCCGACCCTTCGCGCCGGAGCACAAGCCCGCGGCCATACTTTTCGTGCCGAACATGCGAACCGGCAACGAGTAATTGCGGATCGCGGATTGCGGGTTGTGGGTTTTCTTGCGACCCTGCGGAGCGGAGTTTATCTAATGCAGACCGGCTTGGACTTTGAGACGGTCGATCCAAATCGGGTAGAATTCCGCCCGCTGACGCAGGCGGTTCTGACTGCTGACTTCTGGTTTCTGATTTCTTCTTAAAAAACTCCGCTATCGCTTCGGTGCTGTTGTATGTCTTTCCCGCATAAACATTTCGCGGTTTTGGCGGAGCGTTCTCGCCACGCAGGGCGCTTATGGTTGCCTTTGCCGTCATCGCCTGCGGGCCGCGAGCGTATGACAGCCACGATGCGCTTTGAGAAAGATCTTCGATAAGTTCGAGCGGCATTTCATTAAGAAACTGCGACGGCTCGGCGGCTATCTCTTCGCCATAAAAACGCCGCCGCATCGAGTGCGTTACATACAAAATATTTTCTGCCCGCGTGATCGCTACATAAGCGAGCCGTCGTTCTTCTTCGAGTTCCTTTGGATCGTCTATCGAACGCGAATGCGGGAAAATGCCGTCTTCGAGACCGACAAGAAACACGACCGGAAACTCCAATCCCTTTGCCATGTGGACCGTCATCAGCGTTACGCCGGCTTTCTCGTCGTATTTGTCGGTGTCCGATGTCAACGCGGCGTGGTCTATAAAATCACGCAAACCGTTTTCTTCCTGTTTGTCATAATCAACGGCAGCATTCACCAGTTCCTCAAGATTTTCGAGACGAGCTTCAGATTCGTCACTGGCCTCAATACGCAAAGCGTTTCCGTAACCTGTATCTTCAATTGCGGCAATGACGACTTCGGAAACTGCCTTGCCCGATTCCGACGACGATGTCACTTTTTCGATAAGATCTTCGATCGTTTTGCGAAACGCACGCATCGCCGTTTTAGCTCGCGGCGTCATATTCACCAAAGCCGGAAAATCAGGATCGGTCAATGCCATGATCGCCATCCACAGCGACGAACTGTTTGCTTTCGCCAGCCGCTGCAGTTCATCGAGGCTCGTTTTGCCAAGGCCGCGCGTCGGCGTATTTATTACACGCAACAAAGCAATGTCATCAAAAGGATTCATCGCCAATTTGAGATAGGCAATGATGTCCTTGACCTCAGCGCGCTCGTAAAACGAGAAGCCGCCAACGATGTTGTATTCGATCCTCAGCCGTCGAAGTGATTCCTCAAACAAACGCGACTGGGCATTGGTGCGATACAGAACCGCGACACGGTCATTCGTATTTCGACGCTGATGCTCCTCGATCTTCGACGCGACAAATCGCGCTTCGCCGTCGCCGTCATAAGCCTGATAATAAAATATCCGCTCGCCACCGTGATTTGCCGTCCAAAGCTTCTTTTTCTTTTGATGAACGTTGTTCGAGATGATCGCATCAGCAACGTCAAGGATCGTCTGCGTCGAGCGGTAATTCTGTTCAAGCAATATGACTTTTGCAGTCGGAAAATGCTGCTCAAAATCGAGAATATTCCGAATGTCCGCCTGCCGAAAACCGTAAATGCTCTGAGCGTCGTCGCCGACGACGCAAATATTCTGCTGCTTCTCGGTCAAAAAACTTATCAACGCGAATTGCAGCGGATTTGTATCCTGATATTCGTCAACAAGAATATATTTATACCGGTCGTTATACTTCTCGCGCGTCTCCGGCGACTTGCGCAGCAGCTTTACGGTCTTTATCAACAGGTCGTCAAAATCAAGCGCGTTCGCGATGTGCAGCCGGTCGTCATACATCTTAAAAACTTTGGCAACCGACGTTTGTTTTTCATTGTGCTGCTCGACCTTCGACGCAAACGTCTCATAATCCTCGCCGCGATTCTTGGCCGCGCTGATTGCATTTCGAACATAACGCGGTGCGAGCTGCTTTTCGTCAAGGCCAAGCTCTTTGATGCACGCCTTTACGATCTTCTGCGTGTCATCGGTATCATAGATCGTAAACGATTTTTTGTAACCTTCTTCAAGTTTCTCGATGTCTTGTCTTAGAATACGAACGCAGAGACTGTGAAACGTCGAGATCAACGGAGCCGATTGCAGTCTTTCCTCTTTCAATAATTCCTGAACACGCACACGCATCTCGCCCGCAGCCTTATTTGTAAATGTAACTGCAAGAATGTTGTGAGGCGTTATTCCTTTTTCAGCGATCAGATGCGCGATCCGCACCGTAATCACGCGCGTCTTGCCGGAGCCGGCGCCGGCAAGAATGAGCAACGGCCCTTCAGTCGTCTTTACAGCTTCGATCTGCTGTGGATTTAGCGAAGAAAAAATATCCATTTCGAAGTAACTGATAACTGATGCTCAAAAAAGCATACTACTTGATCAACTTCTGAATTTCCTTGAACTGTTCGTGTTTTGCATCACGCATCAGCTCGAAAAATGCCATTTCGATAGACGATTCGATTACGCCGCCGCGACGCATCTTTGCCAAACCGGCAAGCCTGTTGTATTCAAATCTTGAGGTCACGCAATCACACAAAACATGCACCTGAAAACCGCGATCAAGCAGGTCGTGAGCCGTTTGATTTACGCAGACATGAGTTTCAAGGCCGCAAAGAACGACTTGTTTTACGCCCAATTCTTCGAGCTTATTAACAAACGGCTCAGCACCACAAGAACTGAACGCGGTCTTTTCAAAAATCTCGAAATCGGACGGCAATACGCTTAATACCTCTTCCGCCGTTCGGCCCAAACCTTTCGGATATTGCTCTGTGACGATGACAGGAACACCAAGAATTTGAAACCCGCGAACAGCGATCGAAGCCCGCTGTGCAATTGCCGCAAAATCCGGAATGACATCGCGAAAGGCTTCCTGAATATCAACGACCACTAGAGCCGTTGAACTGCTGTTTAAGAGATTCGGATGCGGCATTTTAAATTTCAAATTTCAGATTTCAAATTTCAGAATTTGGGTTCTGAATTCCCTGCTTCTTTTCATTTCGCAACTCTTTTTCCCGCATCTCTTTTTTGTAAGTCTTGAAGAAAAAATAAACAGACACGATGCAAACAACGACGATCAGGATCATCATCGCAGTGATGAAATAAATTTCTGCTCTTCCGGCTCCGGGCATGGATTGAGTTTAAAGTTCAAAGTTCAAAGTTACAAGTTCAAGATACTTGTTCACAAATCCACAAACTTTGAACTTTGAACTTTGAACTTAGAACTAACTCGGTGCGTGGTCGGCGGGAAAAGCTTGATCGTGTTTATCGAGCAGACGGGTTCGATAGATTTCGGGGAGCATTCGGACCTTTTTATCCTTGTCGGTCACGACGTGTAGCGTCTCTCCTTCGGCAATAAGCATGTCGTCAGACGCTCGATGGACCTCATAAATGAACCTTAGGCTGCGGCTGCGTATCTCTTCGACCCTCGTGCGAATGGTTAAAATGTCTTCGTAATAAGCGGGCGATTTATAGCGACAATAGGATTCAGCGACAACCATCAGGGCGTTTTCCTCTTCCTCCATTTCCTTGTAGGAAAAGCCCTTCGCGCGGCAAAATTCACTTCGTCCGACCTCAAACCAAACAAGGTAATTCGCATTATGAACGATACCCATCTGATCGGTCTCAGCATAACGGACGCGAACTTGTGTCTCGTGCCAGTCTTCCATAGAAGTCGAGAGTCGAGAGTCGAGAGTCGAGAGTCGTGAGCAGTGCTTTCAAACTCTTGACTCTCGACTCTCGACTAATTCTTGGCTGGGAGACAGGGATTCGAACCCCGATAGGCAGATCCAGAGACTGCAGTCCTACCGTTAGACGATCTCCCAGCGTATCTATAATTTACGTTTCCGCAGTTCGGTCTGTCAAACCGCTTTGCGAATCGGCTCGCCGGAATGCAGAATAGTAATTTATGTCCACGGACAAAGAAATACTAAATAACCGCCAGGCGTTTCACGAATTTCATATTCTCGACAAATATGAGGCCGGAGCGGCGCTTCTCGGCACCGAGGTCAAAAGCATCATGGCGGGGAGAATACAGCTTAAGGAGTCGTATGTTTCGATCTCGGAAGGCGAAGTTTGGCTGTTGGGGTCGCACATTTCACATTATTCGCACGGAAATATCAACAATCACGAGCCTTTGAGGCCGCGAAAGCTGCTGCTGCATCGCCGCGAGATCGAAAAGCTTGAAAAAGAGACCACGCAAAAGGGCATGACGCTCGTCGTAACGCGAATCTATTGGAAAAATGGCCGTATAAAATTCGAGGTCGGCGTGGCGAAGGGCAAGAAATTATACGACAAACGCGAGACCGAAATGAAGAAGACCATCGAGAAAGAAACGCGGCAGGAGTTGAAACAAAACCTTAGATAAGTTATAGATATTAAAGCGTTTTGTTTCAAAACATAAATAAATATTGAGGTGTTGATGAAATTTCAGGGTATTACGGGAAACTTTGCCGAGGCTAATGCCGAAGCGTTGGCTGTGGCTGTATTCAAGGGCGAAAAGCCCGCGAGCGGCGTGTTAAAAGACCTCGACAAGCTGACAGGCGGCCTGATCGCGCCGGTTATAAAGACTGAGGAATTCAAGGGCGACGTCGGCCAGTTCGCTCTGCTTCGTTTTGCCTCGAACGGCAGTGTTCGGGCAAGCCGCCTGTTGCTGGTCGGCGTCGGTGACAAAAAAGATTATAAAGGCTCATCTGTTGCTCGCGCTGCCGGAGCGGCGACTCGTTTCTTGCGGACTCGAAACGTGAAAAGCATCGGCTTTCTGCCGCGATTTGACGGCGATGCTGTCGAGGCTGCGCAGAATGCCGTGCAGGGATTTATTACCAGCCAATTCGAGCTGGATAAATACAAAACCAAGGACAAAAATGAAAAGGCCGTTTCGGGTCTTGTGGTTTGTGTTGACGGTGCTAAACCCGGCGATTTGAAGAAAGGCATCGAACGCGGCCAGGCGATTGGCGAAGCGATGAATTTCACACGCGATCTTGCCAACGAGCCGCCAAACATCCTGCATCCGACCGAGATGGCAAAACGTGCCGTCACGATGGCAAAACAGGTCGGGCTGAAGCATGACATTCTCGACGAAGCACAGATGACCAAGATGGGCATGGGCTCGCTGATGAGCGTTTCCATTGGTTCGTCGCAGCCGGCTAAAATGATCGTTCTCAAATACACGCCGTCAAAAAGCACCGCTAAAAAAGGCGAGTTGCTTGCGCTCGTCGGCAAAGGCATCACCTTCGACACCGGCGGCATCTCGCTCAAGCCCGGCGAGGGCATGGACGCGATGAAATACGACATGTCCGGCGGTGCGACCGTTCTGGGAACGATGCGGGCAATCGCCTTGCTCAAACCGAGCATTCCGGTCATCGGCATCGTTGCGGCGGTTGAGAATATGCCCGACGGCGGAGCTTCGAGGCCAAGCGATGTCGTCCACGCCATGAACGGCAAATCCATCGAGATACTCAACACAGACGCCGAAGGCCGCCTCATACTGGCCGACGCCGTCGCTTATGCCGAAAAGCAGGGTGCGACCCGCATTGTTGACATGGCGACTCTCACAGGTGCTGTCATCGTCGCTCTTGGCGATCTGAACACTGGCATCATGGGCAACGATCAGAAGTTCGTTGACGAGATAATCGGATGCAGCAAGGACGTCGGCGAGGGCTTTTGGCAACTGCCGCTCAGCGCCGAATACAGCAAGCAGATCAAATCCGATATCGCCGACATCAAGAACATCGGCCCGCGAGGCAAAGCCGGAACGATTATGGGCGCCGTGTTCATCCAGGAATTTGTTGACAAAGCCAAATGGGCTCATCTCGACATCGCCGGAACCGCCTGGTGCGACACCGCCAAACCCCATCAATCAAAAGGCCCGACCGGTGTCGCGATTCGCACTCTTTTGAAACTTGTCGAGAAGTCGCAATAGTTCTTGCGGGCGGAAACGCGAGTGTAAACG
>JAYVFJ010000129.1:0-2158 GCA_043773225.1 Chloracidobacterium sp.
TCTCAAAGAGGAAGAATATGCCGACGACGGTCCAATCCCAGCGAGTGAATTCTGTCTCAGATGAATCGATCGTCGTGGTCGGGCCGGCGTCCTGCGTTCCCCGGTTGAGGAAATAGATCAGAGCGATCGAGACCGCGAAAAAGATGGCGTTTGCCCAAAACATCGGGCTGGACGACTCCGAGAACAGATAGCCGATGAAATACGTAAACCAACTGCTGAAAAGCAGTCCGCACAAAAATGCAGACGCCAACCGGTGCGGGATCGAGAGAAACGGCAAATACCGTCGGCCGATCGCATCGCCGAGCGCAACCATGAGGAGCAGATAAACTATTGCAAGCACGGTAAGATTCTACTGTAAGACCAAAATCGTTGCCAATTCGCGCGACACTTCTAAACGCTTTTTTGCGATTATGATACCGTGAAAGTATCTTGAGCGAGATTCAATAAATGCCTGCTAAGACGACTTTCGTATGCTGATCGACCTGTCACCGCTGCGAGCTTCGCGCGATTATCGGCTGTTATTTTTTGGCCAGCTTGTGTCGTTCTTCGGCTCGATGATGACCTTTATCATCGTTCCGTGGCAGATGTATCAGTTGACGCAGTCGTCGGCCATGGTCGGGTATATCTACCTCGCCGAATTTGTGCCGATGGTCTGTCTGGCGTTTGTTGGTGGGGCATTGGCGGACTTCCTTGATAAGAGAAAAATGCTCCGGATGACCGAAGTCGGACAGACGTTCTTAACGGCGGTATTGCTGTTAAATTCGCTATTGCCGACGCCGCAGATCTGGGTGCTTTTCGTTGTCGTTGCAGCTCACGCGGGACTCGCCGCTTTACAGCGGCCTGCTTTCGAATCGTTTATTCAAAAAGTCATTCCAGCCGAAATGATGTCGTCGGTGATGGCTCTGAACTCCGTTCGATTTAGCATAGGCATGATAGTCGGACCGGCTGTTGCAGGCGTGATAGCAACGCAACTGAGTCCGTCGGTAGCCTATGGAATAGATCTCGTAACATTTGCAGCATCGCTCATCGCGGTCTTTATGCTGCGTTTCGTGCCGCCGCCTGAGAATGCAGAAAAGCCGAGCTTTCAAGCGACAAAGAAGGCTTGGAAATATGCTTTTTCGCGGCAAGAGCTTGTTGGGACCTATTTTATCGATATTGCGGCGATGTTCTTTGCATTTCCGCAAGCTTTATATCCGGCTCTTGCAGTTGTTTATGGCGATAAGTATGTTGGCTTTTTTCCTGCCGCGATCGCGGTCGGTGCGTTGACTGCGAGCCTTACTTCCGGCTGGACGAAGAATGTTCATCGACATGGGTTGTTTGTGATTGTCGCCGCTGTTTTGTGGGGCGTGGCCATTTTGTTTTTTGGACTCGTTGACAGCCTGATACCGGCATTGATCTTCCTCGCCGCCGCGGGTTTCTTTGATATGATCTCGGGCATCTTTCGAGGAGCGATCTGGAATCAGACGATCCCAAATTTTCTTCGTGGTCGCCTCGCCAGCATCGAAATGATGAGCTATCTGACCGGCCCGATGCTCGGCAGTGCTAAAATGGGGATCGTCGCTGAAAGCTTTGGTGTCAAAACAGCACTCATCTCCGGTGGGGCATTGTGTATCATCGCTGTTATTGGGGCCGCTTTGTTTTTGCCAAAATTTGCGGCCTACGACGGTCGCGAGGGTATCAAACAGCGGGAGATAGAGGAGGCCGAACGAGCGGAAATGGCGCGGGTATCGGAAGCGGATTTTTAACTTTATGCCAATTGTAAGAAAACGCGAGATCGAGAATCTCGAACAACTTAGCGGCGAGGAACTGCAAGCTTTTCTCGATATGCTCCCGGCTGCACAGAACACGATCAGCGGCCTGCTCGATTTTGTCGAGGATGAGCTTTACGAAAGCGAATGTAACCACAGCCTGCAATATGCAATGCGGTTTATGATGGAAAACCGTCTAAATTTTGGCAAGATTACCGGCTGGCTCAATGAGAATGGCGGTTACTGCGATTGCAAGGTAATGGACGAGATCGCTCCGATCTGGCGTGCGAAATTTGGAGACGACTAGCGGTCGAGCTCAGTAATTCTCGCCTCGATCGCTCTGTATTTATCCACATCGCGCTGAGCCGTGGCCATAAACTTGAGAAGTATCAGCGTTCGGCGGATCGAGG
>JAYVFJ010000130.1:0-29825 GCA_043773225.1 Chloracidobacterium sp.
CGTTTTTGTTCTCGGCTTTCCGTTTGTTGCGAGCGTTCAGGCGTCCGTTTATCTTCATCAAACCTGGATCACCGCTATTGCGTTGATGGCGATGCTCACAATGTTCATCGGCAATGTTGCCGCGATCATGCAATCAAACGTCAAACGGATGCTCGCATATTCGTCAATCGCTCACGCAGGCTATGCGCTAGTCGGCTTTGTCGGAGCAGGAATGGCAAAGACCGAGCAGGCGCGTGACGAGGCTGTCGCGTCGGTCGCGTTTTATCTGCTAACTTATGCCGTAACAAATCTCGGAGCGTTTGCGATAGTTACGTTGCTCGCCCAAAAGAACGACCGCCGCAACGATTTCGAAGATTACAACGGCATCGGCTTCAAATCGCCGGTTCTGTCATTCTCGCTTGCGCTCTTTATGCTCTCGCTTTTGGGGCTGCCGCTGACGGCCGGTTTTATGGGCAAGGTGCTCGTCTTTCGCCCGGCGCTTGAAGCCGGAAATCCCCTGCTCACAATCCTCGTCGTCGTTGCCGTGCTCAACACCGCGATCTCTGCATATTATTATCTGCGGCTGATTGTTGTGATGTTCTTCCGCGAACGCACATCCGACTGGCTCGCGCCAAAAATACCTGCCGGTCTTGCAGCAGCTTTGATCATAACGGCTGTCGGGGTATTTTATTTGGGCATTTTCAGCGACAGCGTGATCGAAAAGTTTTCCCAGGCACCGAGTGCGGTCATCAGAGCAGAGCGTTGAGGAACGATGTTTACCGAAGTTGATATTGACGCATGGCCTCGAAGAACTACATACGAGTTTTTCCAAAATTACGACGATCCATTTTTCAATTTCACTGCCCAAGTTGATGTAACTCATCTTTATCGCTTCTGCAAACAAAACGATCTGGCATTCTCGTTGTCTGCATTGTATTGCGTGCAGCAAGCAGCAAATGAGATACGCGAATTTCGCATCAGGCTATTCGAAGGGCGGCTTGTCGAATTTGATAAGATACACGCAACTCAAACGATCTTGAATGAGGACGAGACGTTTTCGTTTAGCTACTATCAGATGCAGGATGATGTGTTTGAATTCAACCGATTAGGCCGTGCCGCGCTCGAAAAATACAAAGCCTTAAAAACCTTTGACGTAGAACCCGACCGCGTTGACCTGATCTATTATTCCGCCATTCCGTGGGTCTCATTCACAAGTTTTAAACACGCAACGCGTCTTGATAAGACGCAAACCGTGCCACGCATCGTTTTTGGAAAAATGTTCGACGAGGGCAGCATCAAAAAAATGCCGCTGTCCGTCGAGGCAAATCACACGATAATGGACGGCGTCCACGTCGGCAAATTATTTAGCCGCTTTCAGGAGATAGCCGATTCTTTATGAAGTCACTGCGGCGTGCTTGTTTTAATTTTCTGCAGTGGATAGTGACAAGTTTATAGTGGATAGTTTTTTGACTATTCACTTATCACTAATCACTATCCACTGTAGAAAACTGAAGTTGGAAATTAGAAATTTGTGAGTGTCAAAAAAAAAATTTACGAAACTCTCGCAGGCGATTGGCTTCCGACATTGTATAAGACACAAGTGCGGACTGGGCGAACTCGCTCTGTGCATCTCGACATTGCCGTGCGCGAGAATAAAGCGGAGATACTTTATACGCTGCTCGGAATTGAGCTGAAAGTAGGGAGACGCAGATTCTCTTGTCCCGATCTGGCGACGGCGAGATATTTGCGGGTTTTTGCGCGTATCGGCTGCCGCGAATTTGCGATTCCCTATGATATTTCACAAATCTCATGCATCGCCGACGATCTCGAAACTTCATGGCAGCGCTCGCTCGTTCTTACAGAAGGGAAATCACCTGACCGCACAGCTCTGATAAAAATGCTCCGCACCGAGATCAACGCTTACGGCCCCGGCGACGCGATGCCGCTATTCGATCGGGAAACAAAACAGAGAAAAGGTGAAAAGTGAAAAAGTCTAAAAGTGAAAAGGCGAACGGTAAGTTTTCACTTCCGATTGTCTTTACGAAGCCTCAATTGATGTTATAATCAAAGGATGCGCCTCGTTCGGCGTTGTAACATCAAATTAACAGTTATGTATGATGCAGTGGCAAAGGTAACCGAATCAGAAAAGCTTCCGTTTCCTTATAACAAACGCACGTATTGCCGATACGAGCCGATCGAGAAGCGTATTGATTACGCAAAGGTTTTGATCGTCAATGATCTTTTGCGATATGATTCCGATCTTTCAGATCTGGCCCGAAAGGACTGGGACGGCACGGCCGAGCACAAACTCGAATTTGAACGCAAAGTTTCGGGAATGGCGTGCAACAACATCGCCAAAAATGTCCTGCGGCTGGTCAAAAATCCGAAGACGATGACCGTGCATCTGTCCGAGATCGCGGACGCGGCAAAAAAGTTTAACCCCGACGCGATCGTGATGAGCGGAACGTTCGCCGACTTTGATTATTACAATCCTGAGCATATCGCCAGCTTTACTAAGTTTATTCACAAAACAAAAATCCCGGTGCTTGCGATCTGCGGAGCGCATCAGTTGGTGGCACTCGCCTTTGATGCAAAACTCAAAACACTTGACGACCTCGATCTCGACAAAAAACGCACCGACCGCGTTATCGAATACCAATACCGCTTTGTAAAGATCATTGATAAATCGGACCCGATCTTTGAAGGGAACGACGACGAGAGATCAGGCGTTTGGCAGGACTATACAAAAGAAGACGACATCCTCCGCGTCTGGCAAAACCACGGCGTTCAGGTCGAAGGGCTTCCTGCCGGATTCAAACTACTCGCAACTTCATACCTCTGCAAAAATCAAATGATGGTCAAGCGTTCCGACGGGCAAATGATCTACTGCGTCCAATTCCACCTCGAAAAATCATTCGAAGACTGGTCAAAAAATCCAACCCGCTGGGAACACCCCAACGAAAGCCGCGACGGCCGCATTTTGTTCGATCATTTTCTACAGCTTGCGTTAAAACACAAAGCGTAGCCACTCGGTTTTATTCGTGCATTCGTGGCTGATTTCTGTTCCTAATTCAAAGTCCGCACTTTTTCAAGCATTTCGTCCGCGTTTGCTCTGATCCAATAGTTCTCAGTTAAATTCAACCATCGAACCGTTCCGCTCGCATCTATCAAAAATTCTGCCGGACGCGAGATGCCTTTTCCGTCTTCGCCTTCACCCTCATGCACGAGGTCGTATCGGCGGATCGTTTCCAGATTTGGATCGGATAGGATCGGAAATGTAATGCCGTATCGCTGCGCAAGATCGCGTGAGGTCGCAGGCGGATCGACGCTGATTGCAACCGGCGTGACGCCTGCCGCCGTAAATTTATCAATGTTCTGCTGAATTCCCCGCAACTCGGAGATGCAGAACGGTCACCAGTAGCCTCGATAAAAAACGAGGATCACGCCCTTTTTATCTAAGAGCAATCCGGAGAGGGAGATTTGTTTGTCGCCTGTATCCGCGAGAGAGAAGTCATGCGCTTTCTGCCCGACCTGCGGAGCGCCGGCAGATTTCGGCAGCCAAGTCGCCATGATAAATGCTCCGAAAATAAACAGCGCGAGGAAAACACCGCTAAGAAGAGCCAATATAGACGCGCTCACTTTTGACAACTTGCCGCGACCGGATGCAAAGGCTCGCCGCACACCGACGATCACAAAAACAAGCGCGACTGCAAAGAAAATAAAGCTGATCCACGGCGCATTGCGCGTCAACGGCAAGTCAGCAAAGATAATTGGATAGCTGACCAATGCAAAGAAGCACAGGATGAATCCGACCCATATCTGCCAATTAAAACCGCTAGCTTTCATAAACTTAAACTGAATCAGTCAAAACACTTTTCCGGCACGTTTTCGAGTGTGCGTTCCATCAGCATATCTACAACTGCATTAAAGTCGCCGCCGGTTTCCTCAAAAACGCGAAGCTGCTCATCGGCGGACGTGCCGCGTTCGAGGATGGTGTGGATGTGCTCGATCTCTTTTCGTGAATCAAGCGGATCGACGACGTCATCAACAAAATCGAGAAGTTCGCGGATCAGGTCGCGTGCCGGCACCTCTTTCTCCTTGCCGAGATCGAGCATATTGCCATCCAAACCGTAACGAATGGCACGCCATTTATTCTCGAGTATCAACCGTCGTTTATAGATGCGAAATCCGATATTGCCCTCATTGAGGACCATCAATTTCGCGACTATTGCCTGAAACAGCGCGGCGATGGCGATAGTGTCGTCAACGCGGGTCGGGATATCGCAAATGCGAAATTCGAGTGTCGGGAAGAGGTAATGCGGCCGCACGTCCCACCAGATCTTTGAGCCGTTTTGGATGCAGTTCATCTTGACCAAAAGGTCAACATAGGCCTGAAACTGCTGATACGATTCAAAAGTGTCGGGTATCTCGGTGCGCGGAAATTTCTTAAAGACCTCTGACCGATACGATTTCAAGCCGGTATTAAATCCCAGCCAAAACGGCGACGACGTGGTCAAAGCCAGGACATGCGGGAGGAAGTAACGTGCCGCATTCATTACCTGGATACGCTTTTCGAGATCAGGTATCCCGACATGGACGTGAAGTCCAAAGATCAGCAAACTGCGTGCGACCATCTGCAGCTCGTCAACCAGCAATTTGTATCTATCGCCATCGTATATTTCCTGCTCAGACCATTTTGAAAAAGGATGAGTCGAGGCCGCGACGATCGCCATGCCTTTCTTTCGCGCAAGGCCGGAGATAATACAGCGCAGTTTAGACAGGTCTTCGCGAGCTTCCTGAATATTTGCGCAAACGCCCGTTCCGACCTCGATCATCGACTGGATCATTTCAGGCTTGATCTTTTCGCCGAGCAGAAGTTTGCCTTCCTCAAGGATCTCGGAAACATGCGACTTCAACTCGCGCGTAGCGGGATCAACGATCTGAAATTCTTCTTCGATACCGAGTGTGAACTGATCAAACATAAATTTACTTTTAGGCCAGTGCCAATTCGTTTTGAAGCAATGCTTCGTCCGCCGTATCGAGGTCCTTGAATCTAACGCCGACGCCGTGGCCCGGGTCGGAATATACAACTACGCCTTTGAGATCGAGCGTTTGGCCTCCAATGCTGACTGTCATTATGATGGGCATTCCGGTATCGAGAAGTGCAGTGGTGGTCATATAAAGGCCGCCCACGCCGATGTCGCGCGTGTTAGCAATTCCCGTCCCGTCGCCATCTTCAAACCGGACGTCAATAATAAGCTTTTTGCGGCCCGCAATACGCCGCTCAGATGGCGAAACAGCTTCACCCAATTCAATATCAGCCATAGTTCTACGCCTCTCTGCTAATAAAAGATCACGAATCAAATTGTTTAACGAAACTCGTTTCACATTCTAACCCATTTAAGGTAAACAGTGAATAGTGAACAGTGAAAAGTGAACAGTTGATAAGAGTCCACGGTCGAATATTATTGTGTATTTAGCTCTAAAGACATATAATTCTCTGCGAAAGCAGTAAAACAATTCTCGCCTGCCTGACAATCAGTATCTATGCCCAAACTCATACATTTTTTGCGATCAAATCGAATGCGAATCGCATTATTTGCAGTTCTCGCAGCGTTTTCGACGGTTTCCGTCTCCGGTGCCGGCGCCGCAGGCTTTTCTTCTATCGAATACACCGATTTTTTCTGCGGCATGCCTATTCCCGCTGCGCCCAAACCGCCAGCAGCATCGCCGGTGTTAGATCCAATTAATCCGGCTGGAATGTTTGCCACGGTTAACGTCAATATTGTTAAATTTTCATTCGACCCTCAAAATCCGACGGTCTATATCGGCGATACGGTTAGGTGGGCCAATATTGACGGCTCGGGGCATACGACGACCAGCAACAGCAATCTTTGGAATTCCGGCACTTTGTCAAATGGACAAAATTTCACCTTTACGTTTACCAGTGCCGGAACCTATCCATATCACTGCTCAATTCATTCCGGCATGACAGGCAGCATTATCGTCCTTGGGTCAACCCCGACTGCGACGCCGACGAGCGCTACAAATCCTACGCTGGGCAATTACCCCGATACGTCAATAATGGCAGGCGGTAATACGACCGTGATCCCCGATGCCGCGCCGACGCTGTCCGCGAGGATGAGTGTTTCCACCACGACCAATTTCAAGGGCAAGCTCGAAAGCGATCCGGCGACAGGGTCCGTGCGAGTGACCAACGCGCACCCGGCCGGAATATACGGCGTGCGGATCACGAGTTTTGACAGCGGCGGAGCGAGCGTGTCCAAAACATTCAGCCTCACGGTTACGCCTCAGGCCTGCAGTCCCGCAACATTCTCACCGGCTGTAAACTCCGGCGTTGGCACCAGTCCCCGCTCAACTGCGATCGGTGATTTCAACGGTGACGGCAAACAGGACCTCGCCGTTGCCAATCAGGGTTCAAACAACGTGTCGGTCAAGTTAGGCGATGGCGCGGGCGGGTTTGGCGCAGCAACAAATTTCACCGTCGGCTCTACTCCTTTTTCAGTCGCCGTAGGTGATTTCAACGGCGACGGCAAACAGGACATTGTCGCTGCCAATGAGATATCGAATAACGTGTCTATCTTGCTGGGCAACGGCTTGGGCAGTTTCGGCACTGCCACAAATTTCAACGCCGGTGCTAACCCAACCGCGGTCGCGGTCGGCGAGTTAAACGGCGACGGCCGGCCTGATCTGGCAGTTGTCCATCTCGGTTCGACGAGCGTTTCTGTTTTGCTGGGCAACGGCACGGGCGGTTTCGGAGCCTTTACAAACTACAGCGTGGGCGTCACTTCCTACAATCTCGTCGTGGGCGATTTTAATAACGACGGCAAACGCGACCTCGCTACTGCAAATACAAATGCCGGAACGGTGTCGGTTCTTTTGGGAAATGGAACGGGTGGATTTGGCTCACCGACAAATTACGGCGTTGGCTCGGCGCCTTCATCCATAACCACCGGCGATTTCAACGGTGACGGCAACCAGGATCTGGTTACGTCAAACTACAACTCGAACGATGTGTCCGTGTTGATAGGCGACGTAGAGGGCGTTTTTGCCGCCGCCGTCAATTTTCCCGCCGCCAGCGGAACTTATTCCGTCGCCGTCGGAGATTTTAATGGCGACGGCAATCAGGACATCGCCACCGCCAACTTCGGTGCGTTCAACCTGTCCGTCTTGTTAGGCAACGGAGCCGCAAGTTTTAGTTCTGCCGTAAACTTTGCCGCCGGCACTCAGCCGTATTCGGTCGCAGTCGGCGATTTTAATGGCGACGCACGGCAAGACCTTGCCGCCGCCAACCTTAGCGGAAACGATGTGTCAATCCTGTTGAGTACCTGCTCAGCGTCGCTGACGCCGACGCCGACAAACACCGCGACAGCGTCTAATACGCCGACGCCGACTGCGACGGAAACTTTTACGCCGACCGACACCCCGACGGCAACACTTACCGCAACGGACACGCCCACAAATACCCCGACGCCCTCGGCCGCGATCAGCGGAATCGTGACATACGGGAATGCGATCGGCGCTCCAAATTCGCGTTTTGTTTCAAATGTCCTGCTCAACGCCGAAGGTTCGCCAAATGTCTCAGCGGCTTCCAATTTCCCCGGCGGTGCCTACACGCTCACCGGTTTTGGCGCCGGTTCCTACACAATTACGCCTGCAAAGACGACCGGACAAAACAGCATAACCTCATTTGACGCTGCCAGGATCGCACAGCACGCCGCGGGCGTCGTTCTGCTGACGGGAAACCAGTTGATTGTTGCCGATGTCAGCAACAACGGCAGTATCTCGTCATTCGATGCCGGATTTATCGGCAAGTATGTAGTCGGTGCTCCGCCGTTCGGAATAGCGGGAAACTGGGTGTTCAGCCCTGCAAGCAAGACTTACCCGTCGGTCAATTCCAGTCTCGAAGGCGAAAACTACACCGGCTTTTTGATGGGCGATGTTTCCGGAAACTGGGCAAATAACGGTGCGAGGCCGGGGGGAAGAGTGGCGAGTAGAGAGTGGAGAGTCGAGAGCGAAGGCAGCATTGAGACAGAGAAACCGATCACGGTCACGGTTCAGGATGTTGCGACGGCGGCTGATAGAGAGATTGTTGTTCCGGTCAATGTGCGGGGAGCGGCTGATAAGGGGATCATCTCTTACGAGTTCGATTTGAGATATGACCCGGCGTTGATACAGCCGATGGAAAACTCGGTCGATGTGGCGGGAACTGCGAGTCGAGGGCTTTCGGTTGTGACAAATGCGGCCGAACCCGGGCTTTTGCGTGTTGTCGTCTATGGAGCGATGCCCATAGACAGCGACGGCGTGCTTCTAAACCTCAGATTCACAGCCGTCGGAAAGCCCGGTTCAGTATCGCCGCTCACATGGGATAGATTTATCCTCAACGAAGGCCTGCCGATGACGGCAACAGACGCGCACGTGGTATTATTCTAACTGATCTCAAAAAGCGCCACTCCTTACGCGGCTTTAGCACAGGGCCGCGTTTTGTTCTCTGGCGGATGCTGTAAAATGCTGCATCCTAAATAGTTCAATGCCGGAAGGCCATATTTTGCTTGTAAACAGTGACATTCCGGTATATAGTATTTGGGAATCTACGTTTTCCGACCAATCCGCTTCTCGTTATAAGATGAACGACAGGTTCCCTCGTTGGCTTAGGTATATAAAAAATAAGGACAATAGATAATGCAGCACATATCCTCTTTCCGGCTTCAACATTTTTCAAGTTTAGCCCTATCGCTCGCCGCAATTTTTTGTTTTGCGGTTATGACGCCGGCCCAGATGCCGATTCAGGTAACGGCCCCGGTAATGAACGTGGCGGCGGGATCGAATTTCGAGGCTCCTGTGACGGTGACGGATACGACCGGCTTTGAGATCATTGCAATTCAATTCGATCTCTACTATGATCAGGCGGTCATTACGCCGCAAACTCCTCCCATTACCGGCACCGGAACTATCAGCGAGGGTTGGGCCTGTTTTTATAACACCAACACACCCGGATTGCTAAAAGTCGCCTGTTTTAGTAGTAGTGGTCTTCCGCTTGCCGGTGCCGGTACGCTGTTCAAGCTCAGGTTTACGGCTATTGGCTCGGACGGCAATACGTCGCAATTGCATTGGAACACAAATCCAAACCCGCCAAATCTTGTTTTTACGTTCAATGGACAGACTACGACCCCTGCGCCCACTGACGGCTCGATTACGATCGGCGTAGTTCCGACAAATACGGCAACGAATACACCAACTTCAACAGCTACTTTTACTCCAACATTTACGCCGTCGGCAAGTCCAACTGAAAGTCCGACGAACACAGCGACCTCGACGCCTTCTAATACCGCGACCGATACGCCGACAGCAACAGAGACTGTCACGCCAACTTTTACGGCGACCCCGGCTAATACGCCGACCGTGACGACCGACCCTGCTACGAGTATTACGAGCACGTCGGCGCAATTGAACGGCTCGGCAAACCCAAACGGCGAAGCGGCATTTGGGCATTTCCGTTACAGTTTAGCAAACCCGGGCGACTGCGATGACGTTTTCGGAACGAGACTTCCGACTTCGAGTGGTTCTGATGTATCCCTGGGAGCCGGCTCTAGCCCGATCCCATTTTCATTCATGGCAACAGGCCTTACAGCGGGGGCGACCTACTATTATTGCGCGATCGCAAACAATACCGTCGGCGGCGTGTCATACGGCTCGGTCCTTTCCTTCACAATGATACAGACAGTGCCTACCGTAATAACCTACCCGGCGGCGTTCGTAACAGACACTCAAGCACAGTTCAATGGTACGGCAAATCCTCACGCCGCCGGTGCGTTGGGCTGGTTCCGGTATTCGACATCCGATCCGGGAACGTGCAACGACAGCTTTGGCACCCGAGCCCCACTCAGCGGAGCGGCGTTTCTTGGAGGCGGCACATCGCCTGTCGCCTATTCGTACGAGATTGATGGACTGACCCCGGGAACAACTTACTACTACTGTGCGATCTCTCTGAATAATATTGGGTTCGGTTTTGGACAGATATTCAGTTTTACGACACCGGGGGCACCGGCGACAACTACGCTTGCGGCCACGAACGTCATGAACGAAGCTTCTCAGTTGAACGGTTCGGCAAATCCAAACGGCTTATTGACATCGGGCTGGTTCCGGTATTCAACAACCGATCCGGTAACGTGCGACGATACATTCGGGACGAGAGCTCCTCTAAGCGGCGGCACATCTCTAGGCTCCGGAACCTCGGTTCAGCCCTACGCGCAAACTGTCACAGGACTTTCACCGGAAACGACTTATTACTTCTGCGCAATAGCGTCGAATTTTGAAGGAATGACATTCGGCGCGGTGCTCTCGTTTACAACGACAAACATTACACCGTCGCCGACACCGACCGACACGCCAACGCCGACTGCTACGGAAACTTTCACGCCAACGCCAACGATTACGGCGACTGATACGCCCACCGCTACGGAAACCTTGACTCCGACTGAAACCGCAACTGAAACATTTACACCTACGCCAACTACAGAGTCGATCAGCGGATCGATCACATACGGAAACGCCCTCGGCAATCCTGTGCCGCCGCGGTTTGTGCAGAATGTGTCGGTAGCAAGCACGGCAGGTGCTCCGCCGGTTGGACCAGTCGTTACGGGAGCGTCTGGGACATACTTGCTGACGGGCTTTGGAGCAGGCTCTTACACGATAAAACCGTCCAAGCCGGGCAGCTCGAATACCTCGATAACGTCAAACGACGCTGCGAGAGTGGCACAGGGCGTGAGCAATTTGGTGCCGTTCGCAAGCCTGAATCAGAAATTTGCTTCGGATGTGAGCGGCAACGGGACAGTGTCGTCGAATGACGCGGCATTGATCGCACGATTTGCGGCAGGCCTGACAGGCACGGGAAATGCCGGCCAGTGGAAGTTCTTTACTGCGGATTTACCCGGACTGCCGACAGGGCCGCTCCCGACACCGCCGTATAACGACAGCCGGACTTATGCATCCGTTACAAGCAATGTTGCCAGTGAGGACTTTGTAGCAATTTTGGTTGGCGAGGCCAGCGGCAACTGGAATCCGGCGACACACCCGAGAACAGTGAATAGTGGACAGTGGACAGTGAACAGTGAAGAAGGCAGCATCGCCGAGAAACCGATCACCGTCACGGCTGAGCATGTTATTACGCCGGTGAACATGGAGATCGTCATCCCGGTTAGCGTTCAGGGAGCGGCAGATAAGGCCATCATCTCGTATGAATTCAACCTGAGATACGATCCTTTGGTGATCCAGCCACTGGAACATCCGGCCGTTCTGACAGGAACAGTAAGCCGAGGGCTTATGGTGGTCGCTAATCCGTATAAGCCGGGCTTGCTTCGGGTGGTTGTATATGGCCCGATGCCGATTGACCAAAACGGCGTGTTGTTGAATTTGAGGTTCACGGCGGTTGGTGGAGCAGGTTCTGTTTCGCTGCTGACATTTGAAAGGATGATGTTCAACGAAGGCGAGCCGCATGTAAGTGTGGCCGACGGACGAGTCGAACTGTTCTAAAATGCACAGGCCCGCGCGTTAGTAAGGGAGATACATTCATCATTGAGTGTACCGCCCTTGCGGATGCGCGGGCTTGTGCAAATGTGCCGTCTTTCGCTTAGTTGGTTTCCGTTCCAAAAAAGAAAGAAATTTCGTTAGCGGGTTTGGGCTAAACGATATAAAATCTTTACAGTTGGTTTACGCTTTTTATGGGTTTTTCTACAACAGCAATCCACGCGGGCAACGAGCCTGATAGTGCCACAGGAGCCGTCAGCGTTCCAATTTACCAGACATCGACATACGCTCAGGACGGCCTCGGCAAGCACAAAGGCTACGAATATGCCCGGACTCAAAATCCGACCCGAGCAGCGTTAGAAAAAAACATCGCAGCCCTCGAAGGTGCAAAGTTCGGTTTCGCATTTGCCTCGGGAATGTCGGCAATCGACGCGACGCTGAAGCTTGTAAAAGCCGGTGAACATGTCATTCTCGGCGACAATACTTACGGCGGCACGTATAGGCTATTTAGCAAGATCCTGGCGAATTACGGTGTCGAGTTTGACCTTGCGGATACGTCGGACGTTTCGGAACTCGAAAAGGCTTTTAAACCGAACACAAAAATGGTCTTTGTCGAAACGCCGACAAACCCGATCATGACCATCACCGACCTCAAAGCCGTTTCCGATCTCGCTCATGCAAACGGGGCCAAGGTCGTCTGCGACAACACTTTTATGTCGCCATATTTTCAGCGGCCGATCGAATTTGGTGTTGATATTGTCGTGCATTCAACGACAAAATATTTGAACGGGCATTCGGACAGCGTCGGCGGTTTTGTCGCACTCAATGATGAAAAAGACGCCGAGTGGATTGGGTTTGTCCAGAACGGCATCGGTGCGATCCTCTCGCCGTTCGATTCGTTTTTGGTGCTGCGAGGCACAAAAACACTGGCCGTTCGCATGGAAGCACACGACAAGAACGGCCGCGTGATCGCAAATTTTCTCGCCGAACATCCAAACATTCAAAAAGTATATTATCCCGGCCTCGTTTCTCACCCGCAGCATGAATTGGCGCGCCGTCAGCAGACGGGTTTTGGCGGGATGGTCGCGTTCGAGACCGGCTCGTTAAAAAATGCCAAAAAAGTGTTGGAAAGTGTTAAACTATGTATTCTCGGCGAAAGCCTCGGCGGCGTCGAGAGTTTGATCTCACACCCGGCAACGATGACCCACGCATCGGTTCCAAAGGAAACTCGTGATAAACTAGGCATTACGGACGGCCTTGTCCGAATCTCGGTCGGCATCGAGGACGTCGAGGATATTATTGAGGATCTCGATCAGGCGCTTTCGTAAAGTTTTTTTTGACTCACGACTCACGACTCTATAAACTTTTGACTGTCAATTATGTTCACTGTTGAGGTTCACGCTACATCTCATATCGGACGCGTCCGAAAAGGCAACGAAGACAATTATCTTTTGCTCAATGTCTCAGGAGCAAAGGCCTGGACAAGTTCGCAGGATGACGGCGAGTTTATTATCGAGAGTCAGAAGTTCGAGGTTGACGAAAACGGCGTCGTAATGGCCGTTTCAGACGGCATGGGCGGCGCCTTGGCTGGCGAAGTTGCAAGCACGATGGCTGTCGAGACCGTAAGCGAAAAGTTGCTTCACGAGGACCCTGACGAAACGATAGCTGACACCGACGTTGATCATCACCTCATCCACAAACTTCACAACGCGACGGTTTTTGCTAACTATCTCATCCATCAACAGGGAAGAAGCGACCCGCAGTTTCAGGGAATGGGCGCGACATTCACCGGCGTCGGCGTGACGCCAAACGGAGCTGATATTATCCAGGTCGGTGACAGCCGCGCTTACCTTGTGAGGAACGGCAAAATATATCAGGTGACAAAAGACCAGTCGCTCGTTCAGCAGTTGATCGACGCCAACCAGATATCTGCCGAGGAAGCCGAGACTCATACTCTAAAGAACGTGATCTTGCAGGCGCTCGGCGCTCAGAACGAGATCTACCCCGTTTCGGCACGCGTGCTGCCGCATAGGAATGACGTTCTTCTGCTTTGCAGCGACGGTTTATCCAACAAGGTTCCGGCGGCCGATATGCAGCGGATCGTTAACGACAATCTTGACGAGCTTCAAAACGCATGCGTCGAGCTTGTGACCGAAGCCAACCAAAACGGCGGCGAGGATAATATCACGGTCGTTATTGCGAAATTCCACGGCGACGGCCTGTCCGAGCCAAATGGCGACGAGGTCAAGCTGGAAATGATCGAGTTTGACAACATACACGACACCGCCAATCAGGATGAAGACGATATCGACACCGCTCAGGATCTGGATATTTCGGAAGACGTAACCGAAGTCCCGGATAAGCCTATCTGAGATTTTTTATTCGTTATTATTATCCCGCCATTCAGGAAGTTCGTTTCTCATCGGGCGAACATAAATTGACGAACCTCTAACCTCGACCACCTCGACCTTTTCGCCTTCGATCAAACCAGACTCGCCTTCCAGCGGATAAGCCGTCCATGTCGAGCCGAACACTTTGACCGCGCCTTCGTTCAACGCTCCTTTGCTGGCCGTCGAAACCGTGCCGATCTTACCCGGCAGCGAATCAATAGCCGATCTCATCGCTTTGCTGTCATTATGCGGCAAATATTGGGCAAAGATAGTCCGCGACATTACCGTAAGCACAACTGACACAACCGCAAAAACCGCGAACTGCCAGCCAAACCCAAGCCCTGTAAATCCGACAATCGCCGCCGCCAACGCCCCGATCCCAAACCAAAAAAGCACAAACCCAAGCGTAAATATCTCGGCGATTATCAACCCTACCGCAAGCACAAGCCAAAGTATCCAGGCAATTTGATCCATCGGTTACAATATACACGAATCTATGTGAGAAAAGGAGAAAAGGTGAAGAGGGAAGAGGAAAAAAGTAAGTTTTGCTCTCTTTCCCCTCTTCTCCTGTTCGCCTCTTCCCCTCTTCTCAAACTTCGTGCTAATCTTAAACCCGTGCTGGGATGGCGGAATTGGTAGACGCCCAGGACTTAAAATCCTGTGCCTTTAGGGGCGTGCGGGTTCGATTCCCGCTCCCAGCACCACCGCAAATGATTACAACGTAAAGGTTTAAGGGCAAGTTGCTTACACAGCAAAATCTTGCCCTTCCTTTTTTGCAACGGCAAGGGGGAATTATCGGGGGAATTTCCCAAATTTTGACCGCTTTTCGTTTAGCATTGCGGATTTGCTAAAATGTTGAGTATGAAGAAGTTGGCGGTCGAAAACACGATTGACGACGAAACACAGGCGACAAAGCCCGCAATGCTATCCGCACAAGACCTTTTAGATCGTTGGCAAGCATTCCTACCCTATCAAGACGCGAATGAAGAAGCGTATAAGAAATTCCTTTATCGCTTGCGGACACGCAAAGGCAAAAAACATTTGCCTTCCATACCTATGGGCAAAAACCGTGCTTATCCACTTGACGTGGTTGAGGAATGGGAAAAGGCTAACATCAAAAATTCTAGGTTCCCCGCTTTCGCATTTTCCGACGATCTTGACCTTGCTGCCGAAACAACTCCCGCAAGGCGTGAACACACCGCCGACGAAAAAGCATCCCTTGTCGAATTAGATGTGTGGTTAGCCGAACCAAAAAACCAACCTTAATCGCGGCCGGAAAACTACCCAACAGTCAAAGTCGTTTTTGCTTTTTTTACTCTTTAACCGGTCTATGACTTGCGACAGTTCTTCCATCTGAAACCCTAGCCCAAAACAATAACGCATCAAACAGATGTAGGTATCAAATCGGCTCCGCGATGCGGCAAAAAAAATTTCGATCTAAGCCGTCAGGCTTGTAGTGGGTATGGATTACACTGTCTGGAATCTATACCCACTACAAGCAACTATAGGATGAGCAAGGCTCCCAGACTTTTTAGAAAATAATCTGGCCGCTTGACCCTTGTTTGCCAAACGAGTTCATTAAATATTTGACTTCGTAGGTGCAATGGAGCTAATCTATTCTTGTATCACAAATGATACAAACAATCAGTGTTGCACAGTTTTACCGTTTGGTCAAGACACAACCTATGGATTGAAATTTTAGACAAAAAAATGGCCGCCATAATGTGTTACAAGCACAGGCAGCCATTCAAATTATTAAACATGAGTAGTATAGCAAATATCGGCATAAATGGCAACGCTCCGCGTCAACCAAAATGCCGCGACAAGCGAATAATATTGTCGCAAAGGGAAATTGAATTTAAGGTGAAAGGTTACGTCACAAGGGTAATAAACAACGCAGCAGAAGGATGCTGTTTTGTGCGACAAAAAACGATCCGTAAAAGTATCGGTTGTGGCAACCAAAAAATTGTTGAGGCACTAAGGTCACTGGTCGGACGCGGGGAGTTGATACGGGTAGATATGCCAAACGGGAAGCGAAAAAATCCTAAGCCGTTTTACTATTTGCCGACGCCAAAAAATGGCTCCAGTTCCCTAATAGATTGTTGTGTTAGGGGGACGATAAATCGAACTTGGAATATATCGAATCTGGAGAAGTGGAAGGGATTAAATAGGTTAGAACAAATTGAGGCATACATAGATGCAGGAATGCTAGTTACACCTTTGATTGAACGTGGAAAAAAGCCGCTAAGGAATTGGACGCGGGAGAAGCTCCGCAAAATGTCAAAAAAATCCTTGATGAATTTTTTCGCAGAAAATCCAGGGTTGAATGTCGGAGCGTATATGCCAGATGACATTGTTTGTGTTGACGTTGACGATGCTGAAGCATTTTACAAGATCACTGGCGGTGAGGACTTTGACACATTGCGGGTATCAAATTCTGGCCGTGGTTTTCATCTGTATTTTAGAAATGACAAAGGCATTTGCAATCACAACGATACAGCCAAAGTTATGGACTTCAAGACGAACGGCTTGGTTATGGTATTGCCGCCCTCGATCCACGCATCAGGTCGCCCGTATGAATGGAAGGATTTAATTGAACCGATTGAAACGCCGGACGCGATTAAGAATTATTTTGATTCGCGGAACGAACGGAAGGCGACAACACAGGTCGGCGAACCGACAAGTGCAAAACCAAATTCACCTGCGTTGTCGAAATCAACGATCTTGCGTGAGGGCTGTAGGTATCCGTCGCTTTGGCGAAAGGGTAGAAGCCTCAAGTGGAAAAAAGGCAAGGATGCCGTAGCACAGGAGCTAAGGGAATATAACGCGGCTTGCTGCAAACCACCGTTGACCGAATCGCGGATGCGAAGTTTGATTCACGATGTTTATAACGGCAAGGATCGACCTGACTGGTTGGCGAACCGAAAGGCGTCCGCGAACACATAGATTATTTTCGCTTGTCGGCATAGGACAAGTTGAAAGTGGACGCAGTTTTAATAGTGCCAACAACGGGGCTGCGTCCATTGATCTTTGAAATATTTGACGCCGATAATCGTCACGCAATTCTATCGGTGTCAAAAGGGCAGGTTTAATAAATGCTGTTAAAATCCCAGCATCTCCTTAGGCTTGCCCGTTGCGGGTAGTAAGTGCCGTAGCATGGTTTTAGACCTTGCTGCTTCTCCGCCCGCACAATGAAGCGTCGTCGCATCGACAATCAGCAATAGCTTTTGCGATTCACGTCGGCGACGCTTCCAAAATATTCATGGTGTCGCGGGACAACCAAATGTGAAGGAATGAGGTGTAAGTATGGAAATGAACGAACAAAGTAAACAGCCAAGTGTGATGGCAACAATAGACGCCATTTTAGCCAAACCAACCGCGGCCACTTTACGAAGCGAACAAAAGCAAATCATCGGGGATTTGAAAGCTGCTGTTCAAAACGGCGAACAGGAAAAAATAATTGGGCTTCGGCGATCTTTGGAAGCATATCCTATGAGGATTACTGCTTGCGAAATCGCGGCTACGAAACAAGCCCTTGATCAGGTCGAAAAAAGTTTCTCCGAAATCGAAGCCGATACAACATCGCTGCAACTTTTATTGAAAGAAAAGGTCGCTGAAATTCAGCCGCTACTGGATGCTTACAATGATGCACAGACTTCGTTGCAAGAAGTGCAATTCGCCCTATCGTTAGCGAAAGATAAAAAGACCGCAGCAATAGAAAAAAGGCGGGAGCTGCGGGCTAAGTTAAGTAATTTTTTGACGGAGGTGAGCAATGAATTTGAAACAATATAAGGAAAAAGATTTACAGCTATTGCTAAAACATACGCGGGCATTTGTTGAAGCCAGAGAAAACTTTCACACTGACACGGTTAATTTTGATGGTGATGATTTGCCGGATGCAGCCGAACAAGCACGGGCATACGCTACGCGACGTAACGCGGGACGCAGCGGGAGCGTGAAGGTCGATGATGATGAATCGAAACAGATAAGGGTCGAAATTGTGGAATGGTTACATCGAACAAAACGCGATCTAAAATACCGCGATGATGAAAAGAATATTAATGCGAAAACCGCGTAGTCCTAGATGCGAATACCTACCCGCAAAGAATTATGTTTTAGCTACATTACGGGACCGCATCGCCGGATAAATTGGATGTAGGTGTAGCTAATATTTTGGGGGATTTATCAATAGAAGGTAGCTTGACTCTATGTCAATCGACTACAGGAAAATGACAAGTGATTTGTAGGTGATTAAATTGACGGAAATTGTAGAAAAATACTGCCGCAAGTGCGGGCATAAAATTGGGGAGCTTTTGTATGGAAGAACTATGTTCAAAACAGGTTCGATACACATCTATCACCATACCAAAGTTTTCTGTCGCAAATGCGAAACGTCTTGGTCCTTTATTCCAAGTGAAGTTAAAGACAACCCAACGCCGGAGCAGATGAATGCCGCTGACTTTATTCGCCACGCACTGGGCCGAAGCACAACAAAATTAAATGAAAGGAATGATTAGATAAATTGAAATGAGAAAATTTACACCCAAAATAAAACGAATAAAACGCAGATACGGGGAAGCGATTATCTGCTTAATAGTAAGCTATTATCGTAATAATAATTCTACGCCGATGCATGACATCTTAAAGGCGTACCCAACTATAAGATCAACCGACGTTGAAAGTCTTAGGGTGCGGGCGGCGTTTTGGTCGGTCGTTGAAAAAGATCTTCTTGAATATGTGCATAACGGAATTTTAACCAACGACCAAGCTACAAAAATTAGAGAACGATTTGCACTTTATATCAAGCCATTCGTTGCCGCGGTTATGCCAAAAATTAAACCAGTGTCGCGGGCATCAAAAGTGGATTTAGAAAAGAGGTTTCCTGTTTTGGGTTCCGCGATTAAGTAAATATGTGGATAAGAATTAGGCGAAAAAAGTTAAAACCAATAAAGAGCGATTACATCGGCGTTCCATTTGAATACACAAAGTCGGAACGTGTAGCTGCGAAGGTCAGGCAACCCGATTTAGTAAAAATCAAGGAGCGATATTCCATTGTTTTTGAGCTGGTAGAATCGTATCGCTCCGATGACGGTAAAGCACGTCAGCGAACAAAATATATTAGTTCCATCGCGGGCGAATATGTGAACGATGAATCTAAATGGCCGTTTGTCGAAAGGAAACTCTTTTGGCGTTACACACGATCCAAATTAAAACGATTGAATCTATCGCAAGCTGATTTCGACAAGTTGACGGCTCGCATCGCGGAGGTCGTTACCGAACCAACTGCGGAGCAAGTCGATGCCCAAATAAAAAGTTATTAAATGGTGTAGTGGGTATAGAATACGAACATCGGAATCTATACCCACTACAATCATCTGACTTGTAAGATTTGATCCATCGCGGTCGTAAAGTTTGGTGACAAAAAATTGCGATTCATTTTCCAGTTTACATATCGCTTTGCCGATAATCCGAACCGCACAGTTTGACGCCCGTATTTTTCGTTAATGGCATCCAACGTATTCATTAAATCGCGGTCGCGGAGGTAAAGATTGTCATTGAATAGCCGTCGCGTTTCGCCGTCAACTGGCTGCAAACCTAACAAGATGACACCTACCTTTCGATAGCCGTAAGCAGGGCGATAGATCGACCGCATTAGACGTAATCCATAACTTATTAGCTCCCGTGTTGAATCGGTCGGATTGACCTTCATCGTTGCCGAATTTGCATACACGTCTTTTTCTTTGAAACGGTTGGTTTCAATAAAGACGCTGACGGCATTTGTAACTAGATTTTGTTTCCGCATTTTTTCGGCGGCCGTTGATACAAAATTGATTAGTGCCTCCGCCATTTCGCCGAACGTCTTAACTTCTCCCGCGAACGAACGCGAACAACAAATGCTTTGCTTTTTCGGTTTAACAAGTTCTAAAGATAGACACGGGACGCCTTGCAATTCTTGAACGATTCTAGCTCCCACAACCGTTAAAGATTTGCGGGCAGCTTTCAGATCCAAATCGCGGAGTTGCTGTGCGGTGTAAATCCCTAATGCGTGTAACTTTTTTGCCGTTCGGGTATTGATACCCCAAATGTCGATAATGTCTGTTTTTTCTAGCACACGTTCGCGGAGTGCCGCGTCGGTAAGATCAAACACGCCGTGCGGATTTTTCTTAGCTATATCGCCCGCAATTTTTGCAAGTGTCTTTGTAGGTGCAATGCCGATTGACGTTGGTATGCCGGACCACTTTTTAACCGCCGTTTTAATTTCGATGCCTGTGTTATGAAAGCTATTTGAATATTGATTCGCCTCAAGCGTAACGAACGCTTCGTCTATCGAATAATTCTCAACTTCATTTGAAAAGTGGCTTATGGCATCGTGAACGCGGGAGGACATATCGCCATATAAAGTGTAGTTACTTGAATAGACCGCGATGTTATGTTTTTGAACTGTATCTTTGATTTGAAACAAGGGTATGCCCATAGGAATACCGATGTCTTTAGCCTCCTGCGAACGCGACACAACGCAACCGTCATTATTCGACAGAACTACCACGGGACGCCCGTTAAGTTTCGGTTGGAATAACCGTTCGCACGAAACGTAAAAGTTATTGCAGTCTATTAACGCTATTGCTTGCATCTTTGATCTTTAATCGACCAGATCACGCATCCGAAAATTTCAAAATCGCCTTCAAATTCAGACGGTAAAAGGATAGGCGAATATTTCGGGTTGTCAGGTCGCAATTCCAACGAACCATCTTGAAATCTATATAGCCGTTTCATCAAAAATTCGTTATGGATCGACGCCAAAATTATGCAGCCGTTCGGTTGGTCAACCTTGCGGTCTATAACCAACAAATCGCCGTCATCTATCGCGGGAAACATAGAATCGCCCTTGCCTCTTGCAAAGAAAGTGAAACTTGGATTTTTGATTAGATGCTTTACAAGGTCGATCCTGGTCTCAACATAGTCGGCCGCCGGCGACGGAAAGCCCGCCGAAATTCGATAAAGTAAATAGGGCAAGGTAAGGTCGGATAATGGTTCGGTTGGTAAATAGAATTGCACGGACGTAGATTAGCACGGCGGAGACGCCATTGCATCCGTGAGATGTGCGTTTATTTGCCACAGAATCGCCCTGTAAAGGGTTTTTCCGGCATTTGCGGGCTAGGATCGGTTTAGGTTGATTTGCTATCAAATTCGCCACGCATTTCATCGGACGGGAAAGGCAAAAGGATGTGCATAAGATCGCTGACCTGTTCGGGCGGAGTGTTCAAATAAGCGTCGTATTGGTCAGGTCGTAAGATCACGGGCATACGACCGTGAATTTCGCCGACCAACGTATTAGGTTCGCACGTCAAAAGCGAACAGCAATTTCGCGGCTCCCCAAAGCGGTCTGTTTTTTCCCATATCGCGGCAAAACAAAAAGGAGATCCACTTGTTAGTTCAAACCTCATCTGATATTTTTTGCCGTCAACCGTTGCGGGTTCGTAAAACGCTTCAGCCGGCATCAAACATCGACGCCTTTGAAACGAATTTATCCACGTCGGTTTTTTCAGAACTTCTTCGCTTTTTGTATTCGTTAGGATTGTGCTTTTCTTGTCAGCCCATGACGGGTGTATTCCCCACTGAAAATTGTTGAACATCTGCTCCCCGCCAACACGCAAAACGACTGGAACATTACTTTTCGGATAGACGGTATCGTAACTAGAATCGGATTGCGTCAACCAGTCGTCGGGAGCGTTGGCAAAGATCGTTCGTAGTCGTTCTATATCGTGGGCACTTTTGTATCGGTTGCACATAATCGCTAGAAGGCTCGAAACTTTTCACCTAGAGAATTGTGTAGATTCCATTTCTTTGTTGTGTCCAAAGCTCGTTCGATCACAACTACTTTGCTGTCGATCAGTTTGCGAAGTTGTTCAACGGTTGCATCCGTAAGTGTTTCGTCAAGACAGACAACGGCTGTCTTTTCGCCGTCCGTGATATTTAGAACTTCATTTTCGGCAAAGTCGGGGTGTTTAGTGGTTTTGTATGTCAGCTTGAATCCTTCTTTAATAAGGACTTCGGTTAAGAGCTTGTCGCTGTCAAAATTTATCCGCAATTGCTTTTCCTTTTCGTCAATGTAAGCTCTCAGCGAAGCTATCTTTTCGTCTTCGGTCATTTCCGGCTCCGGCGTCCATTCGGTTCGTGGAAAATATGATTTTTCGAGTGTAAAGACCTTAAACCCAAGTCCTTCATCTTCTTTTGCTGTTTTCTCAATAAAGAGCTTATTTCGATCTATGGTTACCGAGCTAATTGTCTTATATCCCGCCTTGAATGCTTCTGACTTTTCACCTGTGAGTTCGGGAAATTGAACTAGAATAAATCTCCTATTGCCATGATCTTCAAGATTCATTTCAGTTACCGCTTGGCCTGTCACGCCTGAGCCTGCAAAGAAATCTAAATAGATGGCATCAGGGTCGTCGGTAATTTTCACGAAGTGCTTTATTAGCGTTGTCGGTTTTGCATAATCGAAGACTTTCTTCCCGAAAAGAGTTGTAATTTGTTTCGATCCGTGTGCCGTCGTCTTAACGTCTGGCCCAAGAATGGAGTCTTGGGCAGTTTCGGTTACTGATCCTTTCGGGATTAACCTATATGGCTCAATTCGACCATCATCTTGCTTCTCGAAAACTACAAGTCCATCAGCTAATAGCTTATCCATCGATTCTTTTCCCACACGCCAACGACCGTCGTTTCCGTCTGGTTTGACCGGATAGACCGTTCCAAATTCCTCAGACTCAATGCCGAAATACATCGTTTTACGATCTTCTCGACGGTCTCCTTGTCCCCATTGGCGTAGGCGTTCACTAGAATCAGTTTCGCTTATCCTTGAGTCCGGTAAAAAGTCCAACATTTCAGCTTGTTTTGCGTAGCACAAAATATACTCGTGCAATCGAGCTGTTTGTAAAGATGTTGATCCCTTTCCAAGTCTTGATCGCCAGATAAACGAATCGATGAAGTTTTGCTCGTTGAAAACTTCATCACATAACTTGCGAAGATTCTCAACCTCGTGATCATCAATCGAAATAAATATGACACCGTCATCCTTCAAGAGTTGCCTAGCAATAAGTAAGCGACTATACATCATCGATAACCAGTCACTATGAAACCTACCGCTGGTTTCAGGGTTTGCGTCGGATTTTACACCATCGATCTTTGCAGCGGTCTTTTCGAGATATTCGTGATATTCAATCGCGTGCTTGTCCGAATAAACAAAATCCCTTCCCGTGTTATACGGCGGGTCGATATAGATGCATTTGATCTGTTCGCGGTAGCCGCATAGTAGAAGTTTTAGGACTTCTAAGTTTTCGCCTTCGATTATTATGTTTTCGCTTTTGTCCGCGTTGATGCTGCGGGCTTCATCGTAGGTAAGCGTAAGACGCGTAGGTGTAAAAGCGTCGTGCTTTGCCTTTGTCTTTCCAAACCATTTGAACTCGTAACGCTCATTACCTGGAACTTCATCAACTATCTTCCGAAGCTCGTTCTCGTTAATCTTGCCTTCGTCGGTAAAAATATCAGGCATTAACGCTTTAAGAGCCGCAAGCCGTTCGGCGTTGAGATCCGGCGTTTCGGGCATTAGGTCATGAATCGTTTCTGGCATAACTTCTTATTCGGCAAACTGTGCCGTTATGTCCTTCTTAAATTCGGCGTATTCCTTGACGGGGGCTTTGTAAATATCCTCAGCTTTGATATTGAGCTCGATTCCTAGAGCCCTAAAATGCTCGAACGCACAATTCATCTTGAAATTTTCGCTCTCCCGCAAGGATGACATATCGCCAAGCTGTGCCGTCGCCTTTGTTTCTACAACGTAATGATATTCAGTCTGTGCTCCGCCGTCGAGAGCACCACGTTTAAGAACGATGCCAAAATCCGGCTCGTAATTACCGATAGGCGTCGGAACCTTGTAGGACTTGGGCAATTTTAGAACGCAGACCACTTGTGCATCGGCGTCGGCAGTTTCGGCAAATTTCTTTTCAATATCGCTGTCGATCTTTTGATTGTCATAGACACCGCGTTCGGGAGTCTTGGCAATGGTCTTATTTGCGTCAGCGACATTGTCGGCGTAGTCGTCAAAGCTAAACGGAAAGGTTTCACCGGTCAGCCGATAAGACAAGCCTCGAAGCATTGCACGAAGCTCGATGTCTTTGATAATCGCCGCCGCTTTTTGCACAAACAGAGGCGGATTTTTAACCCATTGCTTCAGAACTTCATCGTTTTTTGCAATCGCGGTAACGATCTCAATCACCGATGCGTAGCTAAGATGAGTGTCGTCACTAAGTTCTTCAATCAGGTCGAGTGACGAAAACCTTGCGGCTACTTTCTTCGCAGAATCCCCTTTGTAGGTCGCCGTGAAACCTTCTTCGTCCATATCGTCTATCGTCGTTAGCACTGCCTCGATGATCGTGTGCGGAATCGCTATCTTTTCCATTGCCGAAACCGCGGCTTCGATTATTGAATTATCATCAAATAAAACGCTGTATTCAGTCTTTTTGGCAAGGGCATTCCAAAAGGCTTTGAGAGCGTCGTTTACCGACTTATTTTTGCTCCGTTTGAACTTAACTTCGCTTTTATTTTCGCCCTTATCGGTATGCGTCATTCCAGCACCAGCCTTCACCGTGCCGTAAATTTCCTTGATCTCGTCTTGATATTGAAGTGCGAATGTTTCGTAAGTTTCATTTGGAATGACGGTGAGCAAATTTGTTCGCTCCTCAGCGGTTGCCGTTGCGGTGTCATATTTTCTATCGCCTTTTTGATCCACACAGATACGCAGCCCTCGACCTATTTCCTGCCGTTTCTTTATTTCGGAGTATGTCGTTGATAGGGTAGCGATGTTAAAGACGTTGGGGTTGTCCCAACCGACGCCAAGAGCCGAATGCGAAAAGATAAACTCAACCGGATTGTCGAGAGACAAAAGCTCTTGCTTATCTTTTAGTATTAGATCGTAAATACGCTTTTGCTCCGATTGCCCGCCCTCGTTATCGGCAAGCTCACCGGTGCTCTTTTGTGCAAAATAGTAACCCTGAGCTTTGCTTATTTCTTCATCAGTCGCAGCACGGCCTTCATTAAATCGCGGGTAAAGATCACGGTATTTCTCGATAAACAGATTTTTGATAATAGGATCTTCGCCTATGTAGTTCGCGACGCGATTGATGAAAACCAATGATAGACATTTGATTCCCTTCGGGCGAAGTTTTGCCGACTTCTCAAAATGGGTTTTCACAAGGAACTGCATCTGCATTGCCCAAACCGCTGCGATATTGCCAGAAATCTGTCTCTCGACAACTTCAACATCTTTGTTATAGAACGTGACCCGCCATAGGCCGTCCTCCATTTCCTTGCGGATGTTCTCGATAACATAACCGTCGTAGATTATGTTCTTTGTTTTCACAAAAAGATCGTCGTTTCGCTTGAGCCAGCCGGTCTCGGCAAATTTAACATCACCATCCGTGTTTTTTTTCCAAACCTTTAATTTCGCCTTGATTGTGCCGCCCTCATTTTTCCCTTCGACAAGCTCGATCTTGAGACTAGCTTCATCATTTTTCTCAACGACGGTAAGAACGTCAATTTTTTTAACAAGTCCTTGTTTATAGCTATCATAGGGCGTGAGGCGATAGACGAGATTCTTCGTAAACTCCTTTCGGTGCGTGGCGGAATATCTAAGACGGGCAAGCGGGTTTAGTCGTTCGATTGCTTCGCGGGTCTTGTCGGCGTCCATTCCGACTTGAGGCTCATCCATGACAATGACGGGACGAGTCTTAGCTAGAAGATCGACAAATGGCATATTGTCGAATAGGTCTTCGCGTTGTTCGCGGTTGAGGATGCGATTGTCACCAACAATCGAGCCGGTAGTTGCGACCATTATCTGCGGATGCTGTTCTTCAGCAAACTTGGCAACTTCGTGGATTCGTTTGCTGTCGTATTCAAAGTAGTTCGGGGTTACGTCAAAAATATTATTGAGCTGTTTTTCAAATGTTCGGAGTGTTTGAAGGACGCCCTGCCGGATCGCGATCGACGGCACAAGAATAATAAATTTTGTAAATGCGTATTCGGCATAAAGTTTATAAAGGGTCTTCAAGTAAACAATCGTCTTTCCCGTTCCGGTTTCCATCTCGACGCACACGTCAAACGGAAGGCGGACGTTTACCGTTTCATTCGCAAAGTCAACTTCTTTGGCTGTCGGACAGTCAAATTTCGCGGCCTCGTCTGCGATACCGTTAGATTTGTAAATCCGCGTGATATTTTGCCCGATTTCTTCAGGCGATATGATTAGACGATTCGATCTAATCCCGTTAATCGTCGCGTTCTCGAAGGTGTTCCTTGCGGTTCCTTTGAAAATATCGACAACCGATTGGATTGCGTCCTGCTGATAGTTAAGTTCTTCTAGTTTTAGCTGCATTTGCTTGATTTTGCTTGGGTATCATAGCACAAATACACGGATGTTTCTGGCACGCTGTTCTGACAAAAGCCGAAAGAAAGAAGCTGTCTTTTCAATGACGGCTACCTGTTCTAATTTTTTATCGGTTCGCGGACGTTTTAATTTAGCAAAAGCTATTAGTTTCGATTTAGGTTTTTTGGTATATTTGCCGAATGGCACAAGATAAAAAAAATTACTACAACAAAAGCGATTTGAAAGCACGCGGGTGGACGGATGCGATGATTCGTGACTTTGCTTCGAACGCGGAGCTTTCCACGACTCCTCCCGGAAGATGGCAGCGGCCGAGGATGCACGAATACTTGTACGACATTAAACAGGTTGTAGGGATTGAAAAGACGAAGGAATTTAAAGACCGCAAGCCAAAGAAAAAGCCGTGAAATAATCGCGACTCTAATTCTAATTCTTAGCGGTTCGCAGAGCGTCCCCGTGTGTTACAAATCATCTTCGATAGCTAGATATTGCCAATCCTGAAACGGATAAAAATTCAAACATCGCGGGTGATTCGGGCAGCCGTCAATCGAATGCTCCTCCGCTTGGCAATCACAGATCGAACACCGCTCCCCTTCGGTCAATTCCAAGCCATTAACCGGCGTCTGCGGTGCTTTTTCATTCGCAAGGATGTTACCTAGCCAACTCATACTATTTCCAAGTCCGCAACGTCATAAACGAACGTCGGATTAATGTGCCATTTGTCAAAACCTATCAATGATTCAACTAAGACACGTTCCTTTCGATCCTCTAAAACTTTGAACCGTTCGATAGTTTCATCATCGTCAACGGGTTCTTTGAATTTTACAATTTGACCCTTTTCCATTGTGGTTCGCTCCTATCTTTTATTTATATTCAAGTTCATCGGCGTCAAGAATTTCGTCGTCCGACCAATTAAATTTATTCAAGTATTCGTTATATGGTTTAGCTTTTTCAATCACTGTTTCCGCAGCCCGTGCAATGTAATGTGTGGTTGTCACATCGCTACCCCGAACGTGTCCCAAAGTGTCTTGAATCGCCGTGAAATCCTGACCTGACGCATCCCTTGCCGTCGCGTTTGACGACCGCAAACTTTTGAATGTTGCTTTAGGGTTGATTTGTGCTTTTTCTACTATGGCCGCGAACGGAACGCGGTAATATTTTGTCCACATAAACAGGCGTTCGTTATCGGATTTTTCAAAGCATCCGGCGTCATTCATTGCATCGAAAAGCACGGTCGGTATATCGACCGTTTTTGTGTGCTTTTTGGTGTGGGAATCTTCAATTTGTAATGTGATAGCACCGACCCGATTTTCCCGATCAATCCTAGTTACGTCAGATCGACGTATTTCATACAGTTCGCTAATGGCACGGACACCTAATGTGTAGCCCGCCAATATAACCAATTTCCAACGCTTGCGGTTTTCGGGCTTGCGGGGGAATAGTTCGTCACACGCCCGCATAGCTTTCTTAAAATCATCTACAGGAATATCTATCTTAGCCGTCTTTTCGTCGGATTTTTTGATGAAGTGTCCAAAGGTCGGAACGGGTGTTTGATAGCGGTCAGATCCGTTGCGTAGCATATGCCGCAACCTAGCTAGATAGCGATTGACCGTTGACATTTCGCGGGTAAATTCTTGCCCGCCTTCTGTTCGGGTGTAGGTTTGTTTGGCAAACCATCGCTTGAAATCTTCAATGCGGTCGAAATCAATATCCCTAAGATCGTCGTTGCCAAAGAACTCAATCAGGACATCGACCTTTTGACATTCCTGTTTCCAGCCTTTAATGCTTTCTTGCAAAAATTCCTTGTATCGCTCCGCAAAGTTGGTGAAATTTGTCTTTCCCCTTTTTCTTGCGATAGTCGCCGTCTTTCCGCTTTTGGTAAATTCCGCGAACTGATCTTGCGACCATTTCTTTGCGTCCGTGCGGGTTGTGTAGCCCGTGTCACTTGTGGAGTGCCACTTACCCGCCTTGTGATCGTAAACGGCAAATACACCGCGATACATTTGCGTCGTGCCTTGTTTGCCGTCCTTTTGTGCGGTTATGAAGTAGCCGTGTTGTTCGTGTTCCTTACCTATGTATAGTTTCATATCGTTATAGGGGGAATTTCGGGGGGAATCGCGGGGGAATTTTCTGTCCAAATGTGTCCACTTGTGGCAAAATCCGTCCGCTTGTGTCTCCGTAACTCCTTCTATAAGAGTAACTTACAAGCGTAAGTGTTGTCAACAAAAAAAAGACACTTAGTTCTTAAAATCCTGTGCCTTTAGGGGCGTGCGGGTTCGATTCCCGCTCCCAGCACCATCATTCACCTTCTTTTTTGTCCCAAAGTGTCCCACACCGTCTGTGGGACAGGCTAAACATTGCAGTTAATAGACTTGCGGGCTGATTTTGGCTTTGTCCCACGTTTTTTTGAAAAAAAACTTTTCGGTGAAATTATCATGGCCAAAAGATTGGTTTTAAGACCCTAACCTCTGTCGTCATTGTGTTTATGGCCACGTGCGTTGCGTGTCCCGCGACATTGCAATAGTGGAACGCGTGTCACAGATTGACACAGGTTGGCGATCGCTGAGTCCTTTTGCATGCCGCCTATCGTCGGTTTAATTTGTCAAATATCTATTGACCACCCTAACATAAATTTGCGTAAATGTCAAGAAATTTCATTAATGCAACGCGCGCTGTTTAACGATCGGTTGTTAAATTCCCTGAAAGGGATAAATGTAATAGCGTCGGGAGAATCCCGACGGCCAATGTGCAAAAAAGGGTTTTGTCCCTGAAAGGGACAGATAAGCTGTGATACAGCATTTGTCCCTTTCAGGGACGGGCCAGTGACGTGATTCTTTCGTCGGGATGCTCCCGACGCTATTACATAAGTCCCTTTCAGGGACAGATTCTCCGGACGCCATTGCATGCGTCCTTTCCGAGACAGATTTTCCCGACGCTACTGCATGCGTCCCTTTCAGGAACAGATTCTCCGGACGCTTATTGCACTCGTCCCTTTCAGCGACAGGGCTTTTATTCATTGACCTTGAATGTAATCCGTATTAAACTTCCTATCGTTCCAAGGAATTGCTTGAAAAGGCGGAATTACTCTGCCGGTTCATAACGAAGGAGAAAAGACCATGTTGCCGTTGACCCGCAAGCGTCTCGTTTTCACACTCGTCTTCTTTCTCTGCGCCGTGGCTGCACTGGCAAAATTCGGCCCGGCAAGCAACGCCGAGATCGGCCCAATAGCGGAATCAAATAATGCCGCCGTCGGAACAACTCCGACGGCAACGGCAACGGCAACGGGAACAGATTATGGGAGCCCCAGCCCGCAGCCGACATCGACGGCGAACAGAACTCCGACATTTACTCCGTCGGCGACCCCGCAGCCGACGTGCCCTGGCGGCATGCTCGATCCATCATTCGACGGTGATGGCAGGGTGACGGCATCCTTAAGCCCGCAAGGCGACGGTGCTAGTGCAGTTGCTATCCAACCC
>JAYVFJ010000131.1:0-4532 GCA_043773225.1 Chloracidobacterium sp.
CGTATTTTTTGCGCTGCCTTGTTTTGTCGCCTGCGCCGTCGCGTGGCGGAGAGCGACGTGGCTGATCTCGTGTGCCATCACGCCGGCAAGCTCGCCTTCGTTTTTTGCCGCCTCTATCATTCCGCGGTTGATATACATCGGGCCGCCAGGCAGAGCGAAAGCATTTAGGTCCCTGGCGTTCACCCACTTAAAACGGTAATCAAACTCCGAATGCCTGAATTGCTGCGGTATCGCATTCGCCAAACGGTCGCCGACGCGCTCGATATAAAGAGCCGCGTCACGGTCGTTGATCAGCGGGAACTGTTTTTCGACCTCAATAGCAGCCTTGTTTCCCTCAGTCACGTCAGTTTGAACCGGATATTTATTCTTCGGCGCTGTGATCTGAGTTTGTTGGGCGATCGCCGCGACGGGCAATATCCAAATTGCTGCCACAATCGCGGCCACTATAGTTCGTTTACCAAAATTCTGCATGTTCATAAGTCCTCCGAAATCCCGTTTTCACAATTCTAATGCGTGTTGCGGCTCAATACAATGCCCCCTGCGGGGTCAGGCTTTAGGATGTAGCTCGGGCACTGCGGCGTTCGCCGGAAAATACCTCAGCGATTGTTACTTAAATGTTAACAAGATGTTACAAACCTCAACCGCTTTCCCACAGGCAACGAAAAGTTAAGTATAATGTAACCACACCGGCACATGCTCTGACCTATAATCGTTCGAGCACTTTTATGAGCGAATATTTGCATTCACATTCGATTGAGCAAGTTCCGGAAAATTTCGGCGAACAGCGCCGTTACACAATGGAACATCGCGAAATAGATGAGCAACTCGATCTGCTGCGTGACAAGATACTGCTTCTCGGCGGCAAAACTGAGGATGCTGTCCATCGTGCGATGCGTTCGCTGACTGAACGCAACAGCGACCTGGCGAAAAGTGTCTGCGAAGCCGATGAACAGATCGACCAAATGGAACTAGAGATCGACAGGCTGAGCGTCGAGATACTTGGGTCGCAGCAGCCAACTGAGCACGATTTGCGCCTTGTCGTATCGGTTGCAAAAATAACACCGATCCTAGAACGCATTGCCGACCATGCGACGAGCATCGCTGAGACGGCAATAATTTTGAATAACGAGCCGCAGATAGACAGCTATGTGGATTTTTCGCTGATGGGCAAGATCGCGGCTGAGATGCTGCGCGAGGCCCTGAACGCGTTTACGTCTGAGGATGCAGCAGCTTCGAGGTCTATCATCGCCCGCGACATGACGCTCGACAGCGCATATGGCCGCGTTTTTGACGGCTTGATAGAATCGCTGACAATAAATCCTGCCGCCGCCAGCGGCGCGGCGCGTCTGTTATTTGTCGCCAAGCATATTGAACGCATCGGCGATTATGTAAAGGACATTTGCGAACTGAATGTTTATTTGACCGAGGCGGTGTTTATCAAACACGGCGCGCATAAATAAGACACATGGCCGGATAGACAATCGGAAGCGCTTATCGTTATATTTGATTCTTGCTAACAAACTAAATAACGCGGAGACCCAAGAAAATGGCTTTTAGCTTTTTACCAAAGGAAGATCAGTATTTCGCCCTGTTTTCGCAAATGACCGTGAAGATCCAGGAGGCTGCCGCCATCCTGGTCGAGATGCTTCAGGCGCCGGACGTGGAGTTTGACTCTCTCGCAAAGCGGATCAAGAGCGTCGAGCACGAGTGCGACGAATTGGCCCACAGCGTTACTGTAAAGCTTAATAAATCGTTTATCACGCCGTTTGACCGCGAGGATATATACACGCTGTCGATGGCGCTCGACGACGTTTGCGATTACATCGACGCGTCCTCGCGCACCATCGTGATGTATGACATCCACGAGAACGACGCGTTTGCGCAGCAGCTCGGGGCCATCATCCAAAAACAGGCATTTGAGGTAAACGGAGCGGTCTCCTTTCTCAAAACGGCCCGTGGGATGGAGCAGCATCTGCTTAATATCCAGCGGCTCGAGAACGACGCCGACGAGATCTATTTCCACGCGATGGCCGATCTATTCAAGAACGGTTCCGATGCTGTAAAGATCATCAAGTGGAGAGAGCTCTACGACACTCTTGAGAACGCGACCGATAAGTGCGAATACGTGGGAAATATCATCGAAAGTATCGTTTTGAAGCATAACTAACGCCCATATGGACGCACAAACAGCCGCTTTCAGTTTGGTGGTGCTTATCGTAGCTCTCGCGCTCGTTTTTGACTACGTCAACGGTTTTCATGACGCAGCGAACTCGATCGCCACGGTTGTTGCGACCAGAGTTTTGTCGCCCGGTGCAGCGGTTGCATGGGCGGCTTTTTTCAATTTCATCGCGTTTGTTGTTTTTGGAACCGCTGTTGCCAAGACTATCGGCGGCGACATGATCAATATCGCCGTAATTCCTGGCAACGACCAGTTGTTTGTACTGCTTGCCGGGGTTGTCGGTGCAATTGTCTGGAATCTGATCACGTGGTATCTCGGGCTTCCGACATCGAGTTCGCACGCCCTCGTCGGAGCTTACGCCGGTGCCGCCATTTCGTCATATATTTGGCACTTTGGGTTCACCAATGTCGAGACCGTCCTAAAGGCAGCAGGTTGGATCAAGACTTTATCATTCATCGTCCTGTCGCCCTTAATTGGCATGACGTTGGGCTTTGTTCTGATGGTTACAGTTTACTGGATCTTTCACAAAGTTTCGGTAAACAAAGTCGATCGTGTTTTCCGCGTCGGCCAGCTTTTTTCCGCTGCTGCTTTCTCACTCGGACACGGTGGTAACGACGCTCAAAAAACGATGGGCATTATTACCATCGTTTTGGTAGCGGGCGGCTTTGCTGAAATGATGCCCGGCGGCAAACTTCCCGAACCGCCGCTCTGGGTTATTCTCTCGGCCCACGCCGCGATCGGCCTCGGAACACTATCCGGCGGATGGAGAATCGTCAAGACTATGGGAACTAAGATCGTCAAGCTACAGCCGGTTGGCGGCTTCTGTGCCGAAACCTCAGGTGCTATCACATTGTTCCTCGCAACCTACACGGGCATCCCTGTTTCCACTACACATACCATCACCGGCTCTATCGTTGGCGTCGGCTCTGCCAAACGCTTCTCCGCCGTCAAATGGGGCGTCGCCGGACGCATCGTCTGGGCGTGGGTACTCACGATCCCAATGGCGGCCATGATCGCCGCTCTGACATACGGCATTGTTTTAATAATCGAAAAGATCGCCGGTGTAATATAAAAAAGTTTTTTGCTTGCGAATCAAACGGATATAGCGAATTAGGTTTTCATTCGTGCATTCGTGGCTAATTTTTGCCTTCCTGCACCCAACGTCCTTGCGCTCGTTGAATATAAGCGCAATGATTTTTAGTGAGATGAGTGTTGTTTTAGAACAAGTTCGTGCGATTGAGGATTATCTCGTCATGGCCGTTGAGGAAATGCACGAGCGGATCGAGTTTGCCCGTAAGGAACTCGGGCCGCGAGTCGTCATTCTCGGCCATCATTATCAGCGCGACGATGTTATCCGTCATGCTGATCTTACGGGCGACAGTTATCAGCTTTCGGTGATGGCTTCGCAGACCGAGGCGGAATTTATCGTCTTTTGCGGCGTACATTTTATGGCCGAGTCGGCCGATATTCTGGGCAAGCCATCTCAGCGTGTGATATTGCCCGATCTAGGCGCCGGTTGCTCGATGGCAGATATGGCGACGATAGATCAGGTCGAGGACGCATGGGCACAGCTTCGCGAGATCGGCGTTTTGGAGAAAAGGGTCGCGCCGATCACGTATATGAACTCAAGCGCGGCGATCAAAGCCTTTTGCGGCCACCACGAAGGCGTCGTATGCACATCGTCGAACGCCGTGCCGTTGTTTGAGATTTACTTGCGTGATTTTGACAAGATGTTCTTCTTTCCCGATCAGCATTTAGGAAGGAACACTGGCGCGAAATTCGGCATTCCGCTCGACAAGATGGCTTTGTGGAATCCGCATGAGGAACTTGGCGGAAACACTGAAGAACAGCTTCATGAAGCCAAACTAATTCTCTGGCGCGGGCATTGTTCCGTTCACGGCAGGTTCAAGGACTGGCATGTTCAAAAAATACGAGAACAAATCCCCGGCGTTCAGGTTCTCGTTCATCCCGAATGCACACGAGAGGTCGTCGAATTGAGCGACCTCAATGGCTCGACCTCTTACATTATCAAAACCGTCGAAAACGCCCCGAGCGGCTCAAAATGGGCTATCGGAACCGAAGTAAATCTAGTCAACCGTTTGCATGACCGCTTTCCCGACAAAGATATCCGCCTGCTCGCCCCCGACCTCTGCATGTGCGCCACGATGTATCGCATCGCTCCGCAAAATCTCGCCTGGGCGATGGAAAACCTCCTCGACGGCAATGTCGTCAACGAGATCGTCGTTGATGCCGAAACAAAGCACTTCGCCCGCGTCGCCCTTGAACGCATGATCTCAATGACGGAATCGAAATAAGAGATTTTGCCCGCGAAATACGCGAAAAGACGCGAATA
>JAYVFJ010000132.1:0-3255 GCA_043773225.1 Chloracidobacterium sp.
GGCGAAGGAGTTCCGGTTCCCGTGCCCGATTGCGATGGCGATGGCGTAGCCGTATTTGTTCCCGTTCCGGTGCCTGTTTGCGTTGGCAATGGAGTCCCATTAGCAAATACGCCGGCGACGAGAATTGCCGCTCCATTACGCACCTGCGCGGTCGAACCGACATTAACGGTCGGAACCGGCTGGCCGTCCTGTGTTCTCAGCCTGAGTCTCGCGCGCGAAAAGCTGTCCACAGCAGCCTGGCCGATCACATTGCCGTCAACAACTACGGACAAACTCGTGCCGACCGGCAGGTTGATGTTTACGACCTCGACGTCAATCTCACGGCGGCCGTTGTCGTCCTCTTTCCATACGGCGACGCCGCTCGGATTTGCACCGCCGCCCGGCGGCGTTAACATAGCAAAGCGCTCCACCGACGATGTGATGTCTGCCGAAACTAATGTCCACGCCGGTATAGACACCCATGCCGCGAGCAATATCGCAAATACTACGGCTTTCCAATAATTATTAATCTTCGATTTCAAAATACCTGTTTTCATTTTTTACCTGCCTAAATATTTCTGTTTTTACCCCAGCATTTGAGGTGTCGTCACAAACACAGTGCGAACCGGCAGGCAAAAAAGACATACACAAAATAAAAAAGGCCGCCCTTTTCAGACGGCCTCGATCTGGCTCGAACTCTCATACAAAATTGACGACTACCTTGTAAGAAACAGTTCGAGCCGGATGTGTTGATTTATGCTTTTATTGATTACACGCCAAAGGGTTAGGAGCGCACACGGTGCCCGTCACGGCGCAAAAGGCATCAACCCTGGCGGTCTTAAATTCACCTCGAGGCGGACGCGATGGGCAGTCCCATTCAACACCGTCCTCCACCTGTTCGACAATCTGATGTGGTGTGAGTGCGGGAAACTCGGCCTTGACCAATGCAGCAATGCCAGATGCGATTGGCGCGGCCATTGAAGTGCCTGACCATAACCCGTAACGTCCGCCGGGTAGCGAGCTAACAATCCCCTCACCGGGCGCAACGGCTCGAATAATTCTCTCGTCACCACTTCTACCAACAGACATTGTAGAAAAAGTGGCAAGATGTTCATATTTCGTGCTGGCGCCGACACCAAGTTGAGCATCGATCCGGTTGCCGGCTGGGAAAATTAAATTTCCGTTGCCACTATTACCGGCGCCTGAGATTACTACAACGTTAGCCAAAAGCTCAGGAAACAACTGTGTGCCCGCCGGAGGAGGATTGTCGTCGCAATTATCAAGCAGATTTTTCAAAAGTTCAGGTTCCACGTTGTAGCCAAAACTTATGTTAATAACATTGGCTCCGTGATTGGCGGCCCAAATAATGGCCGCCGTTACGCGCCAAAGCTCGCCTTCGCCATTTGCGTCGAGAACGCGAATCGGCATGATCTTCGAGTCAGGCGCGGTGAGAGCGACGATTCCGGCGACATGAGTTCCGTGGCCGTAGGCAGGATTTAGTCTCAGAAAACCTTCTTCGCTCGGATCGGTGTCGCCGCCAACAAAGTCGTAACCGGGCACGAGCCGTCCGGCAAATGCTGGATGGTTAAGATCGATTCCTGTGTCAAGAACAGCGACAACGACCGGTTGTCCATTGTCCACGCGGATGCCTCTATTGATCTGATGTGCCTGCGGCAGGCGAACGGTCCAAGGGAACCATTGTCTTCTGTAACCTTTCGAACTTCCGCCTATCGCCCAGGATTGGCCGATAGCCCACGACTGTCCAAGCGTCCATGGAAGCCCGGGGTTCTCAACCGATGACAAGATTCTATTGACCTCGACCCGCGAAATTCGTGCATCGCCCTGCATCGCTGTTTGCAAAGCACACGGCGACTGAGTGTTCGTCGGCAGAAACGCCATCCGATATGTCGGCGGCATGCCAACCTGCTCAAGCGGCGTTGGCTCCAAGCCAAAAGTTGCAGCAACTGCATTTAGATCAGACTGAACATTAAGGTTAACAAGTATTTGCCGCGGAACTGCGTCACAAACGCCCTGTCCGAAAACAGTTCCCGATGCCCCAATCAGGCCAAGAATTATCGTCAACCAAAATCCGTTTATAAAACTTCTCATGTTCTTCGTCACCTGCCTAAACTCTTATTCCCGTCTAAACAGTGCTCTTAATTTTATCAAAAAGACACACGCGTGAAAAAAATCTTGGTGCCCAAGCCCGCAGTTAGTAAGGCAATACATTCAACGTCAAGCTATCGCCCTATAAGAACAAACGGCGACCAAAAGAATGGGTGCTCGCCGCGTTCGACAAAAGACATTTGTGCCTGTCTTAATGATGCCGCGATTGGCTCGCCGCGTTGCAGATGACTGTAAAATTCCCGCATTAGATGTCCGGCGGCAGCATCGTTGACCGCCCACAGACTGACGACCAGCGTATCGGCACCGGCAGCAAGAAACCCGCGCGCGAGGCCGAGGATTTCTTCGCCGGCAAAGATCTTGTTCATGCCCGTTTCGCACGCGCTCAAAGTAATAAGCCGCGCCCGCAGTTTTTGCGAGCTAAGATCGCGGACCGTGATCCAGCCGTCGGCCAGATGCAGGCTTGAGAACATCGGGTTTTCCGCACGAAATTTCCCATGACACGCCAGATGTATCAGATCAAATTTTGACGCGTTCTCGATAAATCCCGAAAAGGTGGCCTTGTCACCGGTAAATGTCTTAGGATCGGGCAAAATATTTTTAATTTCGCGTATCTCATTTTCGACGAGAGGTATTCGCTCGTCAGCATAGCCAACCAGCATCGAATTTCTAATTTTCTTCGCTGGCTGTTTCTGCAGAGCGCTCCACACGGCGGCACTTGGCGCAGAGCTTGTCTCAAAACTTTCGATAACATATTTGCGGCCATCATGCAGCGCGTGAAACGGGACATAATTCAGAGTGCCAACCGGAACAATTATTAAATGTCTGCCGGAAAAATGATCTTTGATCGGCCGCAAAAGCCGGTCGTATATTTTTTTCAGACACTTATCGGCGCGATCTTTCAAATGGCCCATAAACTTTCCAAGCTGAACGCCGCCGTATCGCAATGCGCCAAATTGAAAATGAAGTTCTTCGAGCCAACTGCTCACTTCAACAGTTGTCGTCAGATCGCGAATAAGTCTGATCTTGTATTCGGTAATGACAAATGCCGAGATTTTGCCGTCAAACTCGACATATTCGATGCCGAAGCTCGTCGCGCGCCGTGTCGTGGCGGGCGCCGGACACTTCGTGCCGCACGAAGCCCCCGCGGCG
>JAYVFJ010000133.1:0-2204 GCA_043773225.1 Chloracidobacterium sp.
GCTTCGCCACCAATTTTTGGTATTCTCCCAAAATTTTGAGGTCAACAGCTTGTCGTCCTGAAACACGAAATCGGCGATGCTGTAACAATGCTTTTGCACAGGCGATTTGATGACTGCGTGAATGTGAGCCGGTTCGTCGTTTTCGGGATACGGCGCCGGTTTGACGGTGTTGATCTCGTATTCGCCCCGTTCATTCGTCTTCAGCCAGCCACGCTGTTTGCCGTGCCACCAAGCGAAACTGTTTCGCGGTTCATCGCCCCGTTTGGTATAACGTCCGGTTTCGTCGGTGTGATAAAAATACATCACCGCGTTTTTGGCCGGTGTTTTACCGTCCGATTCAAATATTACGCCGCGTATGAGGACGCGCTCGACATTTGTTCGTTCGGGAAATAGGACCACTTTGTCGCTAAGTTTTGCCGGAGCATCCCGGATCAAACAGCAGCCGCATGCGGGCATGTCGGATTGTGCGACTTGCGGCTCCTCATTCGCTACATTTTTCGCCAACGAGACAACTGACTGCGAACAGCCAAACGACCAAAGTAGCGGCAACAAAACCAACCGCATTCCAAGTTGAGCAACCGCATATTTCGACAAACTTGTGAAATTCTTCATGGTAAAAACCGTACTAAAGAAACGACAACATTTCCACATAAATCAGTAGTTATCGGCTTAACCCGATGACTTTACTGATTAAGCTGAGGTCGAGATTGAAAGAATCGCTTGAAATTTTCCGCGTAGTTTCTGCTGAGTCTAAGTTTGTCCCCGTTTTCGAGCAACAAGTCGTAGTCACCGTTTAAGCGTGACTTGAAAGACGCAACTTTACGTAGATTGACAATCGTTGATTTGTGAACTCGGACAAACTCCAGTTTATCTAGCTTTTCATTAATTGATTTCAGAGTTTCGGTGTGTAAATAGCGCTTGCCTTCGAGGTGGATAGCGACATAGGGCGTTGCGGCCCTTATGTAGAGAATTGAATTTACTTCTATTGGAGTGTAGTTTCTGCCGTTTGAGATGATGAGCGATTCGAGGACGCCTGTGTAAGGTTTTGTCTCGTTTTCAACCTTCGTTGGCCCTGTGATCGTGTCTGTTTCGTTGCCTTCAGATTTCGCTCTTATAAAGAAAAATTGAAACAAAAAAGGAAAGAGGCTGTAGATCAGCAGCAGTTTATATATGTCATCGGCAACAGTGTAAGTCAGTGTTTGATAATAGCGATAGGTGTGCGAATAAAAGACCGCCGAAATAACAAAAACGACTAACGGCATTAATAATAGATGGGCTAAGGATGGAATTACAACCGCCACCATTCTCCGACGAACGCCTTGTGTATTTGTTTTCTTGAGATACTGCAATTGGAAAAATAGAAGCGGAAAGAAAATAAACCAAAATGATTTGAACAGTAATGATTCAGAGAAATAGAAGGAATAATTGTGTAATCGCGAATGAATTAGATCCTGAATAACTGTAATGGCCGTTATGGCAGACAAGCTGAAAGCTATCAGTTGCAACAGGCTTTTCGTCTTTGGTATTTGTTGGCGACCGTCTGTTGGACTAAAAATTTGCTGTTCAAAATAGTTGTCCATATTGAATCGATCAATACACTTTACAAGACACGAAATTTTCAGCCAATAAGCTCAGGCCAGTCGTCAGTCGGTGTCTCGGCATCGTCCGGCGGGCCTTCGGGTTGGTGGGCGGCAGCGGAAAGGTCAATTACTTTTTGTTCAACAAAAATAGGGCAATCGAGTCTTAGAGCGATGGCGATTGCATCAGACGGACGAGCGTCGAGCATGACGGTCTCGCCTTTTCTGTCTTTTAGCTCGATGCGGGCGTAGAAAGTGTTCTCCTGCAGATCGGTGATAATGACGCTTGACGCGGTTAATTGGCATTCGATGATGACGTTTCTGAGGAGATCGTGAGTCATTGGCCGCTGCGGGACTACTTTTTCGATTTCCAGGGCGATTGCGTTGGCCTCGAACGCACCGACCCAAATGGGGAGAACGGTTTCCGATTCGATACCTTTAAGCACCACGATAGGCGTGTTGGTATTTGGGTCCATTATCAGTGCACCGATCTTTACTTCTATACGACTTTGCCCGTTTTTCATCTTAATATTTTTAGCCACGAATGCACGAATAAGTCTTATTCGTGCATTCGTGGCTTAATTAATAACCTCGCCGAATAATGAATTTGTTTTGATCTCGGTAATC
>JAYVFJ010000134.1:0-13951 GCA_043773225.1 Chloracidobacterium sp.
AGGGCGATACATTCAACTTGAGTGTATCGCCCTTGCTTACGCGCGGGCTTGTGCATTTCTGATCACGATTTCTGTCGCTCGCGGATGAAGAAGGAGAAATAGTCATACATAGACCAGATGGCGGTGACTACGGCTACCCATAATGCGCCGCGGCCTACTAGATAGCCAAAGACTTTCCAGTCGTTTGACGTTAAAGAAAGGTTAGCAAGATCGGAAAAAGCAGTTTGCACTTCGGCGACGCGCCAGAAGAAGGCTGGGTAATCGAGGCCGAAATTTGAGACCGGCGGATTGCCGTTTGCGGCGGCGACGAGCAGCGAAACTATCGCCACGCATTGCGCCCACATCTTTAGCTTGCCGATGCTTTGTGCTTGTATGATGATGCCTTCGCTGGCGGCGACCGAACGCAGGCCGGTGATGATAAACTCGCGGCCGAGTATGACGACGACCGACCACGAAGGGGCGAGATGCTTTTCGACAAGCACAATGAGCGCCGCAGAAATGAGAAGTTTGTCGGCTATCGGATCGAGCAGCTTGCCGAGGTTTGAAACCTGATTACGTCGCCGCGCCAGTTGTCCGTCGAGAATATCGGTAAGTGCCGCGACCAGAAAAATCACGATCGCCAGCGCATAACCGTTGATGCCAAACCAAGTCTCGCCCGCCGGCGTCAGCAAAACGACGACCAATAAAGGCACGACAATTATCCGGCCAAGAGTAATGTAATTAGGCAGATTCACCTTTCGCTCTCAAGTGTAAGTCCGAGCGCTCGAAAACTCAAGATAGGCATTAAAAAGCAAAACAATTTCATTCAGTGGATAGTAGTTAAAAGTGGATAGCAGGAACTACCAACTATCCACTAATAACTGTTCACTGAAGTAAATCTATTGTTCGATCTGACTCTCAATTGAAAGCTCGACCTTGCCGTTTGTTGCTATTGCTCGCGGATTGCCTTCGTTGAACATTATTTGCTCAAAAGTCAGCGGTGAAACCGAGCCGGGCGTTCCGACTGCTTTGAACTTGAAGTCGAGAAGAATGCCGTTGCCGTCTATCGGCATCGGGCCGTAAACCACGACTCTCAGAAGTCCTTGTTCTTGCGCATTGGTCACAACGAAAAGCCCGCGGCTTGCGGTTCCCGTCACATCGACAGGATTTTCCTGAGGCTGGATCACCGTCGGGTCGTATCTGAGATCGAATTCATAAGAGATGATGCTCTTGTTTGCTGCACCTTTCACCGAGATAGGAATAGTTACTTCGCTGTCGGGCGATGTTATGAGATTCGGAGCAATTACCGACGTGTTTCTCACAGGTCCGCGAAGCGAACGGGCCGCGCCGGGAACCCAGTTGCCCGTAACATCGCCCATCAGCAATCCGACGTAATTTTCGCCCGCGAGGTTGTTCGTTACAGACGCATAAGTTCTGCTTGTAGGCGAGGTGCCGACCGGGAAAGTCGGGCCCGGCGGCAGGAAAAATCTCCAGGTGCTTGTAATACCGGTCGGCGATCCGGCAGCGGCGACGAAACGGGCAATCAAGGCGGCATCGTTAGATGAAATAGAACCGTTGTTGCTCACGTCTGCTGTAACTTTTTGGTTATTGCTCGACAATGTGGAAATTGCCGCGACATGCTGAGCAATGCGAGCAGCATCGTTTGACGAAATGCTGTTCTGGCCGGTCTCTTTGGATAACGTAACGGTGTATGAACCCGCTCCAAATCCGGTCAATGAATACTGTCCCGCAGTCGGTCCCGGCGCGTCGGTTGTTGAGAAAACGGTCGGCGATCCCTCTCCGGTAACGGTAACGTTCGAAATAAATTTCGGCGGAGAAGCTGCATTGCCATAAGTCACCGTTCCGCTGATCACTGGTGGCGGTGTTGGCGTATTCGTCGCTGTTGCGGTCGCCGTATTCGTTGACGTGCCGGTAGGTGTGTGAGTCGGAGTAAACGTCGGCGTTGCCGTATTCGTCGGCGTGAAGGTCGGAGTAAATACAGGCGTATTTGTTGCCGTCGCTGTCGGCGCGGGTGTCGGAGTATTTGTGGGCGTGCCGCTTGGCGTTCCGATTGGTCCGGCAGGCAAAGGCCAGGCATATGCCCCGCGTCCGCGAGTCCAGAGCGAGAGAGCTGTGCTGCCGCGGTCGATTGACATGTCCCAGATCATTACGGCAGGCAGGCCGTTGGTAAACCGAGCCCAAACTGGCGTCGCGGCCGTAATATCGTTGGTGAAATAAAGCCCGAAATCCGTCCCGGCAAAAACCTGCTGCGGGAAATTAGGATTGACGATGATCGAATCAACCGGGATGTTCGGAAGGTTGCCGGACTTATTAAGCCATGTGAACGACGCACACAATGCCGTGCAGGAAACTTGAAAAACGTGCCCCGGCGTTGTCGGCGTATTCAAATCAAAGCCTCCCACCGCAGCATATCCGACCGGAACATTCGCAGCCGGTACCGATGGATCGAGAGTGACGCCGAGGATCGGACGGTTAGGCAAGACAGCGTTCGAGCCCGTGACATTGACCCAATTGCCCTGATTTGCCACGCCTGTGCCGAGATTAAAACCGATCTGCACATTGCCATCGTTCGTGCCGACGATTGCGACGCTTTGAAACTTCGGCGAGTATTTAACCTGCGTGATAAATGACCGGCCGCCGAGCGTCCCCTTTGTCATACACGGACCCGCAGCCGTGCAGGTCGTAGGGTTTGTGTTATACCAGGCAGACTGCGGTACGCTTGAGTTGGTTCCGCTGATCGTTTCCCAGACACGTGTCGTGCCTGCGATCAGATGCCCGCAGCCGGTTGTCGCTCCTGCGGGACCGCAGTCGTCGCCGCCGGGAATGCCGCCGCGAAACAAGTTGATCGGCAGGATAAATGATTGGACATCGCCGCTCCAGCCGCCACGGCTGCTCGTCCATGTCGCTCCCGAAGCCGTGCAATTGCTGACGCAGCGGCTAAGCCCGCCGCTGTTGTTGCCTTGCCATAAACGGAGATTTGTTCCGGTTCCAACCGGATCAACTTGCCCCGAAAATCCGTCACCGCCGAGACCCATTTGCCATTGGATGCCGGATGGCGCTCCGCCGGTAAACGTAACCGAGCTTGCACCGTTGTCCTGCGCTCCGCCGACCGCGACGGGTGTAGAGCTAGTAGCAAAATTGCCGCTGATGTCGCCCGCATAAAATTCGATGGTGTTCAATCCTGTGTCCATGTTCACCCACGTCGGGCGAAGAGTGTCCTCTAATGCCGCGGAGGCGTTCGAGGTCGAGAAAATGCCGCCGTCGCTGCCTTCGAGCAGGATGTCGGATGAGCCGGGCACAAATGCCAACGCGTGATGATCAACGTGGACGACGTGGTTTGCCAGAGCCGAGCCTGTGTATCCGCAGGTGACATTATAAAAGTCAGTGCCTGTTCGCGTGGCCAGCCAAGTGTCGTAGGTGTCAACAAAAATACGGTCGGGATTATTGGGATCAACCGTCAGCCCCTGGTCATACCAGTTCTGGTTAAAATCGCCGCTTCCGGCCGTATCGGAGCCAACGCCTTGAGTGCCGCCTGCGGCGCAGTCACGCAGCGATCCGCCGGCAGAGCCTTCCATAAAAGCCCAAGTCGTGCCGCCGTCTATGCTCGACCAAACGCCAAGCTGACATCCGGCAGCGCCGCATGATGGTTGAGTCGCAATCGAAGCGACCTGCGCGTAAATGTAATTCGGATTGCTCGGCGCAACGGCAATGTCTATGCGGCCAAGCTGATTGCCGGTGGTGGCATTGACATATTGGCTGCCCGAACCGGCGTTCATATCCGCTCCGGTCGCGTGAGGGCCGCCGACGTTTGTGCCAAAGACAAATCCGTTGTCATTGCGCGAGACAAGCGTCCAATCGGTCGGACAGCCGCTCGCGGGAACGGTGCCTTTATAAACTCCGTTCGCGCCATTTAAATTGAGATCATATTGAACCGTCGTCGCAAAACCGCGCGGGCCAACCGCCGCGATAATGCGTGTCACGCCGCCGCCCATGTTGCTGAGTTCCAATCCGGTCGTGTCCTGCCGCTGTGTGTTGAATGCGTTCGTTGTGCAAGGGCCTGTCCAATCCACGCCGCCGTTATATGAAATGAAGACGCCTTTCTTGGTTCCGGCGACGACGCGATTGCTGTTGTTTGGATCAACGCGAACTTTCCCGACCGCGTCGTATTGCGGGAACTGTCCCGCCGGTTCCGTGTAAGCCGCGCCAAAAACTTCTGCTCCCAGCACCGTCCACGTCGCGCCGGCATCGGTTGATTTCAAAATGCCCTGGCTGCCCATCGAGAACGAGCCAAAATTGAGATCGCCCGTTCCGGCGTAAATCGTGTTGTGGTTATTCGGATCGAGCGTTATTGTATCAACGCCCGTCGTTGAGACAAGCGGATGGTCGGTCAGCGATGTCCAAGTGGTCGCGGCGCTGCAGCAGTTGGTCGTTTTCCAAACGCCGCCGCCGTTGCTGGCAAGATAGGCGACGATCGAGTCGGGCGTGGTCGTCGTCGGGTCAATTGCGATCGCGTTCACGCGTCCCTGCGTAACGCCGTAATCAAAGCAGCCCGCGCAGCCGGTCATTCGTTCCGGCTTGGGGCCAAGCGCTGTAAAACTATTCGGATCGAGCGTCAGCGGAGAAGTTTGCAGAGCATCCTGTGACAACTGCCTGCCCGCCGGCACTCCTCGCTCGATGCGCGAATCCTGCTCGACCGCCTGCCGCACCCACGATTGATCAAAACGCCCGGTCGGATAAGTCAGGCGGTCGTTCCAAAACGATTCCTGCACGAGCAGCATCTCATATTCTTCCGCGCCTTCTTCACGTTTGCTCTCGACTCCGTCCTTCTCGAAAGCGCCTTCCGTCACCGAGGCAACAAGATACGAAAACCGCGACGAATTAGCCGCGGCGATAAAAATCCCCAAAAAAAGAACCAACGCCGCGAAACCAAAAACACCGGCTGTGCGCAGCCTGACTTTGTATTGCATATAGACTTTATATTGCCAAAAAACCCTAAAAAACTCAACTGAAATGGTAAGAGAAGAGCGCTTTTTAGATTCTCAGTAGTAGTCTCGCGGGGGATTGTGATTAGCAATATATTGATCAAGTTAGCTTGCTGGCGTTATATGGCCGTGATTGTAACCCGGCGTCAAAATGTCACTTTTCCAAATGGCTTTTTGTCGTTTACAGATGGCTTTTCCGGTGTTTCCAAATGGCTTCTGAACGTTTCCAACGGCAAAATTTCCGGTTTGCAGCTAAAGACCTCCACTTATCAGCCAAGCCAAAGCATTCGGGTCAAAACGGTTTGCCGGGCGGGCGGCGGTGTTTGTCCAATTGCCCGAAACCTCGCCCATCAGCAGAGCGGCATAATTCTCGCTTGTGAGGCCGTCGGTGATCGAGGCATATGTTTTATTTGCAGGCAAAAACTTCCACGTTCCGGTTATGCCGTATGGCGGCGAAGATGTTACAAAACGAGCGATCTGCGCCGCGTCGAATGAGTTAATGCTGCCGTTCCCGCTCGCATCGGCCGCCATTAATTGGTTGCCGCTCAACAGGCTGATGCCTGCGACATGCTGAGCGACTTTTGCCGCGTCAAAAGAGTTTATGGCGTTATTAATTCCGCCCGTTTTGGCAGGAGTGATCGTGTATGAACCCGCTCCAAATCCTGTCAGCGAATACTGGCCCGCAGTTGGGCCGGGAACTCCGGTCGTCGTCATTAAGTTTGGCGAGCCGGTCGCGTTTATCGTTACATTTGAAACAAATCGCGGCATCGGAGCACCGACAGCGTTTCCGTAAGTTATGATTCCGCTGATGCCGACGGTCGGGGTCGGAGTGGGTGTGTCAGTGTTCGTTGGTGTCGCAGAGCCGGTCGCCGAGGCTGTCGCTGTTGAAGTCGGTGTTTCCATCGGGGTATTCGTAGCCGTGTTTGTTGGTGTGTTCGTCGCTGTGATCGTCGGCGTATTTGTAGCCGTAGTCGTTGCCGTTGCCGTCGGGGTGATCGTAGCTGTGTTTGTCGGCATATTTGTAGCCGTTGCAGTCGGAGTTGCCGTTGGAGTGTAGGTCGGTGTCGGCGATGACGTGCCGTTTGTCGTTGTAAACGAAAGCACCGCGCCGAATGTTGTTCCTTCAAGGTTCGCGGCTATCGCGCAGAAGTGGTAAGTTGTTCCAGCCGAAAGTCCTGTGATCGATTCCGAATAGGCCTGAACCGTGGTTCCTGAACCGAGCGATGCTCCACCTATTAGGGGCGCTCTGGTGCCGAATGTGTCGTCGCACGTTACGGGATCGATTGCCGAGTATCGAAACCAGCCCGCCGTCAATGCGGCGTTTGGATTCGCAGAACCGTTTAACTGAGACGTTGTGTTTGTGATGTTCGTTGCCGCATTTGTAATTGCCGTCGGCGGCAATGGCGTCGTAAAAGTTACGATCGACCCAAAACCGGGACCAACATTATTCAGAGCGATCGCACAATAGTAGTAGGTCGTTCCGGGACTCAATCCTGCGACCCCTTGCGAATACCCAACAGACGATGTGCCGCCACCGAGAAACGCCGCTCCGCCGGACGGAGCGCGGATGCCGAAACTGTCGCTGCACGTTCCGGGATTCGTTGTTGAATATCTGAACCAGCCTAACGCGCCGCTGCCGTTTGGATTTGCTGCACCGTTGAGCTGCGCTTCCGTGCCTGTTACCAGCGACGCTTCGTTTGTCGTTACGGTCGGCTCCGTCACTACCGTCGTGAATGAAACAATGTCGCCAAATGAAATTCCACCACCATTATTTGCGATGGCGCAAAAATAATACGTCGCGCCCAGTGACAGCCCCATTACGCTGAATGAATAGGGAAGCGGGTCAAAACCAGCACCCAAAGACGCATCGGACGCACTAGAAGTTGGGAGCCTCGTTCCAAAAAAGTCATTGCATGTGCCGGGATGCGTCGAACTGTAACGGAAGTGTCCAAAAGCCGCAACACCGTTTGGATTTACCGAACCGTTCAATTGTGCGGACGTGCTGGTTACGCTTGTAGCCGCATCGGTCGTCACCGCCGGAGTGTTTGCCGGGGTCGCCGTTGAAGTGCTTGTCGGCGTAGCGGTCGCTGTCGCAGTCAGCGTTGGCGTAAATGTTCCTGTCGCGGTCGCCGTCGGCGTGAATGTCTCGGTTGCAGTTGGAGTCGCCGTCGAAGTGCTTGTCGGTGTAGCGGTCGCGGTATCGGACGGCGTGGCGGTCGGCGTGTCCGTCCGGGTCGCCGTTATTGTGTTCGTTGCAGTTGGCGTGAAAGTTTCCGTAGCTGCCGGCGTTGGCGTGTCTGTTGCCGTCGGTGAATTTGTTGACGTTTGCGTGGGCGTTGCGCCCGGAGCGACGTTAAGAAATAGCTCTCCGCTTGTGAGGACTAACGATGAAACGCAGCCGCCGCAAACGCCGTCGCCGTTTACAGTCAGTGATGTCGGAGTGCCGGTGACAAAGCCGCTGTTTGCTTTTGCGATCAGTTTGTAGTCGCCCAAATTTAGAGGCGATCCGCCGTTCGAGACGGTGACAGTCACCTGATTTGCCGCTTGCAGTGCCATCCCGCCCGTGCCCGAAACTGTCAAAGGAGCCGTTGTTCCGCCGTTAAAAGCAGAGAAAATAAGTGAACTCGCTGATGACGTTGTAAAACCGCGTCCGGTAGTTGTAGAGATCTGGCCGGTCGAGCCGCTGCCGCTGGCTTTCAATGTTTGCGCCGCTCCGAGAACGAATGGCGTTGAAAGACTCTGAACGTCAAATGCTCCGCCGCCCTGGATGTCTATCACCGGCGAGTTCGAGATCGAGCCGTTCGTTTCAAGCGCCAAAATTCCGTTGCTTTTGATCGTCGTTGAACCGCTGTATGTGTTAGCGCCGCTCAGTGTGAGAACACCATCGCCGGTGCGGGCGACAGTCAGGTTCCTGCCTGCTCCGCCGATGACGCTCGATATTTTTATCCCGCCGACCCCTTCTGTCAGGATAAGGTTGTCGGTGGGGTTGCCGAGAGCAATGTTCATCGTCTTTCCGCTGCCCGTCTCGTTGTTTTGCAGCGTCAAGGCAAACGGGCTGGCGTTGCGGAGGATGACATTCGGCTGGCCGCCCAGCGTCGCGCCGTTTAGCGTTAGGGTGCCCGGTGTCGCCGAACTGTTGCCAATGGTCAGAGGGTGTGTTCGCAGCGAGGTCATTTCGACGGCCGCGATCGAGAGCTGCGATGTTGCCATGTTGATGCCGGCAGTGTTCGCGACGCCCGGGTCGTTAAATTGAGCGATGTCGGTTGTTGACCATTCAGCGGCAGTCCTGCTCGGCGTCCAGTTAGTATTTGTAAACCACGCTGTCGAACCGGAAGGGCTTGTCCACGCCACAGTCGTGAAGAACGGCTGGATTGCGGCGCTGTATTTAGGAGTTAATCCGAGAAATTCTCCAACCGAAGCGATGAACGCCGGCGTTTTGGGCGTGGAAGTAAAAGCAGCGATCAGCCCGATTACAAGGGCGGGAAAAACCGAACGGAATAAGCGTTGTCGACCGTGCATAAAAAATGCTTCCGTGAAATTTCCAGGTTGATTTATTGAAGTTATATCCAGTCGCAGTCTGTTGTCAAGAGTAACTAACCACTATCAACGATCAACTATTAATTGAAGGGGAAAAATTTGTTTCAATGGATAGTTGTTAGTTGATAGTTGAAGTGAAAAGAGTCGCGTGTGTCCGCGTTTCATCTTTGATTCGGGAAAACCGGCGGCATTGTGTATTTGTTTTTAACGGCGTAGTCGTTGGGTTTGCTAAGAGGCCCGACGCTTTAGCCGTAAGGCTGCGTTTCCAGGGGGACGCAGCCTTTTCTCTTTTTGGAATATGGCCGTTATTAGTTATGTGATTCAAGAGGCATCTTCGTTGGGCCTGTTTTATCGGCCAAACGTCCAGGCCAAAAAAAGGGCTGCGACTCGGGAGGTTTGCAGCCTTTTTTCTTTTTAATGCACAAGCCCGCACGTAAATAAGGGCGATACACTCAATTGAGCATATCGCCCTTACTACATGCGGGTTTGTGCAGCGATCGCGTCAGTTCACGGCAAAAATCCTAGCTGCGATAACGTGCCGGGGAAGTTTGCGAGATTTGGAAAGACGGCGTTCAATGTCGGCGTGTCCTGCGGCAGGCCGAACCAGCGTGCAAGAGTTGCGGCGTATTGATCGACCGATGTTGTCGGTATCCAGCGTCCGCGAGCGCTGGTTCCGGGATTGGTAGTGTCGTCCTCGCCGCCGACCGTCAGCGTCGGGAAGTAAGCGCCCGAACCGTCCGGCCGCAGGCTGCCGTAAAAATTGCCACCGACAACCGAGCCGCCCATTACGAACACGTGATTTCCCCAAGCGTGGTCGGTCCCGACCGCCGCTCCGGTGCCCGAAGGCGTAAACGTCCGCCCAAAATCCGACAGCGTAAACGTCGTAACGTCATTCGAGATGCCCTGATCGACCATTTCATCGTAAAACGCACGCATCGCCTGGCTGAATTGCGAGAACAGACTTACTTGACCGCTCAACTCGTCCGTGTGGTGGTCAAATCCGCCGATCTGAACATAAAAAATTTGACGATTGACGTTCAGATCGAGCCGTTTCTTTATCAGCCGTGCGACCTGCTTTAGCTGGTTGCCGATGCTTGTGTTGGGAAATGTCACGTTGACTTCCTGAAACGTCTGCAGAGCTCCGTTCGCCTGCATCGCGAGATCGGTAATGTGGCTGGCCTGGGCAACATAATTTGACGAAAGATCCTGCGCCCGCAATGCGTTGAACGCATTAAGCCGCGCGAGGTTCGCGCCGGAAGGCGTTGAGCCAAAACCCGCCGGATTCAAAACGCCTGCCAGCGAAGTGCCGGCATTGGCGATCGCCAGCGGCAGCGTCATCTGTCCGGCAGTAAAAAGCTGCGCGCCCGAAATCGAAGTGATCATCGGGATCAAACCGCTCGGATTTTGTCCGGCGGTCATTTTGTCCGAGATTCGTCCGCCCCAGCCTGTGAACGCCTGCGTGTTCGATATGCTCGTTTGTGACTGCGTCACCTGATCGGAATGCGAGAATAACTGATACGGTTTTGGCGACGTCGTGCTTTGATATTGCGTCTTTGTCAATGGCTGCACAAGCGTGCCGACATTTGTCACGACGGCAAGCTTGCCCATGCCGTATAGTTCGTAGATGCCGGGATTGATCGCATTGGTCGCGCCCGGACCGAGACTAGGATGCAGTCCAAACGACAGAGGCTGATTCTGGTTGTCTCTAAACCTTGGCACCGCTATCGGCAGCAGCGTGTTCTGCGGCAGCGCCAGCGTTGATCCGCTGCGGACGCTGGAGTAGTTTGCATAGGTGCTCATCCCGGTAATACTGGTGTCGCCGTGATTCGGGATCACCATGTTGTTCCCGTCGTTGCCGCCCGACCAGAACAAACAAACCAGAGCTTTATATTGATCACCGCCGTCGCCCTGGCTGTCGATCGCGCTCTGCGCCATCGCGTTCATTGTGCCGAGGTATTGCATCTGCGTGGCCAACGAGACCATGCCGAGTGCGCAGCCGCCTGTTTTCTTTAAAAAATCGCGTCTTGTTTCTTTCATTATTTTTACCTCTGCACCTGATATTGCGAAGATGTCGCCACTAAATAAACTGCCTGCCGGGCACGCCCGAGCGGGTCGGAACTCGCGACGGCCGTCACAGCCGTCAGGATCGTGCTTTTCATCGCCGCCGACATCGTGCCGTGCAGCATTCGCCGGCTAAGCTCGTCAACAAGCAGATTGCCCGTCGAGTCTGCGGTTGATAAAGCCTGAAGATCGCTAAAATCCACCGACGTCCCATTTGGCGAGTTGGTCGTTGCTCCCGCGATCATCGGGCTTGTATAACACACCCGGTTCACGAAATTTGCTCTCTGAATCGCAGTTCCCGTCGTCATAATCGCAAATTCCGGCCCAAGCATTGCCGTGCCGGGAATCACATAATCCGGCGGGAAAAAGTTAAATACCGTAGGCGAAAAGAAAGGTATCTCGCCCATTCCGGTAAACTGCGAGGCACCAAAGATGTAACCGTCGCTCTGCGAGTTGGCATCCGCCGAGCGAACATTGAAGTGCCGCATGAGATTGGTTGCAAACTGAACCGGTTCGCGCAGCTTGCCAAAATTAGGATCGGTCTTTACGTCGCCGCGTGCTTCGGGATCGAGCAGGATGGCTTTGACCACAGCCTTCATATCGCCGCGAACGCCCGAGCCGTTGTTATTGAATACGGCAGCGACTCGCCCGACATACGCCGGCGTCGGGTCGCTCGTAATCATGTGCTGGATCATTATCTTGGAAACAAATGGCCCGACATTTGGATGATAAAAAATATTATCCAGCGCCTGATCCATCGAGTTGTTGGCGTATGTCGTGATCGCCGTGCCGGTGCATCCGGTGCACGCGGCGATGTTCTGATTTGCCACGCCCGGGTAAGTCAATAATGTCTTTGCCGTCAGATCGTGGTTGCCGGTATTGAGCAGCATCGGGTCAATAAAATTCTGTGCACCCGTCGTCCGGTTTGGGCAAACAGCCGTCGTCTCGCAAAACGACCAGCCGGTGAGAACCTCGGTCAGGTTGTTCACGCCATTTTGATCGTATGTCGGTATCGGCGTATCGCCCGTTTGACAGGGGTTATGCTCGACGCATTGCGGCGTGCCGTCGGGATTGAGAGTAAACAGGCCTATCGTGAAAAGCTGCATTATCTCGCGGGCGTAATTCTCATTCGGATTATTCTTTGTGCTCTGCGCCATGCTGAGATAATTGCCCATGGTCGCGTTGAGCGTCATCTGTTTCATCAGCGTTCGATAATTGCCAAACGCATTATTTGAAAGTATCTTGTGATACTCGACCATGTGTCGTCCCTGCTGAACATCAACGCCCGAAGTGACCCATATCTGTGCCAAAGCCCACGCCACGCGATGACGCAATTGGTTATCGCCGTAAAACGCTTCCTTGAAAAACCACGTCTGCGGCTGATACATCGAATATGAGTCGCGGTTGCAGGTTGGCGGAACATCCGGGACTGTCGTGTTACCGTCACAATCGGGTTGCGGGCTGCCTGGTTTCAAAACGTGATTTGGATAAGGATTGCTTGCCGAAGGGTAACTCGATTCAAACTGCTCTGCCAGCCATGTCCTCAATCCAATGCGGCGGATTCTCGAATCGAGCGCTGTCGTCGGCCCAAAAGCGGCTTGTTCCTGCCAACGCATTCTGTCGCCCGACCACCTGTAACTCACATAATCCTGAGTATTATTTGGCTCAGTCTCTTTAAAGGTTATCCGCGTCGCTGCCGTAGTGCCGTAAGGCGTTGGCTTTGCATTATCATCATCCGCCGGGCCGCCGCCGGTCTGCCCGAGGCCGAGCCGAACGCGATTACTTCCTAATCCGCGCCACGTCAACTGAACGAGCAGATCGCCGATTGCATCCGGCTGCGGCCAGTAACCTATCTCGTCCGCCAGCCGAAAGGTTACGGCATATACGCCGCTCCATTGCGTAGTCGTAAAGTTCAAGACCGGCAACCTGTATTGCCGCCCCAAAATATCCGTCGCATAAACGCGAAATGCGTTCGCGCCTTCGTCGGGCATCAGCGAGAGGTTTGTAACAAATAAAGTGACTCTCGAATTGAGGCCAAACGCACGATCTTCCGTGCGCAAAAGATCGACACGGCTAATATTGCCCTCAGGAACGGCGACGGCGCGGGTCGAATTGGGCCGGCTCAACAAGATCGGCGTCGGCGAATTCGGGTCAGGATCGACTTCGATTGCCGCGACGCAAAGCGCGCTAAAAGAAACAAACATACACGCTGCCAAACTCCGCAATAGCGACAGCGACTTTCTGTTTTTCATACGACTTCCTCCTGAAAGGGCAAATAAACTGAACTGACTGTGTAGAAGTATCCGGTCAAACGGGCGAAGGACTGATGCCCGTTAAATCTTGTTATACATTTCTAATATAAACCATAGTGCAATAAATAAACAAGTGTTTTCTCATTTAACAATTATTAATTAAAAATTAGTGATTGTTAATGCAAGAAGATTATCACTTACTAAGACGAACTGTGGCATGTTATAGCCGATAAAAATGCAATGACTATTGGCAAAAAGGTATAATTTTTTCCTATGCCCAGCAGTTTGTTCATCGACATCCCTTCAAATTTCAGTTTTAGGTCAACCGTTTACAGCCACGGATGGTGCGAACTGTCACCGTTCGCGCTCGACACAGAAAACTGGCGGCTGAGTTATGTTTTCCCCAACGGTAGATCAAAACCGCCGGTCGCCGCAACCATTTTTGAGGAAAATGGACGTTTGAGGATCGATCTTGACCGCAAACCCACCGTCAGCAAAAAGATCATAAATGACGTTCGCCATTTGCTGCGATTGGACGATGATGTTGACGGGCTTTACGAATCGGTCGCCGGACACGAAAGATTAAGCTGGGTCGTCGAAAAACGTGCCGGAAGAATGCTCCGTTCGCCGACCGTTTTCGAAGACCTCATAAAAACCATCTGCACGACAAACTGCTCTTGGGGCCTCACCAAAAGCATGGTCTCAAACCTCGTGGAAAAGCTCGGCGCGGTCGGATCGCAGGCTCTGCCGGACAAGGCGATCGATCTGGTGGATGAAGCCGGCGCGCGCGCCAAGCTGCGCGAGGCGGGCTACAGCGAGGAGTTCGGCGAGATCAACAAGAGCATCCGCGTCGCCGTCGAACAGATGGAGAGCGCGGTCTCGGCCAAGGACTTCGAGCGCGCCAACTTCTACCGGCAGCAGGAAGAGGCCGCCCGCGAGAACCTGATGTCGGTGCGCGAGCGCTTCGACGTCAAGTCGAGCGCGCGTCGCGTCGTCGTCAACAAGCAGGAAATCGACGAGGTCGTCGCCAAGTGGACCGGCGTCCCGATGACGGCGATCAACGAGGACGAGAGCTCCAAGCTGCTGCGGATGGAAGACGAACTCCACCGCCGCGTCATC
>JAYVFJ010000135.1:0-13386 GCA_043773225.1 Chloracidobacterium sp.
ATACCTTCCTCACTGCTTCCCGTTTGAATTCATCATCATATTTCTTCATACTCCCATTTTACAGAGAGTTTCGTGTCCGGCTAAATTAGACCACCTCAATTCTCATAAGCCGACCACGTCCCCGGGTTAGGGCGACGCTTTAAGATCTCCGGCGGCACCTCTCTGATGAGAGGAATGATCACGCCTGGGGCAGTCTCCAACGCCGAAATTAATACGGTTGTATCGCTCATGATGTTTTTGATTCAAATTTTTTTGACAAATTTCGATGCCCATGTTAGCCCTCATTACATCCACCTAATGTTAGCCCATAAAAATCAGTTAAGTTCAGAACCGCGAATTTGCCATATAATTCGGCTCGCACTTCACACTAGCGCGATTCGGCTTAAATTGGAATACCAACTTTCTCCATTTGACGTAACTTTCTCAAAGCGACGTAACTTTCCGAATATGAAGTGGCTCCGACTGTCAGATATGTATTGAATTAATTAGGCGGTTTAATCTGCTGATATCGACTTTAGTGTCTCTTATCTCTTTTTCGTTATCACCAAAATCAGCTATTGCCATAGAAAGTAAGGTAGCGATTTTGCTTATTCTTAAGTTCATCTTTGCATGTCTTTTTGGCATCTCCAGTAAAATGCGGGCTTTCAGCCTATAAAGCTCACCTGATCTAAACCCACGATGAGTATTTGAATTTTTTTGGATAGCAGCATTGATTACGGACAACGCTTTGGGATAATTCTTCTGCCTTAGATAGAGAGCCGCGATATTGTTCAACGTGCTAACATTGTGACCGACATTTTTTTCATTCCCATAAAACTTGGCGACCTCCTCATACAAGGTAATTGATTTTTTGTACATCTTCTTGTGTGCAAGTAAAAGGGCCTTATTATTCTTTGCTTGGGCAAGGTAGAAATCGTCCCCCAGCAAGTCACTTTTTAACAAAAATATTGCTCGATCAGCATGGACTATTCCGCTATTCAATATGTTTGTACGATAAGTAGCTGGCTTACGCTTGTGAAAATCATACAAGTAATAAGATAAAGCTGAGAAAAGGATATGTGTTCTAGCTTCGACTAATATATTGCCGTGTAAAAGTGCGTACTTGTATGTTCGATTTAATATTATTTGAGCCTTGAAAAATTTGTGATACCTACACAAAAGAAAAGCCACTTCAAGCATCGCCTCAGCATCGGATTCATTAATTTCACTGATTGTTAGTGCCTTGAGTTCCTGAAAGATTTTTTCTATATCCCTTTCGTTCTCTGCATATTGAGCGATAAAAGGGTAATAATTTCGTCGGGATATAGGGCTAAGTCGAAAAATATCCTTAAGGAGCTTAGTTCGTTGGTTGTTAGTTTCATCATATTTTAGTTGTAAAGAACGTCGAGCACGAAACGCGGCGACGCGAAGATGAAGGCTCGTCAGCAAAGAGGTCTTCTCGAGATTGATTAGCTCCTTATAACGGTTAGTATGCATCAAGTAATCAGCAACTATACTGAGTTGTATTTTGCGAGATACCCGTAGCGACTTAATTGTTGGGTTGAACGGATGCCCTTTAGTGATTTTAGGTGCAAGCGCATTAACTAGGGAATCTGTATTAAGTGAATAACAAATAGTCCTTTCAAGGGCTTCGATGTATTCATTCGGAGCTTTGCATTTCAAGGGTTCTAAACATGCTGAGTCATGATTTATCCAAATGACCTTTTTATACGGAGCGTTTTGAAGAATTGGCATTATGTCAAGCTGGTCGAGTCCACTGTAACCAATTACAAGTACTACTGTATTGTCCAAAAGCTGGTCCACGATGGCAGAAGCTGTGGAGCCGAGCGCCTTTCCAACCTGATTTATTGTCAATGTTAAAGATGTAATATCTTCGATTGACCCATGAATCTTAAAAAGAACTGGTGGGGTAATTGTTTTGCGCGATGATGTTTCGAGAATTTTAGTAAATGCAGTCTTATTTTGTTCACATGCTTTTTCAACCAAAACATCGAAGTTAGTGGTGATTACATTATTTTTCTGGGCCAGTAGCCAAGAAGCAAATACATGGTTTTGATTGAAGGATCCCGTCCGTAATATTTTATCGATAATCAAAAATAACCTTTTGTTTTCATATCGGGAAATAATCTGAAACAACACCTCTGGACGTAAATCCGTGCTCCGAAAATAGCCATTGTAATCAGGAGCAAACACCGCAAACACTTTACTCATTAATCGATGTGCATTAGGTAAATTTGAAGGGGGCGCCATTGAGATGCCTGCACCACAAAACAAAGCTAAGGTTCCATCGTTAATCGACCGATTAATAGAATAGATCAGTTTTTTTAAAGATGTTTGTTTAACCACCTGAGGATAATTTCTTCACAAGAATTTTGCGTGATGCATCAATATGAAACCAATTGATCCAACCGATTGTAAACCGTATTTCTTTCCACAGCTTCGAAGCCGGCGCGTTGGATCATTTCGATGATCTTCTGCTTGGTCATTTTTACTTCGCGGCCCAATCCGACGGCAGCAGGGTAATGAATTTCCGATAATTCAGGCGGTTTCTCTAACCCGAGTGAAAGATATTTTGGTCTGAAAGCCGAGCGAATAAAGTATTCTCAGCAAAAGGTCGCTGGACACGCCGGAGGTTTTGCCGTTGAGTATTGCGGTCAGTTTTGTCCGCGAAGTTCCGGAAAGTTTTGCGGCTTGTTCGTGCGTAAGGTTTTTTCTCGTAACAACGTCTTTGATCTTGTCTCTAAGCTTTGCTCTGAATTCTATCTCGATAGCATCTTGCGGTGTCAGATCGAGAATGTCGCAAAGCTCGAAAACGTCGCTTGCAACATAGACTTCGGTTTTGCCCCGTCTTATTGGTTTAATATTTCCCATAATCTTTTCTTCGCCGTTTCAATTTCGTTCTGCGGCGTCGTTTGTGTTTTCTTTACGAACGCGTGAAAGACAAGAATGCCGTCTGCCGATTTCAAGTAATTGAAGACGCAGTAAATGCCATCAGCATCCTTTACCCGCAACTCATACGCTCCAACCGCTATCGTCGGCATCGGCCTGGCGGCTGGCATTCCGATATTCTCTCCACGCTGTAGGTCGAATAACAATTCGCCAATCTCGCTTCTCACGGCTTTGGAAAATCCTTTTATGACTTCCTTTGCCCGTTTGTGAAAAATAACGTTTTTGTTCACGTCATTAGTCCTCTCAATTGTCTCATATTCGAGACATTGGATTCAAGCATCCGAATGCTAAAGCGGTCGCTTTCAACCCGCGACTTTTTCTACGCGGTTGTAAACGGTATCTCTTTCAACAGCCTCAAAACCAGCCCGCGCGATCATTTCGATGATCTCTTGCTTGGTCATTTTTACTTCGTTGTTGGACTCGACAGAGTAGCTGTGGGTGAGCTCGCCGCCGTCTGTGATGGTGCCGTCGAGGTCGTTGGCTCCGAAGTGGAGGGCGGTCTGGGCGGTGGCTTTGCCGAGCATGACCCAGTAGGCTTTGATGTGGTCGAAGTTGTCGAGCATCAGGCGTGAGACGGCGATGGTCTTGAGATTGTCGATCGCGTCGGGGCCGGGAAGATTTGAGAGCGCAGTGCCCGGCGGATAGAAAGCGAGCGGGATAAAGCACTGGAAGCCGCCAGTCTTGTCCTGCTGTTCTCTTAAACGCACGAGATGATCGATACGGTCTTCGGTCGATTCGATATGGCCGTAGAGCATTGTCGCGTTTGTTTTGAGGCCGGCTTTGTGGACTTTTCCTGCTAATTCCAACCAACGCGGGCCGCCGCATTTGTGATCACAGATACGCGAACGCGTCGGCTCGGCAAAGATCTCGGCACCGCCGCCCGGACACGAATCCATCCCGGCAGCGTGCAGTTTCTCGATCACGTCCTCGTCCGACATCTTGTAAAACCTGGCGAAAAAATCCAGCTCGACCATCGTCAGGGCTTTGAGATGGAGTTTTGGGAATTCACGCTTGAGCGACGAGAAAAGATCGGTGTAATACTCAAACGGTAGTTTTGAATTGAGGCCGCCGACAATATGCAGCTCGGTCGCACCTTCACCGACCGCCGTCCGCGCGATCTCGATCGCGTCCGTGACCGAATGAGTGTAAGCACCCTCTTCTCTCGCACGTTTGTAAAAGCCGCAAAATTTGCAGTCGGCGACGCAGATATTCGTATGGTTAAAATGCCGGTTGACGTTGTAATACGTAGTCAGGCCGTGCTTTTTGCGACGGACGAAATCGGCGAGTTTCCCAAGAGCGTTGAGGTCGTCGGTTCTGTATAGCGACATCCCTTCGTCAAATGTCAGACGCTCACCGTCCTCGACCTTGTCGGCAATGTCTCTCAGATTCGGATCAAATGAAAACTGCATAGCTTTATGTTACGATTTTAGCAGATTCACGATATTATAGACACAGGTAAAGCCATGCAGAACATACAGCACATCAAAGATAAAAACGCGGTTCTGGTTCCGGTTAAGGATTGGGAAAAGATGCAGAAAGAGTTGGTTCGACTCCGCAAAAAAGTTGCGAAAGAAAAGCTTCTTCGTGAACTGCGAGCATCTATTATTACCATCGAAAACGACATAAAGAATGGAGTAGAGCCGAAAGGCCGTGACGCCCGCGACTTTATCGCCGAGCTTATGAATGAAGTATAGGGTAACAATTGAAAATATCGAGGTCGATCAGTAAATAGATTTTGAAATTTGGACAAGTACAAAACCTGATTGAGAGGCTAGACGAATGGGTTTAGGTTGAACTTCCGAAGAAATGTATCAAATATAAGGAGGTTGTATCCATGAATACTCGACGGAAATTTCTGCTCGGTTCTCTAGGCGTAATTACGGCCGGTGCAGCAGGCGTTTGGTTTGGAAAAAATCGAATCGTTAAGTCACTGTTGTTGCTTATAGACAACAAGGGCAAAGTGGTATCAGCAGCCCCGACGTTTGAAGGCGATTGTGTTTTGACATCTGAAGCAGTGGAAGGCCCGTTCTTCGTCAGATCGGCTATCCGTAAGGACATCCGCGACGGCAAGCAGGGTAAGGAACTGAATCTGAAACTCAAGGTGACTAACGCCACAGATTGTTCGCCTGTGGAACACGCTACTGTCGAGGTTTGGCATTGCGACGCCGAAGGCGTTTACAGCGGCTATCCGGAAGAGATCGCTCACGATCTTTGGGGCTCGATGAGATTTCTTGAGTTTAAAGGTGAACACAAAGATCCTGTGACCGAAAAGCGTTTTCTTCGCGGTGCACAATTAACCGACGCCGACGGCGTATGCGAATTTACGACTATCGTTCCCGGTTGGTATGAGGGGCGATGCCCACATATTCATTTTAAGGTTTTCACAAATGAAAAAGCAGCGTTTGCCACTCAGCTTTACTTAAATGAGGACATTACAAAGCGGATCTACACCACGATCGAACCCTACAATAAATTAGGCAACAGCCCTTACAATATGAAGAACGATCAGGTTATAAGCCTTTCAAATGAACACTCGGGCGTTTTGCTAAACCCCGTCTGGAACGACAGTGGCCCATTGTCAGTATCAGCGAAAATAGGCCTGAAACTTTCATAAATCAATTAATCATGAAATTCGGACAAGTTTCAAATCCTGAAGAGGTTGATTTCACGATCCCGCCAGATCACGCGGACACAAAACGTGTGCTTGGAAAGTCGAAGGCAAAGGGCCTCGATATTCACGTCGGCTGTGCCAAGTGGAACAAGACCGATCTCAAAGGCTTTTATCCGAAGGGCGTTAGGGACGAGCTTGGTTATTACTCGACGCAATTTAATTGTATTGAGTTAAATGCGACGTTTTACAGGTTGTTTCCTCCTGCGACGTTCGAGAAATGGCATGCGACGACGCCTGAGAATTTTAAATTTTTTCCCAAATTGGAACAGACGATCTCGCATTTTCGCAGGCTTAAAGATGTCGAGCAGGTGGTCGAAAATAACGTGACGAATATGTCGCATCTGAAGGAAAAGCTCGGAATGCCGTTTTTGCAGATGCACAACAATTTCGGGCCGAAGGATTTTGACCGTGTGCGGACATTTATTGATAACTGGCAGTATGATGTTCCGCTCGCCGTCGAATTCAGACAGACAGATTGGTATAACGATCCGGCGGTTTCATCAGAGCTTTACGATTTGCTCGAAAAGAACAACGTCACAAACGTCCTTGTCGATACTGCCGGCCGCCGCGATTTGATGCACATGCGGCTGACCACGCCGAATGCTTTTGTCCGCTGGGTTGGCGCAAATGAACCTTCGTCCGACCGCATGAGGTTGGATGAATGGGTCGGGCGTGTGGCTGATTGGAAGGCTCAAGGCCTGAAACAATTGAATTTCTTCGTCCACCAGAATGTGGAAAAAGAATCTCCTTTGCTGTCCGCTTACTTTATTGAGAAATTGAATAAAAAGCTCGGAACCGGTCTCCAAGTGCCAAAAACCCTCGACGGTTGAGATTACCAGTCTATTTCCGGGAAGAATTTGAAGCCAGTCGCTTCGGCAAGATCGGGATATTTATGGAGCAGGTGGCGGCATACGACCTTGGGGCTTTTGAGGTTGTGGAGCGTCTTAAACAGCAGCAGCTCAAAAGCGGAGGATTCGATCCAATCGACCTCTTTTGTAAACCCGGTCGCGAGTGCGACACGCGTCTGCTCGACAAAATACTCGACCTCACGCGGTTTTCGCAGCGTGCTGCACGTGCCGAAATGTATGATCCAGTTGGTAAAACGGTGGTTCATCATGCCGGCCAGCTCTGTGAGCGAGATTTTGTCGCGGTGCAGATGAATCTTGCCAGGCGAGCCGTGACAGGCGAAATATAGTATGCCGTAATTGCGCTTGCAGAGCAGATTTAGGTTGTATTGCAGCTCGTCGCGGGTGTTGCAGGTGAGGTGGCTGAATTTGGCGTCCTGCGTTTTTGAGATCAGCTCGAGCGTCGGCAGGACGTTCAGACGGTCCTCCATATTGCCGTTCCAGAGGGATTCGAGACATGCGATGTTGCGTTTACGAGAGCGCATAACTTACGACTTTGCGAGGAAAACTGCCCCGCCGAAAGTCACGAGTAAGATGACGCTCACAAACGCATTGCTTGTGAAAAAAGCGGCGTTCATCCGTGACAGATCGTTTGGTTTGACCAGAATATGCTGGTAAACAAACAGCATACCGACCGCAATCACGCCCGTCAAGGCAAGCCAATGCATGCCGGTTGCTAAGTATAATAGAATCAACACGATAAACGCTTGAAAATGAAACAGCCGAGCGATCCAAAGAGCATTTTTCACGCCGAAACGGGCCGGAATCGAGCGTAGGCCGTGCTTGCGGTCATACTCAAAATCCTGGCAGGCGTAAAGCACATCGAATCCGGCCGTCCAGATCAAGACAAACAGCGACATCAGCAACGGCTCTACGTCGAAAAGGTCCCCGCGAACCGCGATCCATGCCGCCGACGGCGAAATAGCCAGTGCCGAACCCAACAAAAGATGGGCAAAAGCAGTAAAACGCTTTGCATACGAATAGCCGAGCACGAAAATCAAAGCGACCGGCGACAAAGCGAATGTCAGCCAATTGAGTGAATAAGATGCGAGTAGAAATACGCCGATCGAAACATAGAGAAACGCCCATGCAAAGGGGAGCGAGAGTTTGCCGGCCGGCAGTTCACGGTTTGCGGTTCGCGGATTTGCGGCGTCGATGTCGCGGTCGATAATACGATTAAATGTCATCGCCGCCGAACGCGCGCCGACCATTGCTACCGTGATCCATATTATCTGCCGCTATGTCGGCAGCCCGTTAGCGGCAAGGATCGCTCCAAGAAACGCGAACGGCAGCGCAAACAGCGTATGCTCGAACTTGATCATCGCGAGCGTGGTCCGCAACTTTTGGATAAAGGCTCTCATTTATTTCCCGTGCAGCAAACTATCAACTATAAACTATCAACTATTAACTGATTAAATAGGCATATCCATTTGGTGTTAGTTGATAGTTTATAGTTGATAGTTAATAGTTTTAACTTATGCCGAGCGGAAAAACGCACGATGTGATCACGATTCTCCTTGCCGTTCCGGCATTTGCGGCGGCTTTTGCGGCCACAAAAAGCCTCTCTATGTCGGCCGTTATGGCCGCGGCATTCTTATTTGGCGGATTGATGTTCGGCCCGGATCTTGACACGGTTTCGCGACAATATTCGCGTTGGCGGATCTTTCGGTTTATCTGGCTGCCGTATCGCAAGTTTTTCAAACATCGCTCGCGTTTTTCGCACGGACTTTTATTCGGCGCTTTTGGGCGGGTTGTTTATTTTATGGGCGTTGTGACGCTAATTGTGGTTTTTGCCGCGTATTTTTACTCCGCTTATTCCGGCGGGAAACTGCCCAATTTGTTTGACTTTGCGCGAGTTTGGGAGCCGGTCGGGGAATGGACACGGTTGCATTTGGGCGAACAGTTTTTTCTGACAGCTTTTGCCGGATTATGGTTTGGCGCGGCGAGCCACACGTTTACTGATATGGCCGGGTCATTTATAAAAACCGGACGGATAGCAAAATTTCTCTAACTTTTTCCGCCGGTTCGAGCGCTGTGCAGCCGCAAAGCCTGCCGGCGGACGGCGTCCGAGACGTTGCGGTTTTGTTTGAGCGCGGCCAGGTCTCGAAGCTGCAGCCGGCTCATTATCGTAATGACATTTGCGATCGGCGTTCTAGGATTTTTTGCCAGACTGTGCATGATCTTGTAGCTGCGCGACCATTGGCGGTTCGAGGCGATATTTCGCAGGATTTCCTCAGAGACCGAACGCATAGACGAGATCATTTCAACCTCCTGCTCGGTTATTCTCGGATTATTGACAACGGCTGTCGAGACGAGACGATTCGGGTCGCGGATGAGGATATTTCGAGCTTCGCGGTCGCCTTTCATTCCGAGTTTAACGCGATCTTTGACGCCCATCTTCATGACGCGGTTTATCATCGAAACGCGCTCGCTCGAGATCTCGTCCTCTTCCTGTAGAAGCTCGCCGAGTATTTTGCCAATCGTCGCTTGACGTTGTTCCTCGGTTTCCTCGTAGATCTCTTCGATGTATTCGAGGCCGAGCCATGAATCGTCCGTTTCCTGATCGGGAACCTCGATCATCCCGGCGAGAAATTCGGCGTCCTCAAGCGTCATTCCCGCGGCATCGAGATCAGATGTAAATTCCGCCTGTTCGATGAATTGGGCGGCCGCCTCTTTGCCCTGGGCTCGAAGCTCATTGGCGATCTGCTGTGCGCCGCGTTCTTTCTCAAAGAACTCGCGTTTTGTTTCAGCGGCACGGCGTTCCGCCTCGGGGGTGCGATATGCGTTGCCGATGATCGCGTCAATGATCGCCGGATTTTGGATCAAAAGCTGCTGGTTGAGCGAGATCAGTTCGATCAGCAATCCGTTTTGCGTCGCTGCGGCCAATTTTGCGATCGCTGTTGGGGGTGTCAGAACATTTGTAATGATCGCTTCGTGGACTGCGGCAGGGAGTTCGCTTTGAGAGGCAAAGTATGTCAAAACTCTCGGCGCTATTTCGTCGGAACGCAGCGTCGCTTCGAGCGCGTCGGTATTTTGCGAAGCGAGCGTGGTAATTGCGTTGTTCTTTAACTCGGCGTCCGTGCCTTCGGAAAATGTGACAAGAATTTCGAGCAGGTCTAGCTGCGGCAGCGGCAAAATACCGCGCGACGCAGCCAGCTGCGCGTTACGCGGTGCCGAGCCTTCGACAACGGCCTTAACTACTGGATTTTTCGACGCTATCTCGAAATTCATAAATTCAAAGGAGAATAGACGAGATTGTAAGTTTAATTAACGGGGTGATACTTTTGCACAAGCACAGTTATTTTAACATACACTATATAAATCTTGACTAACCTCAGATGCTTGGCATAGTTTATTAGTTGGAGTCAATTGCATATCTCATCACGCACAACCCGCTTCATATTAATTGAAATTATCTCGATAAAAAAATAATGATAAAAGACGAATTAGAAAAGCTAATTGCGGAAAGGAGCGCGCTTGTCGGCGTGATAGGGCTTGGCTATGTCGGCCTGCCGTTGATAGTCGAATTTTGCCTCAAAGGATTTAACACGATCGGTTTTGAAGTCGATGCCAAGAAGGCCGACGAGATCAACGCCGGACGCTCGTATATCGTTGACGTTACGAGCGTAAACGTCGAGAAATGTGTTGACGATGGCCGACTATCTGCCACGACAGATTTTAGCAAGCTCAACGATTGCGATGCAATAATAATCTGCGTTCCGACGCCGCTCAGAAAAACAAAAGACCCGGATATGTCTTATATACTGACAGCCGGCGGAGAGATACAAAAATATATGCGGCGCGCTCAGTTGATCATTCTCGAATCGACGACCTATCCCGGCACGACCGACGAGGTTTTGCAGCCGATGTTTGAGAAGAAAGGCTTTAAGCTCGACGAGGATTTTCTGCTCGCCTTTTCGCCCGAGCGTGTTGATCCCGGCAATCCGCAGTTTCAAACGCATAACATTCCAAAGGTCGTAGGCGGAGTTTCGCCTGCTTCGACCGATATTGCCGCCTTGCTTTATGGACAGATCGTTGAAAGCGTTTATTCCGTTTCATCAGCCCGCGTCGCTGAGGCCGCAAAGCTCTGGGAAAACACTTTTCGGGCAATAAACATCGGCATGGCGAACGAGATGGCGAAGCTTTGTAACGCTCTCGGCATCGACACCTGGGAAGTCGTCGGGGCGGCAGCGACCAAACCATTCGGCTTTATGCCGTTTTATCCGGGACCAGGCATCGGCGGCCACTGCATACCGCTCGACCCGCATTATTTGTCGTGGAAGGCGCGCCAGCACGGGTTCGATTCGCAATTCATTTCGCTCGCCGAGCAAGTTAATTCGAATATGCCCGCTTATGTCGTCGAGCTTGCTTCGACCGCTCTAAACGAAAGTAAAAAGGCAGTCAACGGATCCAAAATTCTCATCCTCGGCGTCGCCTATAAAAAAGACATCGACGACATGCGCGAATCACCCGCGCTCTCGATCATCGACCTCCTCCGCGCCGACGGGGCGGACGTTTATTATCACGATCCGTTCGTCGCGGAGGTCACCTTTGACCACGCCTATACGATAGGCGACGGCGACCCGTTGTATAACAAAGAATTGACGGACGATCTTATCAAACAATCGGATTGCGTAATTATCTGCACTGAACATTCACCAGTAGATTACGACCGTGTGTGCGAACTTGCATCACTCATCGTTGACACGAGGAATGCTCTTTCTGTAGAGACTCGAAATGGAAGTAAAGCGCGAATCGTCCGCTTATAAGTTAAAAGCACCCGGATAATGTTTAAGTTTATTAATCTGAAATATCCGATAGGTTTACGTCCTCAAAACAGTGCGGGCGGGACAATTAAGCCATGCGTTCACTGTCAGAAGGATTTTCGACTTTCAAAATGGGATAGTTGGAATGGCTTTCTGGTTAAATGCCCATACTGCAAAAAACTTCACGGTAAACATATGAAAGCAAAACCGATTCTTTGGATTAGTTTTTTCATAAATGCCGCGAGTTTTTTCTTCACGTTAAGACTTCGGAATGCACTGGCACTATTCGGTGTTTTTCTTGCGGTTGGGTTAATAGGAAATTACCTGATGGTAATTGAGTTTTTTTCACAACCGGTCGAATTTTGTTTCGTAATCTTATTCCTATTTCTTCCAGTCGTCTTAAATGGGCTATTCCTTACAATTCATGAGTCAAATCTTAAGCATCAGCATTCAAGCAAAAAAGAAAATGTTCTTGAACTAGCTTCAGACATAAAAGACCTAATTTCTTAGAACTATGCTCAAAGTTCTTCTCATCGCCGGTGCTCGGCCAAATTTTATGAAGGTCGCGCCGATCTATGCTGAGATGAAGCGGCGGGCGGCAGAGTTTGAGCCGATGATCGTGCATACCGGGCAGCATTATGATGTGGCGATGTCGGATGCTTTTTTTGACGATCTGGGGATGCCTAAGCCGGACATTCATCTCGGCGTTGGATCGGGTTCTCATGCGGTGCAGACGGCGAAGATAATGACCGAGTTTGAGCCGGTTGTTTTGAGCGAAAAGCCGGATTGGGTTTTGGTTGTGGGCGATGTCAATTCGACCATTGCTTGTGCCTTGGTCTGTGCAAAACTTGGCGTCAAAGTCGCGCATGTTGAGGCCGGGCTTCGTTCACGCGACCGTTCGATGCCGGAAGAGATAAATCGTATTCTCACAGATTCGATCTCCGATCTTTTGTTCACGACATCGCAGGACGCTGACGCAAACCTCAAAAGCGAGGGCATTGCGGCAGACAAAATACGGTTTGTCGGCAACGTGATGATCGACTCTTTGCTCGAACATTTGAAGCTGGCAGAGAGATCAAATGTTCGTGAACAACTTGGCGTTGCCAACAGCGATTACGCTGTTTTGACGCTGCATCGCCCATCGAATGTTGACGACAAACAGACATTTTCCGGCATTCTCGACGCACTACTTGCGATCGCAGAAAGGCTGCCGATAATTTTTCCGGTGCATCCGCGAACTAAGGCAAAGATCGAAGAATTTGGTTTCGGCGATGCTATAAAATTATCAAATATCAGGCTGATCGAGCCGCTTGGCTATCTTGATTTCATGCGGCTTTACAGCGGTGCAAGACTGGTTCTGACGGATTCGGGCGGCTTGCAGGAAGAAACGACCGTTCTCGGCATTCCGTGCCTGACGCTGCGGCATAATACCGAACGTCCGATAACTATCGAGATGGGCACGAACATTCTCGTCGGCACTGATCCCGAAAAGATCAAACAAGCTGCTTTCAATAATCTTTCAAACACCGATAAACAAAATACTCAACCCCCGCCGCTCTGGGATGGCAAAACTGCAAGGCGCATTTGCGACATTTTGTCAGCACCGCCTGCGTAAAGCCGCTGTTTCGGAAAATTTTTCTCATTAATAATTAGTAATTGTTTAATTAGTAATTATTAATGAAAACTCATATAACGGCTAATGGTCAACCTTGTCAGACTCCAAGACCGGCGGGCTTTGGCTCGAGTCCATCGGATAACCAGCACTCTTCCATGCCATTGTCCCGCCGACCAATGCGTAAGTGTTTGCGATCTCTTTTTGATTTAATTGGAGTGCCAGACCGGCACTCGTGTGTTCGGACGGTCAGGAACAATAGACAATAATTTTTTTGCCTTTTGGTATTTCAGAGAATTTTGCGTTGTCGGGCGATCCAAAAGGAATATTTATTGAGCCTTTAATGTGTTCCGCATTATATGCGGTGTCGCCGCGGCTGTCGATGATGACGGCTGTTCCGTTGTCGTAGTCCTTTTTTGCGTCTTCGATCGATATGCGCGGAACGTCGGCGTCGCTGTTGTATTTGACATAAGGAGCCAAGTC
>JAYVFJ010000136.1:0-2554 GCA_043773225.1 Chloracidobacterium sp.
GTCAATTTTGCAGCCGCATCGGGCCGCGACATAAAATTTACCGACCGAGCTTTCTGCACCGAAACGTCAAACCCGAAAACAGGCGCGTCGAACTGCCTGAAAAATCCGAGCAGCCTGCCGTCCGTATCAACGACCGAAATATTGACGCGGGCATTGCTTCCAAGCGGCTGTCGAATTCCGGCGCGAGTGATATTTGCAACTGCGGCTGCGGCGCCGAGAATTTGGTCAACCTCGGTACCAGTAAGCGCCGAACCTGCGACTGTCGGAAACCGCGTGCTTGCCTGCCCGCTCACGCCGTTCAAAGTGCGCGGAATAAAATCGCTGGCCGGTGCGGCGACAACCGGATCCATCGGCTCGACCATTCCGGGCAAACTGCCAAAAGGTATCGCCGTCGCCGGTGGAATATTTGAAACATTAATATTTGCAAAAGGAAAACGGAGTCCCGCGACGAAAATATTATCGGCACGGATCAAAGCCGGAGATGCAAACCCGCGCGAAGCGGCGACGGCTATGACCTCTTCAAAAGACTGGTCGTTGTCTCTCGGATTCGCATCAATCCCATACTGATTATCGCCCTCGACGCCGACGCCGCCGACAGCCACGCCGTTCTTATAAAGCGGAATGCCGCCCGCATCGCCCGATAACCCAAGCGGAAGCCCTGAGATCGCAATGTCAGAGCATTTTAGCGAGGAAAATTGAACGCCGAACAGCGGGCCGCCGGGCGTATTATCTATGCCCGCCGGAAAATGTTCCTGAATGATGAATGACGCGGTTCGGGTCGTAAAAGCATTTCCGCCGGACGACAAAAGCGCTCCGGTGCCCGCTTTTGACAGAGACGCAAACCGCGATGGAACGCTAAGACCGCCAAATCCGTGCCCGATCTGTCCCGCTATCGTCGTCGTCGCGGCGGCGCCCGTCATTACAAAAGTGCCGAGTATGTGCCCTTCCTTATCGAGCACCGAAACGGTCACTTTCTGATTCATAGCGACGGCCTGCGACACCGCCTGAGCGATGATCCTCTCGACGTCTGCTGCTGTTAGACTATTTTGTGCCCGGACGCTGAGACCCAAGACTATCAGGATCACAAAGCTGGCAAAAAACTGAAATTTCTTCACCGGTTGTTTCCTCCATGACGTTTTTGACTATTATACAATCCGCTCTGATAGTCAAGTAATTACACGATGCGTAGCGAGCGAGTGAGCAGGGGCAATACTTCCAACGCTGAGTATATCGCCCTAGCTTTATGAGGCTGGGCGAAAACCCGAATCGCACATAGCCACGCCGCGATGAGGCTGTCCGAAATAATTCGGACAGCCTCGTTTTAACTCTCAAATTGCTGTCTAAATCGCGCCGTAAACGACTACGATGTTTGAGAACTCGGAAGTGTTTGTAGCTGCAACAGCCCGCACCTTGTAGTTGTAATATTCGCCCGGCACTACAGGCGTGTCGATATAGACTTGCCTTCGGGTGGTTCCGATGATGCCCCACGGTGCGGTGTCACCATTCAGACGCCACATTTCATAAATGACGGTTCCGACACGATTATTTCCCTTAAATGTGAGACGGTTGACGCCGTTTGAAGAACCGCTGGCCGCGAGGTTTGTCGGTGTTTGTGCAATGACCGGACCCGGTAGTTTCGGATATGAGAAACCGCAAAGCTCGAAGTAAGTTTTCGGGCTTGAGGTTGCAACAAGATAATTTCGGACGGTTGCCAGTCGTTCGAGCAGGTCGTCGCGCATTATCTGTTTGTCGGCGACACCCGACTGCTTTATGGCAGTATTCTTTACGCCGTCCTCAACCCTCAGATTGAAATCTGAATAAAGCGGATTGAGCGAGGCAGCCAACGTGTCCTGCAAATCGTTGTCAAGACTCGCAACCGCGTGTTCCGTAAGCCGCTCAGTCAAATTCTTGGCAAAATCCGCCAAATCTGCATCTGATAATTTTCTGAAATCCATAATGTGTTTTCTCCTTAATGTTATGTGTTATTTTGTGTTCTGCAGCCGCTACCCGATTCGTAGTCGTGACTAAAGTTCGGAAGTCATGACTTGGTTCCCAGTCGCAAATCTGCATTATCCATGATACTATCAAAGAAATTATAATGTGTCAAGTGCTAATTTGTATTTCATACATAATATTTACAAAAACATAAATTCAAATCTCAGAAGAAATCAATATTCTTGGAAAACTAGAGCGCTTTTCTTTAAAGAACAACGCCGATGCTGTGTAGAAGAAATATTTTTCTTTTCAAAAAATCCGTATTTCTTTGTAGAAAATTGTTAAAACTGGGCAGAAAACTGATCTTTCTGGCCAGAAAATTGGAAAAGTTTGACAAGAAAAATACGTTTTCTAGCCAATAAAGTCTAACCACTAGGGAACATTGTCTCTTAGCCGGCAACCGAGCCTGCTGAATGTACTGATTGATCTTTTTTTCCGAGTCGGCTTGACTGGCTTGGAGAAGAGAATATAATCGGTGGCAACATTTCGTTTTTTCGATCTATAAATTTCTTTCATACCCGGTATTCCGGTTGGCCTTATAAATTCCCTTTGATCGAGG
>JAYVFJ010000137.1:0-6102 GCA_043773225.1 Chloracidobacterium sp.
ACGCGCCGGCGCCGATTTTTTTGGCGATGTATCTTGTCGTCGCCGAAAAACAAAAGGCTGATTTTAAGAAAATTTCGGGCACGCTGCAAAACGATATTCTCAAAGAATACATCGCTCAGAAAGAATGGATCTACCCTATCAAACCTGCTATGAAGCTGGTCATTGACACGTTTGAATACACGACCAAGCACGTCCCGAAATACAATCCGATCTCGGTCAGCGGTTATCACATCCGCGAAGCCGGTGCGACCGCTTTGCAGGAGCTGGCATTCACGCTGCGCGACGGTGTCGAATATGTCCAATACGGGGTTGATCGCGGCATGAACCTTGATGAATTCGTTCCGCGCATTTCATTTTTCTTTAATGCTCACAACGATTTCTTTGAAGAAATAGCCAAATACCGCGCCGCACGAGTCGTCTGGGCGCGGACAATGAAGGAACGCTTTGGTGCAAAGAATCCGCGGACTATGCAGATGCGGTTTCATACGCAGACCGCTGGCGTTTCGCTAACCGTGCAGCAGCCGCTCAACAACATTGCCCGCGTCGCCATTCAGGCGCTTGCAGGCGTTCTCGGCGGCACACAATCTTTGCATACCGATTCCTATGACGAGGCGTTAGCTTTGCCGACAGATGAAGCCGCTTTGATCGCCCTGCGAACTCAGCAGATAATCGCCGAGGAAACCGGCGTCGCAAACACTGTCGATCCGCTAGGCGGCAGCTATTATGTCGAATCTCTGACGCAAAAAATGATTGATGGCTGCATGGACTATTTTGAAAAGATCGACGGTTTTGGAGGCATGGTCGAAGCGGTTGAGGCAGGCTTTCCGCAGCGTGAGATACAGGAATCGGCATATCAATACCAAAAAGCGGTCGAACGAAACGAACAAGTTATAGTCGGTGTCAATAAATATGCCATGGACAATGAGATCCATAAAACCGACATATTGCAGATCGACGAAACGGTCCGCACTCATCAACTCGAACGCATGGCACAAGTCAAATCATCTCGCGACAACGGCGCCGTTGGCAACTCGCTCGAAAACCTCAAGCAGGCAGCGAAATCAGGCGAAAACACAATGCCCGCGATCATCGAATCCGTTGCCGCATACGCTACGGTCGAAGAGATATGCGTCGCTCTGCGTGACGTTTATGGGATTTATGAGGAGCCTGCGTTTTAGAAAAAGAATTCGTTCTAGCTACTAGCGGCTAGCTACGAGCTACTAGCAGGAAGGCGTTAGTTTTTTCATTTTGGCTAGAAGCTCGCAGCTAGGAGCTAGCGGCTAGAAAAAACATTTATGCAAAATTTTAGGAATCTTGCGGTTTGGCAAAAATCCCATGAACTAGTTCTTCTGATTTACGAACTAACTGCTGATTTTCCTAAAGAAGAGCTTTTGGTTTAAGAACACAGCTTCGGAAAACGGCGGTAGATGTGGCAGGCCATATCGCTGAGGGTTGCGGAAAACCCACCGATGAAGAGTTTGCCAAGTGTGTTGGAACAGCATTGGGATTAGCAAACCGGCTTGAATATTTTGCGCTAGTGGCAATCGATTTGAGTCTGCTTGAAACGAAAAAATACGAATTATTAAACGACAAGGTTGTGGAACTTTCCAAAATGCTTAGCTCATTTTGGCAAAGACTTAAGAAAAGTGGACGAAATCCTATCGATTACTAAGACGCAGCAAAAACTAAACCCGAACTTGGGCGAGCTAGGCGAAGCTCTGGCCGCAGAGTATCTGGTCAGAAACGGCTACCGTCTCGTTGTTGCGAATTTCAAGGTGCCGGTTGGACGCAACAGTAAGGGCGTGTCGGTCACTGGTGAGATTGATTTGATAGCGTTGGATGGCGAAACGCTTTGTTTTGTTGAGGTTAAGACGCGGCGGTCGGATGAATTTACGCCCGTTATCACGGCTGTCGATACTCGCAAACAGAGGCAGATCACGCGGACAGCTAAGGTTTACAGGCGTGTTTTTGGGGTCTGGGAAATGGATCATCGGTTTGATGTAATCACTGTTCTGATGCCAAAAGATGCCGAGCCGGAAATCGAGTTGACTAAGGGATTTTGGGACGAAAGCAAGTTTCGCAAGCAAAGGTGGAATTATCAGACTTGGAACGATTTTTTGTGAACCTTAGCCTGAAAAATTCCGTAGTAGAAACAAGTTCGAAAAAAAACAACAAGTTAGGAAAAAATATTATGAAAAATCTACTGATCTTATCGACGTTAGTTTTATCGTTATTGGTGTGCACGGCGGCGGCGCAGCAGCCTGCACTTATTGACCGCGAGATATTTTTCGGCAATCCCGAGTATGCCGGAGCTCAAATCTCGCCCGACGGGAAATACATTTCTTTCATCAAGCCTTTGAACGACGTACGCAACGTTTGGGTCAAAGGCGCTGACGAGCCTTTTGAAAAGGCAAGGCCGTTGACTGCCGAGAAAAAGCGTCCTATTTCGGGCTATTTTTGGAGTTGGGACAGCAAATATATCCTGTTTACAAAAGACAATGACGGCGACGAGAATTTTAATGTTTTTTCCGTCGATCCGTCGGCCGCACCGGCTGCCGGTTCCGAGGTTCCGGCATCAAATAACCTGACCAGCGCAAAAGGCGTTCGCACGATCATTTACGACGTTCCTGAGGCCAATCCTGACTTTATATATATAGGCATCAACGACCGTGACAAGTCATGGCACGATCTGTATAAAGTTCAGATCTCGACCGGAACAAAAACTCTCGTGCGCGAGAATAAAGATCGTCTGACAGGCTGGGAATTTGACAACGCGGGCACATTGAGAATGGCGACCCGTTCGCCGCAGGACGGCAGCACCGAAGTCCTCAAGGTTGACGGAGATAAATTTACTGTTGTTTACACTTGTGGAGTATTTGAAGGATGCGGCCCGGTCCGATTCGATAAGGATAACAAGCTTGTTTATTTTTTGAGCAACAAAGGAAACCGCGATCTAACGCAGCTCGTTTTGCTTGATCCGGAGAGCGGCAAAGAAACATTGGTCGAACAGGATCCGATGGGACGCGTTGATTTCGGAAATGCCTCATTCTCGAATGTAACAAAACAACTAATATCAACTGCCTACATGGACGAGAAGACGCGCATTTATTGGAAGGATAAAAATTTTGAAAAAGATTACAACTTCATAAAGAAAAAGATTGGCGACCGCGAGATCGCGTTCGGTTCGAGCACAAAGGATGAGAGCAAATTCGTCGTCACGACTTACAGCGACCTTGATCCGGGCACCGTCTGGCTTTTTGACCGCAAAACTAAGAACTTGTCAACCCTCTATACAGTTCGCGAAAATCTGCCGCGTGCATCGCTTTCACCGATGCGGCCTGTTCGTTACAAATCCTCAGACGGTTTGGAAGTTCCGGCGTATCTGACTTTGCCAAAGGGCTTGCCTGAGAAAAATCTGCCGCTTGTCGTCGTTCCACACGGCGGGCCGTGGGCACGCGATGGTTGGGGATATAACAGCTTTGCTCAGTTTCTAGCCAATCGCGGGTATGCCGTTTTGCAACCTAATTTCAGAGGCTCGACCGGCTATGGCAAAAAATATCTCGACGCCGGCAATCTGCAATGGGGCGACAAAATGCAGGATGACATCACATGGGGCGTCCAATACCTTGTTGATCAAGGCATCGCCGATACAAAACGGATCGGCATTATGGGCGGCAGCTATGGCGGTTATGCAACGCTCGCCGGCGTGGCATTTACACCGGATCGTTATGCCGCCGCCATTGCAATAGTCGCACCTTCAAATTTGAAGACGCTTCTTGACTGGATTCCTCCGTATTGGGAAGCGGGCCGGACGCTCTTTCATAAACGCATGGGCGATCCAAACACGCCCGAGGGTGCGGCGCAGATCAAACGGCAGTCGCCGCTTTTCTCAGCCGATAAGATTAAGACGCCCCTGATGATCGTTCAGGGTGCAAACGATCCTCGCGTCACCAAACTCGAGGCAGATCAGATGGTGATCGCTCTTCGCGACCGTAATTATCCGGTGCAGTATTTGCTGGCGGACGACGAGGGCCACGGCTTTGCGCGTCCTGTCAATAATATGTCTATGTTCGCGGCCGGTGAAAAATTCCTGGCCAAATATCTCGGCGGACGATTCCAGGAAACAATGACGCCCGAGGTCACAAAACGTCTGGGCGAGATCACGGTCGATCCCAAGTCCGTCGTTATTCAAAAACCAAAGGATATGTCAGCCGCTCCGGCCGTTGACCTTACGGGAAAATGGGCGATGGTCGTAACCGCCGGTGATCAGTCAATACCTGTCGCCGTGGAGATAGCTCAAAAGGGAGCTGCTTTTAGCGGTTCGACGAGTTCGCACCTAGGCCCGGGCAGCATAGAGGGCGGCAAGGTCAGCGGAAGTAACTTTACCGGCATCATGAAGACTGAGTTTCACGGTCAGATTATGGAGGTGAAGATCATCGGGACGGTCGAAAGCGGAAAACTTTCGGGCATGCTTGAAATGCCCGGCATGGGATCGATGCCGTTTGTCGCGACAAAAAACTAGGTTGACAAATCGACCTAAAACTGGAAAAGGCTCCGAATTTTTTCGGAGCCTTTTTTCATTATCGAATCTCCCAACTCGTGCCGATGGTAAACGAACGTCCCCGCGCGGGTGCATAGACAAATTGTTCGCTGTATGCACAGTTAGCGAGGTTTGAAACGCCGAGGTTTATGTTGAAATTGTATCTCTCACGACGAAAATAATATCCGCCGCTGATGTTAGGCCGAAACAATCGGCGAAACAATCGGGGTCAAACAAACGGGGTCAGGGTCAAACAATCGGAAACAATCGGGGTCAGGCCTGCGATTCTGCGATTTTCCAACTAATGTCAGGCGAACTATATGGCGTAGAGTTACTTGAGAACCCAGTTCGGTATGATAATTTCGTCGTCATGCTTGCCAAGTAGTGTTTCAAAGATCCCGTCGCCATTCCTGTCTTGTATCTGGTAAATGGTTGGGTGCTCGTGATCGGTGTTTGAGGGCGCGGGCACTACCTTTTGAGCTGTAAGAGAGTACATGAAAACCTTGCCGTTGACACTCGTCTCGAGGAAACAGAGCAATTCAAGTTGTCCTTTCAAATAATCCAGATCCCGCCCAGCATAGTAAAAGTCTTCCGAATACAACCACTTGATTTTGTAGAGGTAAAAGATCGTATTCGTCCTTACCTGTTTCCCACTTTCAGTCACTCCCTCGACTTTGTTTTGATCATATGATTCGTCAATGTAAGTATCATTCCTCGAAGGTGTTTTCCATCCACTCTTCTTTATATAGTTTTTCCCATCAAACAAAACAACATCCCGTGGATTAGCGCTAGAGGTTTCAATGGGGAGGACAGCCGTATTCCGGAAGTTCACCTCGGAATTAAGCACAACATTTTTGGCAGGCGTCAGGCCAGATGCGCGGGATTTACTGTTGTCAATCTCATTCGAGCAAGCGGAGATATGAACACCAAATAGCAGCAAATATAAAGACAACACAACTTTCATAACAAATTACCTCCTCGTTCTCGGTGGTTGCAGAATACGAGAATTAACGTAATCTCCGGCGTTAACATTCGGGTCAGGATGCGGATTCGCATTAATTCCCGACTGACCCTGGCTCCTTGCTGTGTCTAGCGTAGATTGAAACGTTGTGATATTCCACGACCTGTTCGCTATACTCTGCGTAAACTCAAATGCTGCTGCATTTACCGCAGTTGTTCGTGTAGTCTGGTGGGCTCCCTCCCCGGTTCCTTGAATGATCGAAACAAATGCCGTTCCGGTAGATGAAGTTATGTTGTCAAGTCCTTTGCCAAAAGCGCAGGAAAAGACCGCAAAGACCGCATTTTGAATGTCCACTCCGTCGGCAGAATGACTGGTCCTTTGGTTGCCGGTCGCCTGACTATTGCCTATCACCACTCCCGAAACCGAGATCCCAATTCGGTTTGAAGCACTACCCCGGTAAGAGGAATGCCCCATGAAAATTGTGGCAGTGTCCTTTGCCTTCAAAGTGAGGTGGTCTAATTTAGCCGGACACGAAACTCTCTGTAAAATGGGAGTATGAAGAAATATGATGATGAATTCAAACGGGAAGCAGTGAGGAAGG
>JAYVFJ010000138.1:0-25389 GCA_043773225.1 Chloracidobacterium sp.
AATTAAATCGAGCGGCGGAAACTTCAAAAATTCGAGCGTGTTCGACATCGAAACGAGCTTGCCGTCGGTGTAAAATCCGGTTTTCGTTTCAACCCATTCAAACTCATCTTTCAACCCGATTTCTTCAACAATTTTTCGCGTAAATGAATCCGACAAAAGCGTAACGTGATAATGTTTGTCCCAAACGACATCACCAATCTGCCACGCGCTCGCCAATCCGCCAATTTCCGATGCGGATTCGTAAACAATTACACGATTTCCTGCTTCGGCAAGCCGCAAAGCGAGCGTCAAACCGAGAAAACCGCTTCCGATGATGGCGATAGATTGTTTTTTTTGTGGAAACACAAACTTAAGGCTAGAAATCTTGTTCTAATCGTCGAATAAATTGACCAAGTAAAGGAACGGCAAATGAATAATTTCCAAATCTGGTTTTATAAATTAAACCTGCGTCAGCAAGTTGTTTGAGCATTTGACTAATATGACTGTTAGTAAATGACTTGGTCACAGAAAGTTTAGATTGTTCAACAATTTCCTGAACTGTAAATTCTTCGTCACAATTTTCCAACTCACTTATAACCTTCAATAATTCGCGCTGCCTGTCAGTCGTTCTGTTCCATCTTCCGGCAAAAAAATCCGAGTCGAGTTTTCTTATTATTCCGTCAAATTGAAGACTTAATTCCAAATTCATCTCGGTTTGTTGAATGATTATGTCAAAGGCTTCTCTACAAATAAATTGAACAAAATATGGATAGCCTGATGATAATCTGATTATTTCGTTCACTCCGTATTCAGTAAATTGAACCGGACATTTCTTCTCTTCTATCGGCTTTTTGATAGCTTTTTTACTATCGCTTTCATTTAGTTTGGGCAGAGTTACTACCCGAAACATTCTCTCGGCAAAGGTTCTGGCTGATACTAATCTGGGAAAAAGTGTAGGTAAGCCCACCAACACCAGCATTATCGGAATTTCCTTTTTCTGAATTGATTGAAAAACATCTAACAATACAGACAATGGATGCTCGTCTTTCTTGGCTTGGTCGCTCAAGTTTTGAGCTTCGTCATACGCTAAAACAATACCTTTAGCCAGACCATTTGTTTTAATATATTTCCATACTAACTCAAGAACAAATTTCAGTTTATCGGAAATTAGTCCCGGAGTATTTTCAAAGGCATATATAAGAAAGTTGTAATCTAGTCTGGTTTCACGAACAGCTTTTGGCGAAATAAAGCCTATTTGCTTAACTTCTTGCTCTGATACGACAATGCCTGATGTCAGAGTTGATAAATCAGTTATTAGACGTATTGCAAGATTTTTCTCACTAACACTAACTGATTCGGAAACATCCGTATTAGTCCATAACCAGCCTTTTCTACCTGCAATTGGCTTGAAAGTGTCAAGAAGAACTGTTTTTCCTACTCCTCGTAATCCTGTTAAAACTAAGTTTTCTAAAATAATGTTTTGGGTTAAAAGTCTTTCAAACTCTAATGTTTCTTTTTCTCTGCCTGCTAAATATGGCGGCGGATGTCCTGCGCCGGGTCTAAACGGATTTTGAAAAGATTTATTATCCATAATTTATAAACTATAATTCACTAAAATTAGTATGTCAACTAATTTTAACTAAAATACTAAAATTAAATAATGACTTAATATGCACTAATTCTATCTCATAAAGTTATAGTTTTTCAGAAATAATTTTTTCTTCAATTACATATCCCAATCCGCAACTGCATTCAAAATCTCGCCGCTCCGCAACTTCATCAAACTTATGAAAAAGCTGTCCGCATTTGCAGACTGCGCCGATGCTTCGCGCCGGACTGCCCAAGACGAGATGAAAATCGGGAACGCTTTTCGTTACAATCGAACCCATTCCGACCATCGCCCAGCGTCCGATTTCCAAATCGTTTCCAATTATACATCCTGCGCCGATGGTCGCGCCTTCTCTGACTAATGTCGGCAAAGTGTGTTCGTCAGGCTCGCTTGGGCGCAAGGTTTTCAAATCGGGAAACGTCGCACGCGGAAATCTGTCGTTGGTAAAAGTCGTTGAAGCGGAAATCATCACGCCGTCTTCGATGGTTACGGCGGCGCAGATATAAACCATCGCATTGATCTTCACGCGGTTGCCGATTTTCACGTCGTAAGCGATATAAGTCTTTTCGCCGACGATGCACTCTTCGCCGATCTCCGCGCCGTGCCGAATATGCACATTGTCCCAAACGCTCGTGCCTTCGCCGATTTTTACGTCCGTTTCGATGATTGCTGTCGGGTGAATTTTTATCATAGATTTTTTGCCACGAACAAACACGAAATTTCACGAAAATAAGAAATTTTTTAACCACAGATGCACACGGATAAACACAGATAAAAACCAGATAGAATCATTTTGGTTTTATCTTTTTAAATCTGTGTTTATCTGTGAAAATCTGTGGTTTCAAAAATCTTTTTCGTGTCTTTTTCGTGGCTAATTCTTCGCAGTTTCGCTTTTCTCAACGACCTTTTGCCAAAGATTTTGATTGAGCGATTTATACGCGGCTTCGATGACTTCGACCGAAGCCAAAGCGTCGGCAGGTTTGGTCAAAAGTTCTTCGCCGTTGAGAATCGCGTTGCGGAAGTTTTCGATTTTCGATTTGAACGCCTGAACTTTGTCGTAGCCTGTGCCGAAAATCGTCCAATCGGGCGATGAATTCAGTTTGTATTTCGATTCGCGCCAGCCGATATGAAGCGTGCCGTTTGTGCCGTAGATGCTGATGAAATAGGGAAGTTCTTTGTTTATTCCCCACGTCAGATCGACGCTCGCGGTGACGTTATTTTTTGTCTTGGCAAACATTTTTACGTTCTCATCAACGGCCAAGCCTTGCGTCCCGCCTGCGTCAACGACCAAAACCGATTCAATGCCGCCGAGAAAATATCGGATGATATCAACCGAGTGTGTGCCGTTGTCTATCAACACACCGCCGCCGGAAATTTCTTCCTGCGAATTCCAGCGTTTCGACATGTCAACCTTGGCGGTGAAGGCATTTTCAAATTGCAGCACATCGCCAAGCACGCCGGACGCGAGGATGCCTTTAGCTTTGATCACGTCGTCGCAATATCGAAATTTCGACGCCATTGTGAAAAGAACATTTTGCTTTTCGGCCACGCCGATCATCTTTTCCGCTTCGGCGACACTTACGCAGAGAGGCTTTTCGCACAACACCGGTGTTCCGCGTTCCATAAAGAAGCACGCGATAGCGGGATGCGTTGCCGGGGGCGTTGCGACGATGATCGCATCGAGCTCTATTTCGGCAAGCTGTTTGTAATCGCTGTAACTTTTGCCGCCGACGATCTCGGCGAGCGCCTGCGCGGCGTCATCTCGAACGTCAGCGACCGCGATCAAGTCGCAGCAAGTGCTCTCATTAAATGCCTGCGCGTATGCCTGTGCGATCCCACCGGCTCCGATCAATCCAAAACGTAGTTTGTTCATAAAGATTTTTCAAACAGGATAGACAGGATGAACAGGGTTTCTTTTTATCCTGCTTTTCCTGTCCATCTTGTAAATTTATTTCCTCAATTTCGATGCTGCAATTCTCACATTGTCCGCAATATACCGGACGTGCTCCTCGGTGTATTTTTCGTTCCACGGCAGCACCAGCACATCGTGCAGAGCTTTTGCCGTTAATGGATAATTTTCCATTTCGTAATCCACCGCGCCTTCGCGGGCGAGATTGAAGGGAAACTGGCTGTCGCCGAGCGTGTTCTTTTCCTGAAAGACCTGGCACATAAACGCAGGCTTTACGATGTAACGCGGAGCAGAGAAAATATTCTTCTCTTTCAACAAATTCGCCATGCCGACCGATCCGCCTTCGATCTTGCTGTCGTCAACGGTGAGGCAATATTTCCAATAGACGTGTGTCGCGTCATCGGCGATCACGGGTGTTTCGATACCTTCGATGCCTTCAAGCAGTTCGGCAAACAACGCTGCTGTCCTCTGACGGTTTGCGACACACTCTTCGAGTTTTTCGAGCTGGCCGAGAGCCGCTGCAGCCTGAAGCTCGCTGACGCGATAGTTCAGTGCCATGAAATAATGATCCGCGTTTGCATCTCCGTAGCCCCAAGCCTTATTGATATACAGAAACATATGACGGGCGATCTTTTCGTCGTTTGTGACGACCATGCCGCCTTCGCCGGTGGTCATGTGCTTACCCTGCTGCAGTGAAAAACAGCCTATGTCGCCGATCGTGCCTGCGTAACTATCGCCAACCTTTGCAAGAAAGGTCTGAGCGGAATCTTCGATAACAGGCAGTTTGTGTTCGCGTGCCAAGTCCATGATCGGCCCCATCTCGCATGGATTGCCGAAAAGGTGCGTGACGATGATCGCTTTTGTGCGGTCGCTGATCTTTGCCTTGATGGTTTCGGCGGTGACATTCAATGTCTTCGGGTCAACCTCGGCAAAAACCGGAACCACGCCGCGATACATCAGCGGAGTAAGCGCACCCATGTCGGTGATCGAGGTCGTTATGATCTCATCGCCCGGATTAGGATTGACGGTTGCGACCGCGATATGGATCGCCGCCGAACCTGACGTGCAGGCATAGGCGTATTTCGCGCCAAATTTCTCGGCAAATTTCTGTTCAAGCAGCTTGCCAAACTTTCCTTTTGTGGTCGTCAAGGTGCCGCTGCGGAGAACTTCCGTAACATAACCTATCTCCGTTTCGTTAAACGTCCGTCCGGACGCATCCTGATCGGAAGGCAGCGTCATCAGCCTCTCCGCTTGTTTTGTAGGTGTCATAATTTATATTTATTTAGTCGAATTTTCGGAAACTATATTGAGTTTCTCTGTGGGTATAGAAGATTTAATCGCGGCTGATTTCCGAAACCAACGCAATTTTGTGATATGTGAAAGAAGTTTCAAATGGCCGAGGATAGTTTTTGCCGTTTTCATCTTTGAAAGGCCAAAAAGCCGCACCTCTAAAACAGCCGGAAATTCAACGATTTTTCCACCGCGCAGATCGAGCCGTCCGAGCATTTCGGCAACGCCGAGAAAGCCCGATTCAATAAGCTCCATGCCAACAAATGAACTTCGGCGATAAACGCGAAAACAACTTGTATAAGTGTCGAGTTTTGACCGCAGAACGCGGCGATAAAGAAACGACGCTCCGCGAGACAGGAATAAACGCCAGCCCGGAACATTTCTGACGCCGCCGTCTTTGTGATATGGCGAAGCCGTAACGAGGTCAACGTTTCTCGTCATCAGCGGCAGCATGTTCAAAAGCTCATGCGGATCGTATGTGCAGTCGCAATCCATCGAGCAGACGATCTCAGTTTTGGCCGCGCTGATGCCGGTCATTATTCCGGCGGCAACGCCGCGATTGGTTTCGTGTTTCAGGATTTTGACATTCTTATTATTCCCAAACAGATCTTGCAAAACATCGAGCGTGTTGTCCGTGCTTTTATCATCAACAAATAAAAAACTTGGCCGATAACCGTTCTCGGTCAAATTTTCCTCGACCGCTCGAAGAGTGTTTGCTAGATAAGGCAGCGAGTCGGTTTCGTTGTAACACGGAATCACAATGGAGACATTTGCGATTTGCGATTTGCGATTTGCGATTTCCGCGACCGGGCTTTGAACTTTGAACTTTGAACTTTGAACTTTGAACTCTTCCTTAAGCCCAAGATATTCCGCAATGCCGACGCAATCATAAAGTTCAAGATTTTCGCGCAGTATCCATTCCATCTTGTCGAGTTTTCGGTAATGGCGAATGCGGTTGTAATTAGATGCTGCCGATATTCGCGGTTGTTCGGGGTCTAGCTCCCATACGTGCAGATAGAACATAAGCGGCTCATCCTGTCGCTGCGTCCAGTTCCTAACCGCGTAACGCATCATGGTGTAGGGTATTTGACGAAAATAATTGCCGCCGGAGATCGGGAGCAGCCCGAGGCCAAGATCAATAGTTGAATACGGAAATTCCCAAATAGCCTGTCCGTCAATGTGATGTTGATGCGAGAAACGTTTTGCCTTGCCATTTTTAATATTTGGCTTGAATGACGCATCGTAGGCAAAGCCTTCGTCAGCCAGAGCATTTAATACCCAGTCGTTGCCGGAGTAAGCGAGCTTTTCGGCGGCCCTGTAGCCCAGAACCTTTTGCCCGCACGCGTCCTCGATAGCTTTGTTGGTTCGTCTCAGGTCTTCGCGAAATTCTTCGTCAGTGAGATTTTTGAGGCTGCGATGATAGTAACCGCGACTGGCAACCTCGTGCCCGCGAGCGACAATCTCTCGGATAAGCGTCGGATTTTGTTCCGCTATCCAGCCGAGCACAAAGAATGTTGCCTTTGTCCCGTATTCGTCGAGCAGATCGAGAGCCTTTATCGTATTTTGCTCGTAACGAGGTTCAAAATTTGACCAATTTCTTTGCTGAATTAAATTTTCAAAAGCGCCGACATGAAAATAGTCCTCCACCAAAATGGTGAGCAGATGTTTTTGATTTGTTTTCGTCGGACTCATTTGTCTTACGCTCGCGTTTCCGCCCGAACTTTCTCGATTACTTTTACAATTCGTGCTGCCGCTTTGCCGTCCCCAAAAGGGTTTGCGATCTTTGTCACGGATTTGATCCATTTATCGTTGGCGTAATTTTTTTCAAGAAGCTGTCTTAATGCTTCTGGATGGTCACCAACAAGTTTTGCGACGCCGGATCGGACAGCTTCGGGCCGTTCTGTATTTTCACGCAGAACAAGCAGTGGTTTGCCCAAGCTCGGAGCCTCTTCCTGCACGCCTCCCGAATCGGAAACGATCAGCCACGCGGATTTCATAAGGGCAAGAAAGTCCGAATAGTCGAGCGGATTCAAAAGATGGATTCGCTTCTGGCCGCCTAATATCTCTTTTGCCGCAGTTTTTACGTTAGGATTTGGGTGAACCGGGAAAAACAGGCAGAGGTTCTCATGCCTGTCAATAAAGTCGCGCATTACTTTCAGATTTGCCGTCATCGCCGTGCCAAAACTCTCGCGGCGATGCGTCGTCAACAAAATGCGTTTTTTACCCGCCGTTGCCTTGATGAGGTGAGCGATCTCAGGATTGACCTTCAAATTTTTCAGCATCTGTTTTAGCGAATCGACGACCGGATTTCCAGTCACAAATATCTTTTCGCCGGGAACATTTTCGGCAAGCAGATTGCGGCGATTATCCTCAGTCGCCGCAAAGTGAAATGTTGCTATTTGCGAAACGAGACGGCGATTAACTTCTTCGGGAAACGGGCTCATCATATTGCCGGAACGCAAACCCGCTTCGACATGCCCGACAGAAATGCGTCGGTTAAACGCGGCCAATGCACCTGCCAGAGCCGTTGTTGTATCACCTTGCACCAGAATGAGATCGGGTTGTTCGAGATCGAAAATCTTGTTGAGTTTGGCAATGACCCGCGAACATACATCATTCGGTGATTGATTTTTTTTCATCACCGCAAGATCAAAATCAACGTCGATTTCCAGCGACTCAAGAAATGGCTTTAATAGATGTTTATGCTGACTCGACGAGACAACAATCGTCTGTATCGACCGCTTTTGCAGTTCGTGAATCACGGGCGCGAGCTTGATCGCCTCAGGCCGCGTTCCAAACAACACAAGTACCTTAGGCCGCAGGGCAACGCCATTAGTATGCTCATGAGTTGTGCTTTCGTTTCTACTGTCGAACATCGGAATCTTGAGTAAAAAATCAAACAATTACCGTGTTAGTAAATGCCTAAATGTTCAACGGTTCCGTTTTGCAGTGAATTTTTGTCGGCTGGCTATTCGTTTTACGTATTAGTTATTTTATTGGATTGATGGTTTGTATGCCCGAAAAGCGGGAAAAGTCGCGGTCGGTAGAGGCGAGTTTTGCTCCGCACGATGCTGCCAACGCAGCCAGATGAGCATCCATAACGAGGTTTCCGGTCGCCTGGCCGTCAATCAGCATAGATGAAAACAGCGGCCAGTTTTTCTTTTCGAGGTGAATGAGATGCGTATTATCGAGAGCAAGCCACTTGTCCACGATGCTAACGGCATTTGCGATGGTTGTCGGATTTTTGAATATAGTCGGATGAGTTGAGATCCGTATGAAGGCAGCGATCGAGTGCCACGAGAAAAAAACTTCTTCTTCTAAAAGAATCGCTTCCAACCAATCGAGAGCGGCTGCGTGAAACTTGCTGCTCGTGTCGTAAGCATAGAGCAGCAGGTTGACATCGGGCATGATCATAATCGGTTCGGCCCCTCAACAATATCCAATAGCTCTTCGATGTTGTCGAAGTTGAGGCCTTCGCGGAGCCCAAGATTCATAGGTTCAACGCGAAACCTCTTTCTCGATTTTTGTCCGGAATTACCATTAAGCCCTAATCGGAAAACATCATTCACTATCTCTTTGAAAGACTTGTCGGGGTTCTCCGCCCTAGCCTTCTTGAGCCCGTAAGCGACATCATCGTCTAATGTTAAGGTTGTCCTCATAACAACATCTTACCCATTTCAGCTGTCCCTGTCAACATTGAAACATCAAATACTTGATGTTTTGATGTTCACTTCTCAGGCGGCCCCGTGCAGCCCGGCCCCATCAATGCTGGCTCTTTCGTGCTGATGATCGGATAATTTGCGGCTTCGGCGTTTTTCTCCATCCATTCGGCGTATTCCTCGGGATAGGACATGTCGGAATAGATCGCTTCGACAGGGCATTCCGGCAGGCAGGCGTCGCAGTCTATGCATGTGTCGGGGTTGATGAGAAGGCGGTCGGGCGTTTCGTGAAAGGCCTCGACAGGGCAGACGGCGGCGCAGTCGGTGTATTTGCAGTCGATGCACGGCGTGGTGACAATATAGGTCATTAAATTCCAACTTCTCCAGGCGTTTTGGGCGTAGAGCCAAATTAAAACCGTAATATCCTTAGGCTAACTTGTCAAATCACGTCAGACAAGTGGTAGAATGCCTACAATATTGGAAGCAAATTTAGATTAATTCTTTTTAAGGAAACCAGATGAAAAACACAAAACCTGCGAAAGCGGAACGTGAATTGTCGCTAGATTTTTTGCGTGTGACCGAGGCTGCGGCGATCGAATCGGCCAAAACAATGGGCCAGGGCGACCGCAAATATTCCGACCACGTCGCCGTCGAAGCGATGCGCGAAGTAATGGACACAGTGCCGATGCGCGGCCGCATCGTGATCGGCGAAGGCGAGCGCGACGAGGCGCCGATGCTCTATATCGGCGAAGAACTCGGCGGCGGCATCTTCTCAGAGGAGGCGAGGGCCGAATTTCCCGAAGTCGATATTGCAGTCGATCCGCTCGAAGGCACAAATCTCTGCGCGCTTGGAGCGAACAACGCCATCGCCGTGCTCGCCGCCGCCGAACGTGGCGGCCTGTTATACGCGCCCGACATTTATATGGACAAGATCGTCGTTGGCCCTTCGTGTCGCGGCGCCGTCGATATAGATGCTCCTGTCGAGGAAAATCTGAAAAATATCGCCCGCCGACTGGGCCGCGACGTTGATGATCTGACCGTTATCTGTCTTGACCGCGGACGGCATAAACAATTGGTTGACGATGTCCGCGCAGCAGGTGCCCGCATAAGGCTTATCTCGGACGGCGACTTGAGCGCCGGTATTTCTGCGGCAGTAGCGGGCACAAATATTCACGCATTGATGGGAATAGGCGGTGCTCCCGAAGGCGTCATTACAGCAGCAGCGATGAAATGCCTCAATGGCGAGATCCTTGCAAAACTCGTTTGGGATCCGGATCGTCTCGGCGTTGATAAATCAAAAGTTCCTGAGGAAAAAGTCGTCATGGCGCGCCTCGCCGAGATGGGCATCACCGACCCCAACAAGATCTACGACACCAACGACCTCGCGCCCGGCAAGAAGATCATCTTCGCGGCAACGGGAGTGACTGACGGTGCTTTGCTTCGCGGTGTCCGGTTCTTCGGCTCAGGCAAACGAACGCACTCTGTCGTCATGACCACCGATTCCAAGAGCATCCGCTTCGTCGACACCGTCCACGTCGAAGGCGGCCCGGACGCGATCATTAGGTTTTAGTCAGAACCACCTGCGGTAGCGGGTGGTTTAACGTAGGCAATAAGCAAGTTGAGAGCAATGTGGCTTCTGCTTAAACGACGACTTGCACCATGATTTTCTTCAACCACCCGCTACCGCAGGTGGTTCTGACTTTATGAATCCATACGTTTTAGATTTCAGTCAGGTCGGCGCCGGCGATGTTGCGCTCGTCGGCGGCAAGTGCGCGAGCCTCGGCGAGATCTTTCAGGAATTGACCGGGCAAGGTGTTCGCTCTGTTGACGGTTTTTCGACCACCAGTCACGCGTATGAGCTGCTGCTCGAAACCGATGGCCTTCGCAAAAAGCTTAAAAGTTTACTAAAAGGCCTCGACGTTAACGATCTCAACGAACTCGCCCGCGTCGGCAGCGAAGCCCGCCGGCTGATGCTCGAAACGCCGTTTCCGAAAGAAGTCGAGACAGCAATAATCGCCGCTCACGCCGAATTAGGAAAACGCATCGGCAAAAAAACATTTGAGGTCGCGGTTCGTTCGTCTGCTACAGCCGAAGATCTGCCCGATGCTTCTTTTGCAGGACAGCAAGACACAATTCTGAATGTCCGCGGCGAGTCGCAACTGATCGAAGCCTGTCATCAATGTTACGCGTCATTGTGGACGGATCGCGCTATTTCATACAGAACGGCAAAGGGCTTTGACCATTTCGATGTTGCACTGTCCATTGGTATCCAGCCGATGGTTCGCTCGGATATTGCGTGTTCGGGCGTGATGTTTACGCTCGATACCGAGAGTGGTTTTCGCGATGTTGTTGTCATTAACGGAGCGTGGGGCCTCGGCGAAGCGGTCGTTCAGGGCATGGCGACGCCCGACGAGTGGATCGTTTTCAAGCCGACGTTGAAGCTTGGTTTCCGTCCCATCGTCACAAGAAAGCTCGGCGTCAAGGAAGTCAAGATGGTCTTTGCCGACGACGGCACGGGCACACAGGTTCGGGATGTTGTCGAGACGCAGCGAAAGCGTTTTTGCCTTGCCGGTTTCGAGGTGATGCAATTGGCTCAATGGGCGTGCGCCATCGAGGAACATTATTCCAAACTTGCCGGCAAGCCTCAGCCGATGGACATCGAGTGGGCAAAGGACGGCATCACAGGCGAGCTGTTTATTTTGCAGGCGCGGCCCGAGACCATCCACGGCCAGAACACACACAACTACATCGAGAAATATAAGCTCGTCGGCGGCCACGGAGCGCCGCTTGCTACCGGCGTCGCCGTCGGCGAAAAGATCGGCCACGGCACGGCGCATGTGATGCTCGATTCTGCAAAATTAACGAGCTTTAAAGAAGGCGAAATTCTCGTCACGTCAATGACCGACCCGGCGTGGGAACCGATAATGAAACGTGCCTCGGCGATCGTCACCGACCGAGGCGGACGCACTTGTCACAGCGCGATCATCAGCCGCGAGCTTGGCATTCCGTGCATAGTCGGAGCAGGTGATGCGACCGAAAAAATAAAGAACGGCGCGCCCGTCACCGTCTCGTGTGCCGAGGGCGAACGCGGCAATATCTACTACGGCAAGATCGACTTCAAGGTCGAAAAGCAAAAGATCACCGACAAAGAACGTCCGCGAACACAGGTCATGATGAACGTCGGCGACCCCGACCACGCCTTTGCCGTTTCGCGTCTGCCAAATGACGGCGTCGGCCTCGCGCGGCTCGAATTTATCATCAACAACCACATCGGCATTCACCCGATGGCGCTCGTAAATTATCCCAATCTCAAACGTCCCGCCGACCGTGAGACGATCGCCGCCCGCATTCTCGAAGAAGACCCGAAAGAATTTTTTGTCCGCTCGCTTGCCGAGGGCATCGGCCGCATCGCCTGTGCTTTTTATCCAAAACCGGTGATCGTGCGAATGTCCGATTTCAAATCGAACGAATACGCGATGCTGATCGGCGGCAAGGAATTTGAGCCGCTCGAAGAAAATCCGATGATAGGTTTTCGCGGCGCTTCTAGGTATTACGACGACCGTTACAAAGCCGGTTTCCGTCTCGAATGTCTCGCCCTGCAACGTGCCCGCGAAGACATGGGCTTGATAAACATCAAACCGATGATCCCGTTCTGCCGCACCGTCGAAGAAGGCGAAAAGGTCATCGCTCTCATGGCAGAGCATGGCCTCAAACAGGGCGAAAACGGCCTTGAGATCTACGCCATGTGCGAACTGCCGGCAAACGTGGTATTCGCCGACGAATTTCTAAAGGTTTTTGACGGTTACTCGATCGGCTCCAACGATCTCACCCAACTCGCCCTCGGCCTCGACCGCGACAGCGAAATGGTCGCCCATCTCTTTGACGAACGAAACGGCGCCGTCGAAAAAATGGTCGCCATGGCAATAGACGCCGCCATCCGCTGCGGCAAAAAGATCGGCATCTGCGGCCAAGCCCCATCCGACTACCCCGAATTTGCCGAGTTCCTGGTCAAACGCGGCATCAATTCAATCTCCCTAAATCCCGACACAGTCATCCAAACAACCCATCACATTTTGGAAACGGAAAAGGCTTTGAATATAAAGAACACAACAGCCGAAACCAGCAGCTAGGTATTGTTGATATTTTGCTTTAATGAATTGCCACTAGCTTTAGCTAGTGGATACAGGATAAAAAAGGAATCGGGCTTTAGCCCAAATCTATCGTATGCCACACATCAGTGTTTGGATACATTTCGTCTGGACTACAAAAGATCGGGAACCCCTGCTTACCGACGCGATCAGATATAAAATTTTCGAACATATTCGAGCGAACGCCCGGGCAAAGAATATCTTTATCGGAGCTTTGAACGGCTGGGTTGAACATGTTCATTGCCTCGTATCTTTAGGTTCAGGGCAAAATCTGGATGAGATAATGCGGCTGCTCAAAGGTGAGTCTTCGCACTGGATAAACAAAAACCAACTGTGCCACGGTAAATTCCAATGGCAGGATGAATATTTTGCGGTTTCGGTTAGTGAATCACTGCTGCCAAAGGTAAGAAAATATATTGATTCGCAGGAAGAACATCATCGGGTCCGCCCTTTCAACGAAGAATTCGATGACTTCCTCGAGCGTGGCGGCTTCAAACGAGGATTGGGCTAAAGCCCGGGAATTGTTTTGCAAACTTTTTCCACTAGCTAAAGCTAGTGGCAATTCATGAAATGTCCACACAACCCTGGACTAGCGGCTCGCCCATGACAGAACCTGCCTTGAATTACATTCCGCTTGACGTTGCTGCAATGATGCGAATACAGGCGTTTCGCGTCTGGACGATCTCATCTTTGGTCGTTTTCGCGTGGGTTTTGCTGATCGTCGGCGTCCCGGTTGCCAAGGCGAACGGCTTCGCCACGGTTTCATCGCCGCTCCATTATTTTTTCAGCTTCATCTGTCACCAAATACCTGATCGCTCTCTTCATATTACAGGCGAGCCTTTCGCCGTTTGCTCGCGCTGCTTTGGCATTTATTTTGGACTGCTGTTCGGTTTTCTAATTTATCCGCTTTGGCGAAACATCGAAGAGATCGAGCCGCTCTCGCGCTTTTGGCTGTTCCTCTCGCTTATTCCCATCTCCCTAGATTGGTCGCTCACATTCTTCCGTCTCTGGCAAAACACACACCTCTCACGCTCCCTCACCGGAATGATCGTCGGCGTCGCCTGCTCGACTTTTATTATCCCGTCACTGGTCGACATCACTCGAAATTTCAGTTACCGAAAAAGAATTTCAACGCAAAGCCGCTAAGACGCAAAGAATATAACCTTTGCGACTTCGCATCTTTGCGCCTTTGCGTTAAAAATCCAGCTATTTACATTGAGAACGATATGAGATAGTATTACGCTGATTCCAGATCGAACACGGTGGACACCAAAATGCGCGTGCCTACACTTCTTCTCATACTCCTCTCCGCATTCGCGGCAACTGACATCTACGCCACGACCTGGACTGTGACGAACATTGATGTTAGCAATGATGGCGTGTGCGATGACAACTGTAGCCTGCCGGAAGCCATCGGGGCAACGGCAAACGGTGACACGGTTGTATTTTCACCGCTGTTTAATTCTCCCCAGACGATTTATTTTTACTTCGGAGAGATAAACATACAGCATAGCATCACTATCAATGGACCTGGACGTTCCCTGCTCACATTATCCGGCGGCGGGATTTCTTTTGGCCGGATCTTCCGACTAGCAAGCGGCATTTCCGTAACCCTGCGCGATATGAAAATAGCTAACGGTTGCGCTTGCGGCTGGGAAGAAGACGGGATTCAGCCTTATGGCGGTGCAATCTATAATCAGGCTCAGTCGTTAAGACTTGAGAACATGTCGTTCAGAGACAATTACGCTTATACCCGATCTCGTCCCTACGGTGATTTCTGGATGGGTTATGGCGGAGCGATCTACGGAGGTAATCAGGTAACTGTTATAAATTGTGAATTTGTGAACAACTTCGGGTTTCGCGACGGAACTGCAATTATTGCATGGATTATCGATATTACAGATTCACAATTTGACGCGAATCCCGGCGGCTACACCGTTTCGGGCCATCAGGTTACGGTGGACAACAGCACTTTTTCAAATAGCCGAGAAGATTGGATTTATTCAGGAGCCATAGGAAGTGGGTATTCCGTTAGTGCGTACAATTCGACTTTCACCAATAACGGCAATGCAATTACGAGCGGAGGGCAGTTGTACGTTGAAAATTGCGTTCTAAATAACAACGGTGAGTATCGTTATGCCATTCAAACTGGCCCGCAGAGCGTCGGAATCATCAAAAATACGATTATAGCGAACAATCTTGAGTTCGGTTGGGGCGGGGTCGGAAACACTGAAGGTACGTTGTCCATTATCAATTCCACCATTACCGGCAACATCCTGGGTGTCATTACGGAAGGCGGCAATCTATTTGTAACGAATTCCACGGTAAGCGGTAACAACTATCCCTATCCGAGCAACCAGTATGGGGCGGGTATTTATAGTAAGCCGACTTACAACGGCATTGGAGCTCAAGTTGTAGTGACAAACTCAACAATTGTGAACAACAACGCCACTTGGGAGGGAGGTGGTATTCGTAACAGTTTCAACTGTTCGTTGACGTTGCGAAATTCGATAGTTGCCGGAAATACGGCCTCTGACGACTCCTCGGATATTTTTGGTACTGTGATTTCGGAGGGAAACAATCTGATCGGTAACACGACAGGCAGCACTGGCTGGATAGCCAGTGACCTGTTAAATGTGAACCCGTTGCTGGGTTCACTTGCTAATAATGGTGGGCCGTCGATGACCCATGCGCTCTTGAACGGCAGTCCCGCGATAGATGCCGGAAATAATTCGCTGGCCGTCGATCCTCAAACACAGATGTTTTTGAGCAGCGATCAGAGAGGTTTCCCGAGGCTGGTCGGCGTGGCGGTTGACATCGGCGCATACGAGTCAACACAGACTTCTTCGCCTGTAATCGCAGGGACAGTTACTTATGGAAATTCATCAGGCTTGCCGCGTTTTGTATCGGGCGTGCTCATAAACGCTATCACATCGCCTAATGTTTTCGCGACCACTTTAGGTGCCGGGTCCGGACAAGGGACTTATTTGCTCACGGGCTTTGGTTCGGGTTCTCAAACGGTGACAGCGACCAAAACCGGCGGCGTGAACGGCATAAGCTCATTCGATGCAGGGCTGATCGCCCTACACGTGGCTGGCATAACGCCATTGACGGGCAATCAGTTGCTCGTCACCGATACAAGCGGGAACGGCACTGTTTCATCTTTTGACGCCGGACAAGTTGCAAGTTACGCTGCTGCGGTGCCGGGGTCGGGATCGACCGGAAACTGGATATTCATCCCCGCCAATAGATATTATCCTTCCGTCACCTCCAACATCACCGGCGAGCATTTCGTTGCCCTACTCATGGGTGAAGTTTCGGGAAATTGGACAGATGGCCAGAATCACCGGCGTTAGCGTCGGCCTGCGCGACCTTTATTGTCTCTCGACTGTATTCGACCGAATCCCCAAAAAATGCTTGACCATATTTGGACGATTGTGCTATTATTGAAACAAATTCAATGGGACGGCGCTGCCCTTTAACTAGGCAGCAGATCAGTTGTTATTTGAAAATTCGGACAAATTTGTCCCACGCTTCACGGCGTTTGAAAAACGATAAACTCAATGCTATCAGTAGTTTGATTTTTTCAAACTTTTTTCAAAAATCGTGGGACAGTGCCAAAATATGACCGTAACTGTATTATATACAACGTTTAGACTGTCCCCCAGGGATTTGGGACACTCGGGACATGTGGGACACTGAAACCGAACATTCTTTGACTTGTTTTCGTAAAAAGAGGAAGATGAAAACTACATACATATTAGATATGAGTTTAACAAAAATAAGTGCGGTCGAGCAGGCAAAAAATGACCTGGCAAAGCGTCTGAAGATCGCTGCGAGCGATGTCAGAGAGTTTGGCGTTTCGGACAGGGAATATCCCGATATGGCGTTGGGGGCGCCCGAAAAAGGCGAGATGTCGGCCCAGATGATCTCAAGCGGCTGGATGATCAGGCTCGGGGCCAAGGGTAAAACATACGAATACCGCGCCGACAAATACCATCTGCGCCTGCACAACTTTAAAGGCGCAAATTACGTCATAGAAAGTTAAGAGTTACGCGGAGAGCAGTATGAATCGCAATAATATCTGGATACACGTTGGCATAGCGACAATTTTGATAACGATCGCCGCAGTTTTGGGTCAGATCAGCCGGTGGAGCGTTACGGTGAAAGACGATCCGATCGTCAAAGACTATCCGATCATTAAAGACGAATTGATCTATCCGGGAAAGATAAATCATCCTCGTCCGCCTGAAGTGCTTGTGCGATTCAAGAAAACTGTATCAATGGATACTATCCGGGATGTTCTGTATCGAAACAACGACCTTTTATCGGATGAGATCGAGTCGGTGCCCGGCCTCACCGTGGTTGACGACCTCGACGATGCTGACGCAAAGAGGATCGTTCGTCAATATGAGGCACTCACCGACCTTGTTGATTATGCCGAGGTAAATTACAAGATCGAACTCGACGATCCGGCTCGCTCGGAATCGCCGCGCGATCTTGTTTTGCGTGAATTTACCGGCCCGCATCCAAACGACCCTCAGTTTAATGAGCAATGGGGACACTACAATACAGGAGCGGATGGCGGCACTGAACGAGCTGATATTGATGCGTTAGAGGCGTGGAAGACGACGCAGGGCAGCGACAAAGTGGTCGTCGCGGTGCTTGATACAGGTGTTGATTTCACGCATGCCGATCTCGTCAACAATATGTGGATTCGCCCCGAAAACGTGCCCGCATACACCGACGACGAACTCGGCGAGTTCAACGACATCAACGGCTACAACGGCACCGATAACATTTCCGATCCGATGGACGACAACGGCCACGGTACGCATTGCGCGGGCATTATCGGGGCCGAGGGCGACAATGGCGAAGGCATTGCGGGGATCAATTGGCACGTCAAGATAATGCCTCTCAAGTTTTTGGGCCGCGGAGGTTCCGGTTCCGTCAACGACGCCATTGGAGCTATCAACTACGCCATCGACCGCAAAGAGCACGGCGTCAACGTCCGCGTCATCAGCGCAAGCTGGGGTTCGACGATGAAATCGAAAGCACTAGAAGACACGATCCGCGCCGCCGGTGATGCAGGCATTTTATTCGTCGCCGCAGCAGGCAACAACAGCACAAACAACGACCGCTGGCCGCACTATCCGTCAAATTACGACCTGCCAAATGTGATCAGCGTTGCCGCTCTCGACCGCAGCGACCAAGTAGCGGGCTTTTCGAATTTCGGTGTCAAACGTGTCCACATCGCCGCACCGGGCAAGGACATTCTTTCGACCTGGCTCAACGGCCACTACCGCGAGGCTTCGGGAACGTCAATGGCGACACCATATGTCTCCGGCGTCGCGGCATTGATTGTCGCCAACGAACCAAAGATCACGATGGCAAACTTGCGTGAGCGCATTTTGAATACCGCCGACAAACTCGATTCGCTCGACGGCAAAGTCGCCACCGGTGGCCGCGTCTGCGCCGCAAATGCGATCGCGGGGGAGGTCTTAAACCATCTGCAACATTGACCTGACGATTTCGAGTAAAGAAGCTTTGATATTTGACAATTAAACCGGCCGGTGAAAAATTATTCATCGCGTAACCCTTTGAAAATACAAGATTTATTGCTTTCTCGCCAAATTCTACCGACTTTGGCACACGCTTTGCGATTAACCATTTCGAGCAATGGCCAAATCATTGCCCGCAGTTTTATGAAATGGGAGAAAACAATGAAACGTATAAATAATCTGATCGCAATATGTGCATTTTCACTTTTAGTCTTGGGCTTGCCGGCGATTGCTTCTGCACAGTATCGTGACCGTGATCGCGACCGCGACCGTGACGACGATCGTTATGGCAACAACGGCGGTTACAATGATGACCGTTATGGCAATGGCCAATACGGGAATTACGGCGATACGCGCTCGGTCGTGCGCGATCTCAAAAATCGCGCCAGGGACTTTCAGCGTCAGCTTGATCGCGACCTCGATAACAGCCGCTATGATGGCAGCTCACGCGAAGATCAAATGAATGAACTCGCGCGCGAGTTCCGAAGTGAGGTCAACCGCCTGAACAGCGGCAACGGGAATCAGGACGCTAATCGAGTCCGGCGGGTTCTTGATCTCGGACGCAACATTGACCGCTCGATCTCACGTTCGCGCGTGGGTTACAACGCCCAAAACATTTGGTCGGGCATTCGCTATGACCTAGACGCTCTGGGCAGGGCATACGGCTATAACGGAAATAGCAGGAACAATCGAAACCGGAACAATTATCCGAATAACTATCCGAATAATTATCCCAACACCGGGCGACAACTGCCGAGTTGGTGGCCGTTCTAACCTGAGTTAATTCACAATACTCTTGCCCGCGTCCAAATGATGCGGGCTTTTTGTTTTTTTGTGGTTTTTGCGGCTATAGTCTCAATATGCTCGGAACGCTCTATCTCGTCGCCACGCCTATCGGAAACCTACAGGACATCACATTGCGGGCCCTCGAAACATTGCGATCTGTCGATCTGATAGCCTGCGAAGACACCCGGCACACCCGAAATCTGCTCAATCATTTTCGCATCTCAAACCGCACCGTAAGCTATCACGAGCACAACGAACACGAGCGTGCTGAGGAACTTGCTGACCGCCTGCTGCAGGGCGAATCAATCGCCATCGTCTCCGACGCCGGAACACCGGGAGTTTGCGATCCGGGTTTTCGGATAGTTCAACGAGCGATCGAGATCGGTGCCGCAGTAATTCCGATTCCCGGCGCTGTCGCTTTTGTAATCGCCGCAGTCGCATCAGGCATTGCAACTGATTCGATATTTTTCGGCGGCTTTTTACCAGCCAAGAAAGGCGAACGGAGAAAGCGGCTCGAAGAACTCCGGGACATTCCGGCGACGTTAATTTTTTACGAAGCTCCGCACCGCTTAACCAAATCGTTGACAGATTGTTATGAGGTGCTGGGTGACAGACACGCGGCAGTCGCTCGTGAATTAACGAAACTTCACGAGGAGATAAAGCGTGGAAGCATTCTGGAACTCGCCGAATTTTATACGGAAACGAAGGTAAAAGGCGAGATCGTTCTTGTGATCGAAAAAGGCAAAAGTAAAGTCGTTAGGCGTGAAAACGCAAAGGAAACCACGCTTGCCGCTCGCATGACACAACTTGAAAACGAAGGTCTCGACCAAAAGTCAGCGTTAAAAAAGGCTGCAAAAGAATTCGGCATGAGCAAATCAGAGGCTTACCGCTTAACGCAAGTAAAAAGTAAAAAGTAAAAAGGCAAAACCAGAAAGCCTCGCCTTTTTTGCCTTTTACCTTTTTACTTTTGCCTTGACTCACCTGCGGGTGAGTTCCGGCGGCAGTTGTTTATCAACTTTCGGCCGTTCTTTTAGATCGGCCAGTTTCAACAAAGTTACAAAAATCGTCCGGGCTATCTTTTCCATTTTGTTGTAATCGATCTTTTGCGGTTCGTCGCCGGGCTGGTGGTAATCCTCGTGGACGCCGGCAAACCAAAACGCGATCGGTATGCCATTGACCGCATAGTGGTAATGATCTGAGCGGTAGAAGAATTGCTCCGGATCTTTTGGATCGTCGTATTTGTAATCATATTTTAGATTCAAATACCCACCATTCGCAGATTTTACTGTCGCGCCGAACAGTGTGCTCATCATTTCCGAACCGATCACATACGTCGAGTTTTCGTCCGTCAGATCTTTATTCTTGGGATTTGTATCGCCGGCTTTTCTGCTGCGGCCTATCATATCGATATTTAGCTGAGCGATGACTTTTTTAATATCAACGGTCGGAAATTTATTGAAATACTCGGCTCCCCACAGACCCTTTTCCTCGCCCGCGTGCCAGACGAATAAAATCGAGCGTTTCGGCCGCTTCGGAGCCTTTGCAAGTGCCTCGGCAATAGACAAAACCGACACCGTGCCCGAACCGTCATCATCGGCACCGTTCCAGATCTTGTCGTCGCCGTTAGCGTTAGGATTTGTGCCGACGTGATCGTAATGAGCGCCGATTGCGACCATTTCGCTTTTTAACATCGTATCGCTGCCTTCCCAGATTCCGACTACATTTTGCGTCCATTTGATCTCGACTTTTCCGGCCACATTCATCGTCGCCGACTTGGTAAATGCAAAAGATGCTGCCGCGTCTTTGTTTGCGGATTCACCCGCAAACATCGCATCACCAACTTTACTCGACACGAGCATGACGGGAAAGTCAGACTGCGTATCATTCAGTTTTTCGGGATATGAAGTGCTGCGCCCGAGAAAATTTCTAACCTGCGCCCAAGCGCCCTGAGCCTGAGGCGACGCCATCAGGATCATACCCTTTGCACCGCTTTTTTGAGCATAAGTCAAAGGATCGGCCCAGTCAGTCCCTTTCACCCCGTTAAGATCGTTCTGACTGACGCCCGCGGGCATATTTGTTGCGCTGCTTGCACGCGGGAAGCCCTGACCGTAAACGACGACGATCTTGTCGCGAACATCAACTCCCTTATAAGCATCGACGCCTTTTGACTTAACCATCCAGCCGTCGCGAACAAAAACCAGTGGAGCATTGATCGAACCGTTACCCGACAAACGAAAATAATCGTCGCCCACCGAGAAAGTTTGTTCGCCGATCTGGAGCGTGTTCTTTGCCGGGTCTGACGATTCCGATTTTATTGCTATCTTCTGAAAATAAGTGCCGTTATCACCCGCCGGTTTAAAGCCCCAACGCGAGAGATTCATTTTCAAAAACTCAGCCGTTGCATCAAGCCCCTGCGAAGGCGTGTCGCGGCCGCCCATTGCGTCAGACGCCACAAAATAAAGGTAATCGCTCAACTGCTTTGCGGTCACTCCCTCGGCGATCTTGCGTTCGGCGGAAGTAACCTTAACGGCCGTCTGCGCAAATGCCGACTGCAGCAGAAACGTAGTTATCAGTAAAAAGGCAAATATATTTTTCTTCATTCTTTTATAAAAATTCACCACAAAGGCACAAAGAACACGAAGGAAAATCAAATAAATACAAGAGCGGAACCGAAAAAATATTTACAAAAATCTTTGTGTCCTTTGTGGTGAAACTCTTGTCATTACTACGCTCAATCCTATAAATTTGTTTCTTAGCCGGAGCCGATGATACAAATTTTATTGGCGTTTGCCAGCGTGATCATTTCATCGCGGTCAAAAATGAGTGTTTTTCCGGCGGTTATAGATAGACAAGTTGCTCCCGCAGCGATCATAGCCTGAATCGTCGGAACTCCAACAACTGGAACGTCGAAGCGCATATCCTGATCCGGTTTGGCAACTTTAACGACGGTTAGTTTTCCACTTGCCAATTCACCTGCTCGTTTGATCGTTGCATCGGTTCCTTCCATTGCTTCTATTGCGACGCACGCCTTTGCACGAACGACGATGGTCTGTCCCAGATCGAGCCGCGCTATCTCGTCCGCGATATGCAGGCCGTATTCTATGTTTTCGACTTCGAGATCAGATGGCTTGCGTTTGGTTAGAACACCAGCAGGTGCAAGCTGGTCCTGAATAAAATACGTGGAATCAACAAGCTCGATGCCTTCTTTTGCAAGTTCATCGGCAACGCCGCCGATCAGCGCATCGGTATTTCGTCGCGGCAGATTCCACAGCATTTTTACCATTCGCAGATCGGGCATTGCCCCCGAAAATATTTGCACATGCTTTACCTGTCCGGCCATGATCGCTTTTGTGACGCCTTGGTCTTTGAAAAACGACAGCATCTTTCCAAGCTGCCCGATGCCAACCCAAGTCACATTTTCCGAAACTTCACTGATGCGCGGGTCGGTCTCTTCCTTGATCGCGACGACCGCCAAAGACGCTCCTGCTTTGAGCGCGCCCGCGACTACAAGAAAAGGGAATTGGCCGTTACCGGCGATGAGGCCGTATTTCATAGAAACAAATTTCGTATTTTTCGCGTGTTTAGCGGTTGAAACTCTTCGGCCTTTACTGTGAGGATTTTGTCTTGGCTTTTGCAAAATCACCGGCTTTGACGATTGTGATCTTATCAGGCGTCAGATATTTTCGCATTGCTTCACTGATCTGCTCGGCTGTCAGAGCATTGATCTTTGATTCGAGTTCGGCGTCCCATGTAATTGTGCGATTCAGGAATAAATAATTATTCAATCTGCCTGACAGCTCACGATCTTGAGCGCGGGAAAGTTGTCGAGACTGCAGCCAGCCGCTTTTTGCAGCCGCAATTTCCTCGGCAGTGAAACCGTCTTTCAATAGTTTGGCAATCTCGTCTTTGAAGGCGGCCTCGAGCTTTTCGGCATTTTCCGGAGCATAGATCGCATTGGCAGAAAACGATCCCGACTCATCCAGAGAACTTGCATTAAAGCCCGACCCAACGCCGTAGCTCAAACCTTCCTTCTGTCGAATCCTCACTGCGAGACGTGAGCTTAAAAACCCTCCGCCGAGAATGTAGTTTCCTAAAATCATCGCCGGATAATCAACATTATCATCGCGCATTTTGACGTTAAGCCGCGCGATAAAAAACGCATTGGCCTTATCCGGCGTCTCGATGTTCGTATTGGCGACAGGAACGTCACGGTATTCGCTTTTGATGCGAGTAAAGGGCTTAGGGCTTTTCCATTTCGCAAAAAGATCCTGAACAATTCCGGAAATCTCCTTTTCGTCAAAATCGCCCACCACTGTCATCTGAGCATTGGACGCTCCGTAAAAATCCTTGTAAAACTTTTTCACATCATCCAATGTGACTGCTTTGACGTCGGCAATATCTTCCTCGATTGAGCCGGCGTATAGCGGATGGCCTTTGGGGTAAATATTGAAGTGACGGTTTAACTCGGTAAATGCAATAGTCGTCGGCTCGCTTTTTTGGCTTTCGATCCCGGTCAAAGTTTCATCCTTTAGCAGGTCGAATTCGTTCTGTGGAAAAGTCGGCTCGAGCAGAATTTCTCCGATGAGTTTGAGAGCAGCAGGCAAATTTTCGCGGATCGTTTCAATGCTGATATTTGCGCTCGTCGGGCCTCCAAAAACAAAGATGCGTACCTTTAGCCGATCAAATTCGTCCTGAATCTGCTGCCGCGTGTGCTTCGCCGTGCCGCGCTGTAAAAGCTGGCCCGCAAAACTGGCCGCCTCGCCGCGGTTCATCAGTGATTTTTCATCACCATAGCGCAAAACGAGATTGGCAACGACCGATTTGCCGCGATTTTCTTTTGATAAAAGCGCCAGGTCGAGACCACCGATCTTCGAACGTTTCACCCTTTTTTCGACATTGGCAGGCGACGGGTCGAAAACTTCTCCCTGAGCCAATGACGCCTCGCCTTTGTAATCTTTGAGCACGGCGGCAACATCGGAATCCTTGATCGTCGGGACCTCGGCGCGATTAGGTTTTTCGGTTGGGATAAACAGCCCTGTCGTGCGATTAGATGTTTTGAGATAAATTCCCGCGACCCGTTTTGCATCGTCCGGCGTGACCTTGCGAATGCGGTCGCGATAGAGAAAGAACAAACGCCAATCGCCCTGCGCCGCATATTCGCTCATCGTCAGACCGACTCTGTCCGATGAGTTAAGAGTCAGTTCTATATTCTTCAGAATGGTGGTTTTCGCCCGCTCAACTTCTTCTTTAGTAGGTGGATTTGACGCAGTTTCTTCGATTGTTCGCGTCATGATTTCCTTTGCTTCGCTCAAGGAATTTTCCTTACGAACTTCGGCAGCGAACACGCCGAATCCAGGCTCTTTTAGCCTGAAATTAAAACCGAAAACCGAGCTGACTTTTTTTGTCTCGACCAGTGCTTTATAGAGCCTGCCCGAAGGTTCGTCGCTCAATATGCGATTCAAAACATCAACCGCGGCAAAATCAGTATGTGAGCCAGGCGGAATGTGGTAGCCGGCACCGACCCATTGCGTGTCGCCGACACGGCGCACGGTCGCTTCGCGTTCGCCGTCCTGCGTCGGTTCGACCGTGTAATTCAGCGGCAATTCGCGTGTCGGTTTTGGGATCGGCGAAAAATATTTATTGACGAGATCGAGAGTTTTTGCCTCGTCAAATTTGCCGGCGACGAGCAAGACCGCATTATCGGGTTGATAATATTTCCGATAAAAAGCTTGAAGCCGGTCTATCGGAACATTTTCTATATCGGAGCGGGCTCCGATCGTGGTCTTGCCGTAGTTGTGCCATTGAAAGGAAGTTGCCAGCATTTTATCGAGCAAAACGCCGAAGGGGTCATTTTCGCCGAGTTCAAACTCATTGCGGACAACCGAAAACTCGCTGTCGAGATCTTTTTTTGCAATGTAAGAGTTGACCATTCGGTCGGCTTCTAAATCCAGTGCCCAGTTAAGATTCTCGTCGCTTGCCGTAAATGACTCGAAGTAATTTGTGCGGTCGAACGACGTAGAGCCGTTTGGCCGCGTGCCGTGCGAAGTCAATTCGGCGGGAATATTCGGGTGTTTCGGCGTTCCCTTAAAAACCAGATGTTCCAAGAGGTGTGCCATTCCGGTCTCGCCGTAATTTTCATGACGCGACCCGACGAGATAAGTAATATTGACAGTGATAGTTTGTTTGGTCTGATCGGGAAATAGCAGAACGGTCAAGCCGTTTGACAGACGATATTCGGTGATGCCCTCAACGGTTGTAATGCGCTTTATGCCGCCGGAATTTCCGTTTTGGGCAAAAACTATTTGAGACGATCCGCTAAATAGGGAAATCGCCAATGTAAACGAAACCAAAAAGTTTAAACCGGCGAGCGGCTCGGCGCTCGCTTCACAGGGATTGGTGATGAACCGTGGGATGCGATCGATATCGATCTCGCGCGCAAACCGGTCCG
>JAYVFJ010000139.1:0-2288 GCA_043773225.1 Chloracidobacterium sp.
TGTTTGCCGTGTCGTAACAGGCGGTTTGCTTGGGGAACGCAAAGGTATAAATCTGCCAAACACGCCTCTTCCGATTCCGTCGATGACCGAAAAAGATCATGCCGATCTGATCTGGGCAATGGAGCAGAATGTTGATTACGTCGCGCTTTCATTTGTCCGAACGGCTGAAGATTGCATACAAGTCAAGGACATAATCAAAAAGCTCAATAAACGTAACCTTGGCCGCGCGCTGCTTGTTGCAAAGATAGAAAAGGCCGAGGCGATACAGAATCTGGATGCGATCATCGAAGCAACCGACGGCGTGATGGTCGCTCGCGGCGATCTTGGTGTCGAGACTAGTGTCGAGCTTGTGCCCGTTTATCAAAAACGAATAATCGAAAAAGCGGTCGCGAACGATAAGTTTGTCATCACGGCGACACAGATGCTGCAATCTATGATCGAAAATCCATACCCCACGCGGGCCGAGGCTTCGGACGTGGCGAACGCTGTCTGGGACGGCACAGACGCCGTTATGCTCTCTGCGGAAACGGCAAGCGGACGACATCCGGTCGAGGCGATCAAGACGATGGCGCGCATCATCGATTCGGCTGAGACCATCGAAGTCCAAAAACTGAGAAAGCCGGTCAAATTCAATCAGCCGTCTTCCGCCAGAACCAGCCAGGCTCTTTGCAAAGCCGCTGCCGCCGCCGCCAAAGAGATGAATACCGAAAAGGTCGCCGTCTTTACCGAATCGGGATTGATGGCGCGCAGGCTCTCGGCATTTCGTTCGGGTTTGCAGACTTTTGCGCTGACAACTTCCGAAGACGCGCGCAATCAACTGTCGCTCATCTGGGGCGTGCTCCCCTTTTATCACAAGGACATGAGCACTTCCGGCGAATCGCAAAGCATCGGCGATATGACAATGATGGACTTGCTCAACGCCGATCCGAACACAACCGAACAAATGCTAAAAACCGGTGAAAAGACACTGCTCGATGCAGGCGTTGTCGAGGCAGGCGAAACGCTCATAATGATGGCCGGAAGATTGTCGGGTTTGGGTTTGTCGAGTTCCGTGATCGTGTGGTCTATCGGGGAAAAAGTGCCGAGGCGTTAAGACATCCTCTTAACTCATCCAAGCAAATAATCGCTTAATGTCGCCAACAACCGACGATGCCTAGTATCAGACACAGAACCGATTACGCCAATGATTTGACTCTGAGGGAAAACTGTCAAGAAACCTAACCTGATCAGCGAGTTTCTGATCAATCCACTCGCTGCAAAATCGTCATCTGCGGGCGAAATTATTTCATCAAAATCTATTATTTGCTGATGAATCTGCGTACTCACGCCGCAAACGAGCATATCCTGAAACGGCAGCATTTCACGAAGGATGATTACTGGCCGATTTTTTTCCGTTCTGTCAGCCTGCGGCATGGCAACAAGGGCTACGTCACCTTCCTTCATATTTTGGGTTTTGTTCTTTGATCAAGTCTAATGAGTATTCCGGTTCATCATCACTATAAGCTCGCTCAAGGTTCGCCATCGAAAAGTTAGTCCAATCATCTTCTCGACTACCATTTTGTGATTGAATCACGCTAATAACCAATTTTGTATTTGGTTCAAGCTCGTAAGGCTCGTCTAGCAATATCTGCTTGCCGTCAAAATGAGCATCTAAGGTAATAGTTTGCATATGACGATATTAACATAGATTATCTTTCGGTTTTAACACCTCTAGGCATGGAACTTTGACGGAACATTTTCTCGGCCCCAGCGGAGGGTTGTTGCCATCCAGACCAGTTCGTCGAGAAAGCCGGTGACTCGGTTTTTGTAGGCTTCGTCGAGGAGTTTGCCGTCGTCGTCAAACTTGGTTTTGACGCTTGGAAAATTGAGGTCACTGAATGTGACGGCGAGGCCGAGTTCGCGGACCATCGGAATGCACGATTCAATCACGCGTGTGCCGCCCCATGGGCCGGCGGAGACTCCGACGAAGGCGACGGCTTTGTGGATGTATTCTTTTAGCAGAAGATCGAGAACGCTTTTCAGACTGCCCGGATAGCCGTGATTGTATTCCGGCGTGACGATGACGAGGCCGTCAGCACGAATAATAGCGTCACGCCATTCGGGAAATAGCGGCCCCAGTGCTGTTCCATAATCATCCTGCGGTAAAACAAAATCGCGCACGTCAAATAACTGCGTCTCGATCTCATCGCGCTCCTGCATTTTTGCAAGAACCCAATCGGCAACGTGTTCGCTCTGACGATCTTTGCGGTTCGTGCCGAGTAAAACAGGAATGAATAGTTTGCTCATAT
>JAYVFJ010000140.1:0-6666 GCA_043773225.1 Chloracidobacterium sp.
TGCTCCGGAAGAAGAAACCCAAGGATCTCTTGAACTAATTTACAGACTACAAAACGATCTTTGCGAGATCACAGGTTTGCCCGGTATTTCGCTTCAGCCCGCTGCGGGTGCGCAGGGCGAGATGACAGGCGTGATGCTCATTCGCGCGTTTCTCGATCAGCGTGACGGCGAGGCTTCAAAAGATCGCCGCGTGATGTTGATTCCCGATTCGGCTCATGGGACGAATCCGGCGTCCGCAGCGATGTCGGGTTTTACGGTAAAAACCATACGTTCAACTGCCGAAGGCTTGACGGATATGGATCACCTCCGCGAACTTTGCGAACAAGGCGGCATCGCCGGATTGATGCTGACAAATCCCAATACCGTCGGCATCTTTGAAACTAACATCCGCGAAATCTGCGACACCATCCACACCGCCGGCGGCCTCGTCTATATGGACGGAGCTAATATGAACGCTCTGGTTGGCGTCGCTCGTCCCGGCGACATGGGCGTTGACGTGATCCACCTCAATCTGCACAAAACATTCTCAACCCCGCACGGTGGCGGCGGACCTGGTTGCGGGCCGTGTCTTTGTTCGGCTGACCTCACTCCGTTTTTGCCCGTGCCGCGAGTCGAACGAGTGTCAGAACCGGGAGCGGTAGCGACCGGATTCCAATACCACCTTAACCACAATTATCCGCAATCCATAGGCCGCGTAAAAGCCTTCTACGGCAACTTCGGAATGATGGTTCGCGCACTTTCGTATATCCAAACTCACGGAGCCGAAGGCTTGAAAGAAGCAACCGAAGCCGCCGTTCTGAACGCGAGATACGTTTCGCATGAGCTTGAGAATACATACGATAAACCATTCCACGGCGACTGCATGCATGAAGCAATTTTCTCGCATAAAAACCAATCCAAAAAAGGCGTCGTCACGCTCGACATTGCCAAACGTCTTATAGATTATGGCTTTCACCCGATGACGGTTTACTTCCCGCTTGTGGTTGAGGGTGCAATGCTTATTGAGCCAACCGAATCCGTCGGCCGTCAAGATCTCGATGCCTTTATCGAAGCGATGCGTGACATCGACCGCGAGGCCCAGGAAACTCCGCAACTCGTTATCGATGCACCGCATTCGACTCGAATTGGACGGCTGGATGAAGCGACCGCGGCCCGCAAACCGATCCTCCGTTGGCGCAAAGATATGGAAGCAGCAGCAAAACCGGCGTAAGATTAGCCACGAATGCACGAATAAATCCAAGACAAGTTTTATTCGTGCATTCGTGGCAAAATTTCTTTTGTTTAGCCGCACTGATGATTCCCACAACCTGCGCTATAATTCGTCACAGTTCAAAAGGAGATAAAACTATGGAAGGATTTCTGGGAAGATACTCGACATACATTTACGCTATCCTGCGAATCGTCTCGGGCTTTTTATTCATGTGGCACGGTGCCCAAAAATTGCTCGACTATCCGCCATCCGGCGGTCCGCCGTCTGGCGATGGCCTTTCTCCACTGATGGCCGTCGCCGGAACGATCGAGCTCGTCGGCGGCGTAATGATAATGATTGGGTTGTTTACCGGCTTTGCCGCATTTCTTGCGAGCGGCCTAATGGCGGTCGCATATTTCATGGCCCACTTCAGCATGCAGGCATTTCTGCCTGTGGTGAACAAAGGCGAGCTTGCTGTTGTCTATTGCTTTCTGTTTCTTTACATCGCCTCGCGCGGGTCGGGGGTCTGGAGCGTTGATTCGATCTTTCGAGGCAGCGGGTCAAAAGGCAGCTAATTTTGGCAAACATCATCTCGTAATTCACATCTAACCACGGAGGAAAATTATGGAAGATTTTACAACCACATTCGGCAATTCAGTGGCTGAGGCCGCGCCTGTGGAGCGCGCCGCATTCATCCGCAAAACTTATTTGCTGCTGGCCGTCGCGGTCTTTGCTTTTATCGCCGTCGAAGCGTTTTTCTTCTCGACGGGCATCGCCCTGACAATTGCCTCCCTCATGTTCTCTGGCGGGAGCATCGGCTGGTTGGTGGTTTTGGGTTTATTTATGGCGATCTCATATCTCGCCAATCGCTGGGCAGTTTCGGAAACTTCACAGGCGGTTCAATATATTGGACTCGGCGTGTTCATTATTGCCGAAGCAATAATTTTCATACCGCTGCTGGTGATCGCCGCATATTACTCCGGTGACCCCGGCGTGATACTAAAGGCCGGCATCGTTTCCATGGGGTTATTCGCCGGATTGACGTTTACCGTGCTCGTAACGAGGACTGATTTTTCTTGGCTGGCGCCGATCCTTGGCATCGGCGGCTTTGCGGCGTTGGGCTTTATCGTCGCGAGTGCGCTATTCGGCTTTACGCTGGGAAATATCTTTGCGTTTATCATGGTCGCGTTTGCCGGAACGTCGATACTCTATCAAACGTCAAATGTTCTCCATCAATTCAATACCAAACAGCACGTCGCCGCCGCGCTGACATTATTTGCAAGCGTCGCCCTTTTGTTCTGGTATATTCTAAGTATTTTCAGCTCGCGACGATAGTAGCGGCAGATGTGACTATGACAGCAAATTATGTTGCCTGTCCCAAATGCGGGACAGCCGATCCAAAATTGTTGAAATTTACTTGGTGGGGCGGAGCTCTCGGACCCAAAATGCTTACACACGTCAAGTGTCAGAATTGCGGCAATAAATACAACGGGAAAACCGGCGGCGACAATACCGCGGGCGTAGCAATTTACATGATCGTCGCGGGCATTATCTCGTTTGTTTTGATGTTTGTGGTGTTCTTTTTCCTTTTTAGTCGTTAGCTGTTAGAAAATTCCGGCGAAAATTCCTCGGTCACAAAGCCGCCGTTTGCGTCTTTCATCAATATCTCGATCCGCCGCTCGGCATTTGTGAGTCGCGTGCGGCATTCGCGCGAAAGTTTGATTCCCTTTTCAAAGAGCTCCAAACTTTCCTCAAGCGGCAGATCGCCGCTCTCAAGCTTTCCGACGATCTGCTCCAACTCGGCAAGCGATTTCTCAAATGACTTTTCCATAGTAACTTCTATTTTTACTTTTTACTTTACTAACTCCTCTGCCTGCCGTATTAAGTCGCTCAGATTTCCGATGCCAAATCTGTCTGCAGTTTCCTTGCCGCCGTTTGACGCAACTGCAATTATCTCCTGGCCGATCTTTTGCGCAATATCAGTTGCGAGTTTTTCGTCTTTGATGCCGACGATCTGCCAACGCTCCCCGTTTCGCCGCATAGTCATCGCAAGCGGACGATTTTGCAGTTTGCTGTTTACGATGGCCGTGTCGCCCGTAACAGAAACATCGAGATATTTATTAGCACCCAAGACCATCGCAAAGAACGGCACGTCGCCGTATTTTGCCGTCCTCTCGCGGATCACTCGCGGCAGTTCCGCTCTCGCCCGATCCTTAACCGCCGGAAGCAGCGGTTGAGCAAGCATTGCGGCCCTTTGCAGCACCTGCGGCGGCAAGCCGCGTCCATATAATTCAATTGCTTTGCCTGTGACCTGCGGCATAAAATCATCAACTACGGCATTGATGTCCACTATCGCGTCAATCTCAGCGGTGTCGTTCCGTTTGGCCGCGTCAACCAGCAAAGCCAGCGAATATTGCGGCGAGGACTTTAAATTCTCGTAATAAAAAATCGCGCCGATCCCTGCGACCGCGACGATAGTCAAAACCACTGTCCCGATAATTACAAATACCTGTTTCGACGACATTATGTTTCAGATGACAAAACCTCGGCGTTTAGTTTCCCACGCTCGAGGCGTATTTTCAATTTGTCACCTTTCTTGGCAATCGCTGCGTCGCGCAAAATCCTGCCGTCTTCTGTTTGCGTTATCGAATAGCCGCGCGTCAACACGGCAAGCGGCGAAAGGGCGTTGAGTTTCGCCATTTGAAATTTGAGATTTTCAGATTTCAACTTCAAACCCTTTTCCAACGCAACCCGCCGCCGTTGATCGAGCATTGCAAGCACATTTCCGACCGCCGTCGTTTTTGCTGTCAAAGTCGCAGGCGTCAACCGCGAAGCAATATCAGAAAATCGCGCATTTGTCCGCTGCACAGATGTCGAAAATCCAAACTGCATGTTGCTGACAGCATCACGCAGCCGCGTCTTCACATCCAGCATTTTGTAATCCAAAATACTCGCAAGCTTTTCCTCACAGGCAATAAGGCCATGAATAATATCCTCTTCCCTGCCCGCAACGATCTCAGCCGCCGCCGAAGGTGTCGCCGCCCGCAGATCGGCAACAAAATCCGCGATCGTCACATCTATCTCATGCCCAACCGCCGAGATCACAGGTATCTCGCTCGCCCTGATAGCGCGTGCCAAAGCCTCGTCATTAAACGCCCACAGATCCTCAGCCGACCCGCCGCCGCGTCCGACGATAAGCACATCAATCTTGTCACGCAACTCTAGCGTTTGATTATATTTATTCACCCCGACAACTGCCGCGCGAATGCTGTCCGCCGAGCCTTCGCCCTGCACGAGCGCCGGTATCAGCAAGATGCTGACCGAACGAGCGCGACGTGTCAAAACCGTCACAATATCGTGATAAGCCGCACCGGTTCGACTCGTAATCACCGCCACCCGTCGTGGAAGAAATGGTATCGGCCGCTTTAACTCCTGCGCAAACAATCCTTCGGCATCGAGCTTCGATCTGATCTGCTCATAAGCCGCGGCAAGCGCGCCTTCGCCTGAAGGCTCCAACGATTCGACGACCAACTGCGTCTCGCCGCGCGCCTCGTAAAAACTGATCCGCCCTCGAATGCGAACAGTGATGCCGTTCTGCGGTTTAAATCGAATCCGATAATTCGTCCCCTTCCAACAAACACACTTTATCTGCGCCGTCCCGTCGTTCAAATTAAAATACCAATGCCCCGACCCATGCGCCGTAAAATTAACGATCTCACCCTCAACCCAAACAGACGCAAACTGCATCTCAACAGCCGCGCGCACTTCCGCATTCAGCTCCGAAACCGTCATCGGCTTTCGTTCTGTCTCATCAAACAAAAATTGTAAAAGCGGTTCGTTCAAAATTATATCTATTTCGTCCTGTAACTACTATTTAAAGACCACGCCAAAAGAAAATCTCACATTATCAGCCCGCGAATTACCGAATCCCAGTTCGTTGTTACTACGCAAAAAAATCGGATTGTAATCGACTTGGAAAAGGCGCAGATCGACATGATCGCTGACTTGCACATCAAGTCCGCCGCCGATGGCTAATACAAAATCAGTCGAACTCGCCGTGTCGCTGACATTAATGCTTGGAACGTTGATCGTCGAACGCGTATTTGCGACGCCCGCCAATGCACGGACAAAAGGCGACACCCGGCTGGCTCCGCGAAACTTAACTTGCGGCCCGCCCAAAAAGTTATAAACACGAACCTTCGTCGTAATGTTGCCGCCCAACGGATCAGGCACACTTTCCGACGTGAAATGCCCCGAGAAATCGCCGGTGATTCCAAACCGCCGAGTCAAATAACCTGTCGCCGCGACGTTAAACCCGTTAAGTTTCTGATCTCCATCAAATGCAACAACAACCGGCATCGGTGGATTGGGAAGTTCGGCTCTGTATTTGGTTTTCAGCACCGAGAATCCGCCAAAAAACTCTACGCTCGGGCTGTCATCCTCTTGTGCGGCCGCAAACGGCACGCAGCAGCATATCAAAAAAATACTCAATAGTAGTCTGTGCATATTTTTCTCCTTTATTGGCCGGCCTGACCAGCCTCGACAATTGAATTCACAACCGCAAATGTATTTTCCCGCTTGGCCTTGACCTTTAAATGCGGTGAATTGCCGACAGAGACCTCGGAGCGGAAAGTAATACTATATGCCGAACGCATTTGGACTACGATTTCTTCGTAGGCCTTTTGAATTTGCGCGATCTGTGTGATCGGATAATAAACTCCGCCTGAGACTTTTGCCAGCCGCTCGCCTTCGCCCTCGCTCTTTGCGGTGAGCGACATATATTTCGTGCGCATCGGGTCTAAGTCTGTGTTTGGATTTGCAGCGGCAGCGGCGATCAATCCGGAAGGAACATACAACGGATAAATTAAAGAGCCACTTTCCTGTATCGAACCAAGCAGTGAATCAAACGCCAAAAACGAACGGTTGTCATCGCCGTCGGTCAGAATCACGACAGCCGTCCGTTCGCCTTTCAGAGGCCGCAAAGTGTCGGCGACAGTATATGCAAGCGCGTCGTAATATGCAGTTCCACCGCCCGCATCGAACGTGTCGAGACTCTCAGACAACTTGCCTTTGTCAGTCGTAAATTTTGACAGCACCTTAACATCTTCGTTAAAAATAACAATCGAGACGCGGTCGTTTTTATCAACCGTCCCGACAAAACTGCGTGCCGCCTTGCGAATAAAATTGACATAATTTTCAACGCTCCCCGACACATCAAGCAGCAGCACAAGATTAAACGGCGCAGTCGAACGTTCGACCGAAACGATCTCACGCGATGTTCCGTTTTCGAGAACTTCAAAATCTTTTGCCTCAAGTCCGGCGATCGCTCGATTGTTAATATCCGTCAGCCGAACCAAAGCCGTTTTCAATTCCGCATCAGCACCGCCAAAACGTTCGGCCTTAACAGCAAATGCCGGCTGCTTTTGAAACGGCGGCAGCGTCCGCGCATAATCGCCAAAATATTTCGGCGAAGCTCG
>JAYVFJ010000141.1:0-7863 GCA_043773225.1 Chloracidobacterium sp.
GAAGGCGAGCTTGCCGGCGTGATGGCACACGAGATCAGCCACGTCGCTCTCCGCCACGCGACGGCGCAGGCGACAAAACAAGGCAGCGCAAAAAATACGCTGGGGACGATCGGTTTAATTCTTGGCGGCGCGATCCTCGGCGGCCAGACCGGAGCGCAGCTCGGTATGCTGGGCGCGCAGGCATGGATGACCAAATACAGTCGCGAATACGAGTCGCAGGCTGACTTACTCGGCGCCCGCATCATGGCTGACGCAGGTTATGATCCGCGCGATCTGGCAAATGTTTTCAGGACAATTCAGTCGCAATCTAAAGGCGGCGGCCCCGAATGGCTGAGCAGCCATCCCGATCCCGGCAACCGTTATCAAAAGATAAACCGCGAAGCTCAATACCTGAGAATATCGCAAAATCCGCCGATCAAGATCACCCGTGATTTTTCACGAACGCAGGAGCGCTTCCGCGCGATGCCAAAGGCCAAGTCTATGGCCGAGATCCAGCAGGAATATAAGAACGGCCAGGGATCTTCAAATCCGGCCAATTCCGGCCGCTACTCTGAAAATGTTCAGTATCCATCTTCCCGCACACGCTCATACACGAGTTTAAGCTGGCTGCGGATAGACGTGCCGTCGAATTGGGTCGATCTGCCGGGACAGAACACGATTATGTTCGCTCCTGAAGGAGCCTATGGCGAGCAGGGCATCACGCGCGGCGTGATGGCCGGCACATACAGCGGCAGGAACAAAAACCTGTCGCAAGACACCCGCGATTATGTGAACGAGGTTTTGCAAGGCAACTCTTATCTGCGGCAACGCAGCGAAACTTCGCGCACAACCGTTGACGGCCGTCAGGGAAATTTTACGTCGCTCTCGGGCCGTTCGCCAGTAACGAACCGCACCGAGAACGTGAACATTTACACAACTCTGCTTAGAAACGGCGAGTTGTTCTATACCATCACGGTCGTGCCTGATGATGAATCTTACAATTACAGCTCTGCCTTCAGAAATGTGTTGAGCTCGATTCAGTTGAACGATTGAACTTAACAGGATGGACAGGATATGCAGGATTTTTTATCTTGTTCATCCTGTCTATCCTGTTTGAATTTCTTTTTCAGCTTTAACAGTTGTCAAGAGCAGAATAGCCGCGACCGATACACAAGCGCTTGCCAAAAATGCGGTTGCGGGGCCGAATTGATTCCACGCCAGCCCAAATAACAGCGACGCGGGAAAGACTGTTATGCCAAAAGCCAGATTGTAGAGGCCGTAAGCTGTTCCGCGTTGATTCTCAGACACCATGTCGGCAACAAATGCCTTTTCAACACCCTCGGTCAGGCCGAAATAAATGCCGTAAATAATAAACAGAACCCACGCCTGCCACGCCGAATCCACGAACGCAAAACCGGCATAAACGACCGCATAGATCAGCCAGCCAGCGCTTATCACGGCCTTGCGGCCCAGTTTGTCCGAAAGATCACCGCCAATCAGGGAACTGATAACTTTGCTGACATGTAGCGTCATCCACAAAAGCGGCAGCATGACAGGCGAAATTCCTGCGTCGCTCGCGCGAAGAAGTAAAAAAGCGTCTGTCGAATTAGACAACGTAAACAGCGCGATCACGACAAGAAAGCGTTTGAAATTGCCGTCAAACCCGGCGAGCGACAGACTGGGCGGATGTGCGTCAACGTCTGTATGAGTCGTCTTTTCTTTTACAAAAAAGATAATCACTAACAGGCCAAGCACGACCGGGACGGAGGCAAACAAAAAGACTTGCTGGTATTCGCCAAGTGTCGGATTTTGCGTATCCGCCGCGAAGATCAATAGAAGAATAAACGCAGCGACCGGCCCCAAAACAGCGCCAAGATGATCGGCTGCCCGATTAAATCCAAAAGCAAAACCACGCTGGTTTGGCGCAACGCTCTCGGCAAGCAAGGCATCGCGCGGCGCACCGCGAATGCCCTTGCCGATGCGATCCGTCATTCTAACGACAAGCACCTGCGGCCAGCTTGTTACAAATCCCAGAAACGGCCGCGTTATCGCCGCCAATGAATAACCGAGAATAACCGGAAGTTTTCTTTTTGAAAAACGGTCGCTCAGATAGCCGGAAAAGAGTTTTAGAAGACTGGCAACGGATTCGGCAAACCCCTCGATCAAGCCAATCGCAAAAGGCGAAGCACCAAGCGACAAGGCAAGGAACGCCGGAAGCAGCGGGTAAATAATCTCGCTCGATGTGTCGTTCAACAGCGCAACAAAACTGAGAGCGAGTACATTTCGCGGCAGATTGGTGTATCGCCGCCAAACCGAGATTTGTTGTTCAGGACGGCTCATTTCTCTTCAAAAATTGGGCATTGTAAATTGGCAGCGGATATCTTCTTCCAATTGACAATCGGCCAATTGTCAATTGACAATGCGTTTTGGCCTCTCGATTCGTGTTGGTTTGCTGCTGCCGAGCCACCAGAATGAAACGCTTCCGGCAATGGCAATGAGAAGAATCGCAGCAACGATAGCCATGCGAAACGCCATCTTCACCGTCTTTTTGAGCAATCTGAAAACGATATACGCAACCGCGACAAAGATCAGAAAAAACGCGGCGGCGGCTATCATCGCGGTGCCGCCGGCCATTTCGGCGATGAAAAGTATGGTCATTTGGCTGTCTCCTCCGATGCACGTTCGATTGCGTCAATGTCTTCGTCGCTAAGCGTTTCCGATTCGCTCGGAATGTTGTATTCGCCGTCAGCCCATGCCCCGAAATCGAGCAGTTTGCACCGCTCCGAGCAAAACGGGCGAAATTCATTGCCGCTAAATTCTGTGTCCTTACCGCAATGCGGGCATTTTACTATCGGCATAAAGTTCGCCTCTAAAAAGCTAGCATACCAAATCTCGCATAAAATTCTATTGAATCCGTTGTGCTTTGATGCCATCATACAAAACTGGGACGCAAATCTTGCGGCAGCTGCGAACATTGAATAGCTCCAAGACGTATTTGTTGAGGGAGACCGCATTCGAGGAAGTGTATTATGACCGATTACAAAGAGAAATTTGAGCGTTGGCAGAAAAAGGCCACCGAGAAGTTTGAGGAGATAGATTCACAGCTAGGCCTCAAGGAGAAGATCGAGGAAGGAGCGCGCGTTGTTGTTGACGCCGCCCAAAAAGGCGCCGGTTATATCAAAACCGAGGCTGAGAAAACCGAGGTTGGCAAATCTGCGGTCAAGGTCGCCGAAGATGTGATTTCCACAGCTAACACCGCCGCGAAAACCGCGTGGAACGTCAGCGAACCTGTCCGCGATGTTGCAGCCGATGCAGGTAACAAAGCTGGCGGTGTAGTTGTTGAAGTAGCAGGCAAGGCTGGCGAGATCATTGACGACGCCGCTCAAACTGTCGGCACAAATGCTAAGCGCGTGTCGAAAGTCGTCGGCTTTGGTTCGAGCCTGTCAACAACCATTGACGCAGGTATCAGGTCGGCGACAAAAGCCGTGAATTGGGCTGCCGAGGACCCGATGCGTGCTGCCGCGACCGGCGTGTCGATGGCTATCGGCGCCGGGCTTGGTGTGGTTTTTACCGGAATTAGCTCGCACTGGCTTTTGAACTCCGCCATTCCGACATGGTCGGTCAAAAAGCTGGCCGAGAATTTTGACGGTTATCTCAAGCGTCGCGAAGAACTGATCGAGAAAGGCCAGCTTAGCGAAGCCGACGCGGAACGCATCCAGTTTGAACGCGACATCGCAAGACGCATCGGCGCTCCGTTGCTCGGAGCATTTTCATTCGCCTCCGGTGCCGTGATGATGACCAACATTTTCGATCCCAAAAACATCACCGGCTTCCCCATCGGCAACATAATCGGCGGCAACCCACTGCTCGAAGGCGTCTGGTTCTTCGGCAACGGAATGGTCTGCTTTAAAACAAGCTACGATTTCTTCATGATCGCCCTCGACGGCCAGAAAGATGTCGAGAAAATGGTCAGCGAGATCAAGGGACTGCTGCCGCAAGCTATTTAGTACGGCTCAAGCCGCAGGCGCACTCGCCGGGGGATAGAGCCGTTCGAATTCCGGGTCGCCGTGAAGTATTGCGAGGTCGGGGTCTTGGCGGACCCAAGTTGCGTTAATGTTTCCGCCTTCCCAGGATTTTTTGAGAGCAGCCATTGCGTCTTTGGGGTTGTTCATCGCACAAAAACAGCACGCAGTATTATAAAGGATCATCGTATCATCGGGGCGCAAAGCTATGGCCATGTCCGCCTCGCGCTTGGCATCCTCGAATCGGCCTTGCATTGCGTAGTCACTTGCGATCAGCACCCTAACACGGGCATCCTCTGGGACTTTCTTCAGGTGTTCCTCAAAAACGGCGATCTCGCGATGAGTGAAGTTTTTTAGAGCCTCCGTCTTACCAAGCGCTCCGAGTGCATTGTGGATCGGGATTGTTGTATTGTAGTTTTCTCCTGCGTGTGCCAGCGCGTCTTCCATCATGTCAACGATTTCCTGATAGCGCCCGGCCTCAAAAAGCGCCCGCCCCAACAAATAGTATCCGCCATCCAGATCCGGATGCCCTTCAAGAGCGGTTCGCATCTTGTCAATGGCCTTGTCATACTGTCGTTCAACAAAATCTACCCACGCCTCGGCGAGCCTGACCTCCGGCGAGTCATTGCCTTTTGCGCCTGCCTTTTGGGTGGCGGCAATTGCCCGGTCGAGCCATTGCTGATCCCGCTCGAAGAAGTAGTAAAACTGAGTGCAAACGTGGGCGAGCCCGGCGTGTGCCAGCGCGAAATCAGGATCAAGAGCCACTGCGCTCTCATACATCTGTAGAGCAAACTGTAGATCTTGGCGTGCGACGCGACGCGCGTAATTCCTGCCGCGGAGATAGAGGTCGTATGCCTGAAGATTCTCGGTTGGTTTGACGGCAAGAGCCTGCTGTTCCTGTGGTGAAAGCGTGATCCGAAGCGCCGCGGCGATCTTCGATGCGATCTCATCCTGCACTTCGAAAACGTCCTCCATCTCACGGTCGTAACGTTCGGACCACAGCGGGAAATCTGTTGACGCGTCAATGAGCTGAGCGTTTATACGCAGACGCGCTCCGGAACGCCGCAGGCTGCCGGTCAGCACATACGACGCGCTAGTTCCTGTCCGACCTGTCCGGCCGTTACCGGTTTGTCGCGATAGGCAAGCACCATCGCGCGCGAAAATGTCTTGAGCCGCTTGATCTTCGACAGTTCGGTGGTGAGATCCTCCGTTATGCCATCGCGGAGGTATTCGTCCTCTTTCATCCCGCTCAGATTCTCGAAATAGAGAACCGCTATGGAGTGCTCATGAACCGCCTGCGGAGCCCGCGTGCTGTGGATCGCGCTTGATTCGCCGGAGTGCCGCCCGGAATCGAGATCGCGCTTTAATCGCTTGAGCGCCGTCTTCAGATCGGTCGCGCTTTGGTAGCGTAGGTCGCGGTCCTTTTCCAGAGCCTGCCCGATGAGGCGGCTAAGTTCCTGCGGCAGCGACGGATTGGCCTCATTTACCGGCGCGGGATCACGATTGAGAATGAAATCAAACACGACCGCCGAGGTTTCTCCATAAAATGGAACCGCTCCGGTTGCCATCTGATACAACACCGTGCCAACGGAAAAAAGGTCGGTCCGGGCATCGGTAATCTCGCCGCGAGCTTGTTCGGGTGACATGTAGGCAACTGTTCCCATGGTCGCACCGGCTGAGGTCAGTTCGTCAACAATTGCTGTGGGGACATTAGAGGCAGCTTCCGGTTTCTGACGGTCTATCTTTGCCAGGCCGAAGTCTAGTATCTTCGCCTGCCCGCGCGAGGTAACAAAAATGTTTGCCGGTTTCAGGTCGCGGTGGACGATGCCCTTGGAATGTGCCGATTCGAGTGCATCGACGATCTGCACGCCGAGTTTCAGCACCAAATCGATGTCCATGGGGCCGCGGCGAATGCGGTCGGCGAGCGACTCGCCATCAAGCAGTTCCATTACGATAAAATGCTCCGATTCGTGCTGTTCGATGCCGTGTATAGTGCAGATATTCGGATGATTGAGCGAAGACGCAGCCCGTGCTTCGCGCTGAAAACGCTGTAAAAGATTCTCGTCGCCGGCCAGCGCCGGTGTCAGGAATTTCAACGCGACTTGGCGGCCAAGGTTGGTGTCTTCAGCCTCGTAAACGACGCCCATCCCGCCTTCGCCAAGCTGCGAGGTGATGTGATAATGCGAGATGGTTTTGCCAAGCACGGGAATACCTCCGAATCAAAAATGAATGAATGCTGTGAGCTACCATAGCAGTATAGCCGAAATTCGTAAATCGTGAATAGTAAATCGTAAATAGAAATGCCTTCTTGTGACACAGAATGTCACAAACTGCCACAGCTTGGGACACTGCAAGTAACAGCAAATAAAGAGTTTAAGTCTGATTTTGGAAGGCGTTCCGTGTCCCAAACCGTTTTATTTCCATCTGGGACAGGCTAAATATTGTAAACAATAGCCTTACATGGCGTTTTTTGCCGCGTTCCACGATTTTCTGAAAAAAAACGCCCCAATTGTTTTCTGTTTTATTTGGCCTCGATTCCCGACCAAATTGCTCATCGGTTTTGTTGTCAAATAGCAAATAATATATGCTCATACCCTATCACGTAGTCGCATAGTTGTCAAGAAATCTTATTTATGCAACACTACGACAAAATTATCCGTGAGAGCCTTTCTACAGTTCTGCCGCCGGACTAATTGATCTGGATCGGAAATGGCACGAAGCACAACACAAAAATGACCAACGTTAGAAATGCGATCACCTTGCGTTTTGTGTCGAGCGGTGTTTGATCGAATGGACGCGGGTGGGGGATCCGCATCATTATGGCGAGAATTATTGCTATCAAAAATCCGCTCGGACTGCTGTAAAAATACATTCCCAAAACCGACAAAATCGCCATCACCGGAAATGCAATGTGGCCGGTCCATTTATGCACTTTTTCGCCAAATACAGCATAGATCGCATGTCCGCCGTCTAGTTGCCCGGACGGGATAAGATTTAACGCTGTAACTAAAAGTCCAACCCACGCGGCATAATAAAAAGCATTCGCGTAAACCGGAAGATTCAAATTTGCTCCCCATATCCACGCCATTGCTTTAAAAAGCAATGGGTCAGAAAATGATACAGGAGATACATTGCCGAGTTGAAGGTCTTCTGCCGTTCCAAACTGCATTGTCGAAAACGCGGCCACCGCAATAGGGATCAACGCAATGAAACCCGCGATCGGCCCCGCGACGCCGATGTCAAAAACGGCGCGGCGCGAAGGCATCGGCGAAAGAATTTTGATAAACGCGCCGAATGTTCCCGCCGGCCCGATCATCGGCGGCGTCGGCAGGAAAAACGGCAGTGTCGCATCTACCCTATAAATTCGGCAGGCGACATAATGCCCCATTTCGTGACAGATCAAAATGAACAATAACGAAAGTGAAAAACTGAGGCCGTAAGTAAGGGTTTCCGTCGTTGCAAAAAGATTGCGGACAGCGTCTATGACCAACAAGGCGTAGCTGGCTGGCAACGATACGAGCAGTTGCAAAAATTCAGTCACCGATTGCGGATCGGCACTGGGCATCGTGTCGTATCGCCCAAATGGAAAGAGCGTCCCCGCAAGGGTTGTGGTGCAAAAAGTTATGCCAAGCAGCAGAATGTGCTTGATCCATGTTTTGACGGTCGGTTTCATCACCGGCCGGCCGTAATAGATTGGCTGTTCGAGTATTTCGGGGTCGGTCATTGGCAGGCTCAATAAAAAGATCGCAGCTCGCGCACGCCTAAATCAACGTGTCACCACGATGTTGTCGAAGAATGCCTTCAATGCGCTATTGAAAACATTGGAAGAACCGCCGCCGCATGTGAAGTTTCTGTTCGCGAC
>JAYVFJ010000142.1:0-11364 GCA_043773225.1 Chloracidobacterium sp.
AGCGGTATGGCGCAAAATAAACTCGAACGGCTTATTCAAGTCACAAATAAAAAGTAATTTGCGATTTCAGATTTGCGATTTGCGATTGCGATAGTTAATTTGAGAATCGCAATGTCTCTGAGCTGGATCTATTCAAAAATAATCGGCGCACGCAATATGCTTTACGATCGCGGCGCCTTTGAGACTTTCGATCTCGGCGCGCGGACCATCAGCATTGGAAATATCACGGCCGGCGGGACAGGAAAAACGCCGCTTGTTGCGTATGTTGCCGAGAGTTTGGCAGCTCGTGAAGAAAAGGTGTGCATTTTGACACGCGGTTATGGCCGCAAAAATGCACACAAGCGTGTTTTGGTTTCGGATGGCGAACAGATTCTGGCTCGCCCTGAAGAAGCGGGCGACGAACCGTTTGAATTAGCCCAAAAGTTATTGGGAAAAGCGGTAGTGATCGCCGATGCCGACCGTGTTTCGGCTGCTGAATGGGCAAAACGAAAATTTGGCGTCACGGCGTTTGTTTTGGATGACGGCTTTCAGCACCGAAGGGTAAAACGCGATATAGATCTTGTTTGTATCGATGCGACGAATCCTTTTGGGGGTGGAAAGATGTTGCCGTCAGGCCGTTTGCGCGAGCCATTGGTTAATCTCAATCGGGCAGATATCATCGTGATAACGCGGGCAAATCAGGCTGAAGATATTTCAAATTTGAAATCTCAAATTTCAGATTTGAACGCTAATGCAGAAATATTTGAGGCAAAGAATGACATTGTGGAGACGGTTAGTTTAAAAGAATTTCACGCAAAGACGCAAAGAACGCAAAGTGAAGAAAAAAGCGTTTTGGATGATGCGGGACTGACAAAACATGCGGCCAAGTCTAAACCGGCACTTGCGTTTTGCGGTATTGGAAATCCGGAAAGTTTCTTCGAGCAATTGCGGACGGAAAATTTTTCTGTCGCCGCGGCTGAGACATTCCGCGACCATCATATTTACACTCAGCAAGATGTGGTAAGCATAGAAAATCAAGCTCACAAAAATGGAGCTGAGATTCTTTTCACCACAGCGAAGGACGCTGTGAAATTATTAGATTTGAAATTTGAAATTCCCTGTTATGTGGTTGAGATAAAAATGAATATCGACGATGCTGGAACTTTCTTGGCGATGCTCTAGCGTTTTTTTGTCGGCGGTACTTTCTTATCGCCCCAATAAAAGAAACGCACGACTAGCACGTAAACCAAAATACTCAGAAAGAGCAAAATAAAAAAGAATACGATAAATCTTGTCATTTAAGAGGTTTCCTCAGCAGGAACTTCGCCTTTTTCAATCCAGCCGGAAACAAGGCTGTGGCGGCCCTGGTGCTCAAGGATGTGGCGGTAAATCACCGTCGCGACGGCGACAATAGGGATCGAAAGAAAAACGCCCGGAATGCCCGCGACCTGTTCGCCGGCCAGAACTGCCAGAATGATCGCCAGCGGATGTAGGTGAATACCGCCACGTACAATTCGCGGGTATGTCACATAATCGTGGATGAGCCGCAGGACGATTAGAAAGATCGCAACATATAGAGCATTCCAAGGCTCATCTGACGCGGCAGCCGTTAAGACAACGATGATGCCAATTGTCAAAGGGCCAAGCAGCGGAACGAATTCAAAGATACCGGCCAGTATTCCCAAAAGCAAAGCGTATTTTAAACCTACGAGATAAAATCCAATTGTGCATAAAGTGGCAATAAGAAAACACGAGATAATCTGTGCGCGCGTGTAGGCGGCGAGGGTTTTGTTTACATCTTCGAGCACCGACTCCGCCCTTATACGCCAGCGTCCAACGGGAAACATTCTCAGCACCGCAAGCCGAAACAGATTTACGTCCTTCAAAAAGAAAAACGAGAGTATCGGCACGAGAAAAAACCACGGCAGATATGTGACCGAGATCAGAACAAAATTCCCGACCCATGCGGTAATGTCGCTGCCTAGATCGGTGACCTTTTTGTTTAGCTCAGCCTGAACCTCGTCCGGCACTCTGAGGCGGTCAAAGCGGCGATTGACCTCATTTGTACGTGCCCTTATTGACTGGGCATATGTCGGCAAATTTGCGCCAAATTCTTTTGCCTGTTCGACAGCTTTCGGCGCGATATAAGAGATCGCCCCGCCAAGAACCATAAAAACGAAAATATAAGAGATGACGATCGCCAGCCATCGCGGCATCAATTTGTCCAGATTCCGTTCCTTGAAAGGGTGTCGTATTACCCTGACCAGCGGATCGATCAAATAAGCCACAAAAACCGACAAAATGATCAGAAAAATAAGAGGGCCAATAGCGACAACAATATTCTCAACCGAACCGGCGATAAACAGAATGATTAGCGTTATAACAACGACACGCACTATAGATCGGACCGACGGCGACGACGAGTCAAGAACAACGCGGCTCACCGGCGGCTTGTGATCGAGAGGTGCTTTTGCTATCTCAGATGGTTCTGTTTTAGGCGTTTGATGTTCAGCCATTTTATTTCCCCACTATACGCTTATTTGTTCAAATTTGCGTTTCCGTTAGCATCTACGACAGAGGTTTCGGAATAGTTCTCGACCGCAAAGCGATCATAAAGAACCGCCAGATTATTCGGAGGAACCTGATTATTCGTGCCGATGATAACCGCACGGTCGTTATCGGTCTTAACGCGACGGTTTGTGTCGGTGGTTTGAAGTTTTATGACGCCCACGTCATCGGCATCCAGAATTCCGCCGTCACTGCGACGAAGAACATAAATAAAAGTAAATCTGGCAGTTCGCATTGCTTCGAGATCTTTAACAAAAGATGTTTTCTCATTTGCGATGTTAGTCTCGACAGTCGTTTCTCTGCCCGAACGCAAAACTGTCTCATTTGCTCCGCATCCTGTTCCAAATACTGTCAGAAAGACTATAAGCAATAAGGGGATCACGAGTCTTTTGATACTACTCATTTTCTTCATCAATATTTGTGCCAAGGTTTGCCGAGTCATTACTTTCTTCGCTGTCGAGCACCTCTGTCTCGTCCGGCGTTTCAGGTGCGTCTTCGCTTGCCTCATCGGGCGGTTCGCCCTTTACCTCACGAATTTTTAGTAGTCGTGCTTCGTCGTCCTCGTATATAGTTTCGACCCAGCCGCTCTCCAACGCTTTTGCGACCATGTCGATATTTTCTTTGGCGTCGGCAAAAATATAATTTGCGCCAAAACGGTCGCGTATCTTCGGCGCCGGGTCGTCGGTTTTGCCTTCGGTCAGGTCTTTTAAGAGTGTGTAAAGTTCAGGGTTTGCCGAATAGAGATAATTTGGGTCGAGGCCATAAACGTAAGTGTGGTCGGTGTCGTAAAAGAAAAGTTTTGGAAAATCGTCCCATGTGCAATTGAATATCAACTCGCCCTTAGGAATATTTTGCGTGCCTGTTTCTTCATCGATTGCCGTCGCCCATTCCATCGCTCGGCGATATTTATCGGCGGGCTCGTTACTGGTGATATTGTCAATCATTCCGGGTGCTTCAAAGCCCCAGCTATGAAGGCCGATGAGGTTATACATCCAAAAAATGCTGAGGGCGATGCCCAGCACCCAGACGGAGGCCTGTCGTGCGGCGTTCCACCATTCCTGCCGCTCTGTCGGTTTTTCGACGTCGAAATATTGGTCCATGTCACGCAGAAATTCGTCAGGCAATTCCTTGGTTTGTGGTTCTTTGAACGCGGTCCAGGCAAATGCAGCAAAAAGAATGGCGAACGGCGGGAAGTATTCGGCAAAACGCTTTGACCGAAATTGTGAAGCCAGCAGAATAGTTGTAAACGCAAGGAAGAATGCCGCTTTTTCCGGCAGCTTGCCTCCGCGCGGAACAAACAAAATATAGCCGAGCAGCATAGCCAACAAGGCGATCGGAAAACCCATCAGCAATTCCTGCCCGGTGTAGGCATACCATTCGCCGCCTACCGCAACGACAAAATCGCCGCCGATCTTAAATTTCTCGGTAAAATGCTCGGCAAAAAGGTAAAGGTTATTCGGGAAATACGGGTTGACGATATTGCCAAGGATCATGCCGCCGGTCGTGTAGGCGAGAGGGTGCCAATCAATTTCTCGCTCGTTCCAGGCGATGATGACCGTCCAAATAATCGCCGCGACCCACAGCAGTGGAAACAGGCTGTATGTCCAAACAAACGCAAACATCAGCGGCAAGAGCCATACGTATTTTCTCTGGAACAGCAGGTGGATGCCGAGCACCGAGATGATGATGGTCAGCGGCGGAGCCTTTGCCATGTTCATACGGTAAAAAAAGGCATTCGAGCAAGTCATGATCGCGGCGAGCCAGATCAGTTGATGCTGGACGCCGTAGCGGAACAGCATCCAATAGATCGAGAAAATTGCAAGCGTCGAAAATACAACTGTCGAAATCTTGGCCGCCGCAACCGGCTCAAAAAACCACAAAAACGGTATCTGCAAAAGATGAAACAGGAAATGATGGTCGGCGTAATCCTTAGGATTGAGAACCGTCAGCGGCAGCCATTCAAAAGTAGGCAGCCACTTAAATTGCCTGAAATTTTCCCAGAGCAGTGACGACCATTTGATGTGATAATAGCCGTCCCAATCGCCGCAGCATATCGCATCGGTCCGCGTCTGCAAAAACGTCATCACCATCGCGATCGCGCAAAAACCAAAGATCAAATATATAACGCGGACGGCCTCTTCGGTCTCGAGAAACTCGCGCCAGTTCAGCTTGGTTTCGACCGGCTCTTCGACTGGTGTTTCCGGCGTTTCGTTTGTGTTTTCTTCCATGAAAAAGACTTGAGTTCTGCGGCCAGAGAAAAGATAAATCAAAATGAAAAAGTATCATGAAAACCTCGTGAAAATCTATTTTATGAAACGCATTTGTGCGCTTCGGGCTGGAAAGGGCTCAAAGCCGGATTAACCTTTTAGCTTTTAGCTGTTAGCTTTTAGCTGCCAGCCGGATTTACTATTTACGATTTACGAATTACGATTTACGAGAATGTATCCAAAAGGCAATCTGTTTATTCCGGCATCGCATGGGCAGCTTGAGGCGATATTGAAAGAACCGGCAGACGCGCGGCGAGGCGTCGGGCTGGTCTGTCATCCGCATCCGCTGGGCGGCGGGACGATGCATAATAAGGTGGTGTTTCGCGTGGCGGCGGGGTTGATTGATGCCGGGTTAACCACACTGAGGTTCAATTTTCGCGGCGTCGGGGCCTCGACCGGCGAGCATAACGAGATCGAAGGCGGCAAAGAAGATGTCCGCGACGTGTTGGATTACATTGCCGCAAATTACGCAAGCGAAGATGTGACGCTGGCCGGTTTTTCATTTGGTTCGCGCAGCGGAATGGAGATCGGGATGAACGATGAACGTGTGAACCGATTGATCAGCATCGGGACGCCGGTCGAAAAATATCATGATTACGATTTTTTAGTTAAAGTAGTAAAGCCGATACTTTTTATACACGGCGATAAGGACGAGTTTTGTTCGGTAGAAAGTTTGTGGTCACTGACCGACAGAATCCCGCACGCTGAGGTCGTCATATTTGAAAACTGCGGGCATTTTTTTGACGACCATTTGAGCGAATTGCGCGAGGCCGTGCGCGAATGGACTGCGAGGAAAATTCAAACAGGATGAACAGGATTGACAGGATGTTCGCTTGACGCTTTGAGCCATCATGTTCATCCTGTGTATCCTGTTTTAATTTATTTATGGAAAAGGAATCTATGCGAGATGCGGCGATACGGTTGACGATGATGCCGCGCGATACTAATGCGCACGGGACGGTTTTTGGCGGCGTTATTTTGAGTTACATAGACGTTGCGGGCGGCGTCGAGGCGATCAGGCACACGCGGCACAACCGTTTTGTGACAGTAGCGATGAAAGAGGTTATCTTTCACGAGCCGGTCTTTATTGGCGACCTGGTCAGCTTTTACGCAAAAACGCTGAAGGTTGGCAACACTTCGATCACGATTCACGTTGATGTCGAAGCTGAGCGTTTCGGAACGCCGGGCGAGATCGTTAAGGTCACCGAGGCCGAAGTCATCTTTGTCGCCATTGACGAGAATCAGGAGAAGGTCTCGATCGGGAAATAACTATCCACTATCAACTATTAATTATCCACTGAAACATTCTGTTTTAATTTAGTGGATAGTTGCTTTGGCGGGACGAGTATGACAAATTCAAATTAAAGGAAAATTAATATGCCAAAAATTACTGCCGAAACGGCAAATGGAACAGTCGAATTTGATGCGGAAAGTGGCAAGAAGCTGGTTCTTGCGATAGAGGACAATGGAATTGACATTTTGCATCGTTGCGGCGGGAATGCTCGGTGCACGACTTGTCGGGTTGAAATTTTATCCGACAATGTCGGCGAGAGGACAGATGACGAGACCGCAATTTTGTCAACTAAAGAAGGTATCAGTGATGTCACGCGGCTGTCGTGCCAGATACGGCTCGCGGAAGATATTCATGTCCGCGTAATAAATCAAGCGAGCGTCATGGGCATCGAGCCGGGAACGCGGCCGGAGGACTGAGAAGGGGAGAAAAGGAGACAAGGAGATAGGGAGATTATGGGAACCACTACTACTTACAAGGCAAAAACATTTGATCTGAGCGATCTGACGGGCATCTCGAACGAGACGCTGGCGATGCACTTTAAGCTTTACGAAGGTTACGTCACGAACACGAATACCTACAACCAACGCATCGCAGATCTGATCGGCGAAGGCGAGCTTGATGCGACTAAGGTTGCTGCATTTTCCGAGATCAAGCGCAGATTCGGTTTTGAATACAACGGCATGGTGCTGCATGAGTATTACTTCGAGAATATGATGAAGAACGGCACCGGCGATCCGACCGACGGCAAGTTTCGAGCGGCGGCCGAGGCGAGCTTTGGCAGTTACGATGTGTGGAAGGCCGATTTTGTAAACACCGGCAAAATGCGCGGCGTCGGCTGGGCGGCTTGTTATCAAGACCCGTCAAACGGAGCAATATCGAATCATTGGATCAATCTGCACGAGACCGGCAACGTCGCGGGCTACACGCCGATATTGATAATGGACGTTTGGGAGCATGCCTTTATCAAGGATTACGCACCGGTTGACCGGCCGAAATACATCGAGGCTTTTTTCTCGAACATAGATTGGGATACGGTAAACGGACGGCTCTCGACCGCCGGAAGTGCGAAGGCATGATCTTTTTGCACAAGCCCGCGCGTTAGCAAGGGCGATACATCCAACTTGCGTGTATCGCCCTTGCTCACGCGCGGGCTTGTGCATGTAGTTTTATGATCACGGAAAAAGTATTAGTTCAAAATTTTCTTAACCGCAAGCAGCGCGAGCGGTTGAAGAAACCCGATTGGCTCAAGATCAAGCTTGGCGATCCGCGTAATCAAAATGCGGTGCTTGATCTGATAAGCGGTTTGGGCTTACACACTGTCTGCCAGGAAGCAAAATGTCCGAACATCTTTGAATGCTGGACTGACAAGACGGCGACGTTCATGCTCGGCGGCGACACATGCACGCGGCATTGCGGTTTTTGCGCCGTCAATAAAGGCAAGCCGATGGAACTCGACCCACAGGAACCTGTCCACGTCGCACAGGCCGTGAAGCATCTCGATCTAAAACATGCAGTCATAACGTCAGTCAACCGCGATGACCTCTCGGACGGCGGTTCGAAGCATTGGGCAGAGACGATCTTTCGCGTGCGTGAGATGAATCCTGATTGTAAAGTAGAGGTGCTCATTCCCGATTTCAACGGCGACGAAGACGCTCTAAACAACGTCCTCCGCGCTAGGCCCGACGTTCTCAATCACAATACTGAAACGATCTCCCGCCTCTATCGCCGCGTCCGCCCCGATGCGATCTATGAGCAATCAATGGAACTGCTGACACGTGCTGCGCATTGGCGTGATACGCATCAGTCGGCGATGCTTACCAAAAGCGGCATCATGGCCGGTCTCGGCGAGACATTCGAAGAGGTTGTTGACCTGATGAGCGACCTGCGCAAGGCTTCGTGCAACATCATGACAATCGGTCAATACCTTCAGCCCTACGAAAAACGCCTGCCCGTCGAACGCTACGTCACGCCCGATGAATTTGCCGAGTGGAAAAAGATCGGCGAAGCAATGGGCTTCAAACACGTCGAATCGTCGCCGCTGACACGCTCGTCCTATCACGCACGACAGCAAACCGAAAGCGGCGAAGCAACAATAACGCCTTTCGGTGCAACAAACTAGTAAATTTCTGTGGAGAACAAAATGTTAAAGATAAAACTTTTCGTAATCGTAGTTGTTATGAGTTTAGTCGGCATTATTTCCTCCACTTCGTATCAATTTTCGTCAAAAGCAGAAAGCGATACCATTCTGGGAGAAATTGCCGCATATAGAACTTGGGCAAAAGTCACAAAAGAACCTTTGGGCTTTCAAATTGACGGCGCGGCCGCAAGTGGGTGAACTTTCATTATTGAAGGGCAGGAAATTGTAGATTCCGGCTCGCCGCTTTCCAGTTCGGAAAGCAAGAAAAAACAAAAAGATTTAGTTGGAGTTTTTTCGGATCTTGGAAAAGGCTTGTGGAAAGTTCTCAAGCCGGCCAAAAAAGCCGAAACAAAAATCAAAACGACAGATGTGTCGCACGGGGTTTTAACCTTCGCCGTAATTTACGCAAATGATTTAGCTAAACAGGTAATTGAAAAAGAAAATACGTATTTTCCCGTTGGCTCTATTATAGTCCGTGAAAAAAGAGAAACAGCGACGAGCGAAACGCCGCAATCAATTATCGCAATGGTTAAACGCGAAAGGGGCTTTAGCAAAGAAACAAATGATTGGGAATTTTTCGCTTTTGAAGCAAAAGATTTTCAGTTACGAAAACGCGAGACAACGGGAGATTGTGCAACATGTCATATTAATGCATCAAAGACTGATTGGGTTTTTCTCGATAAAATCAAATAGAATTTCTTAAACCATCTTTGAAGAATTTTCACTAAATTACGCAGTTGTTGTGCTACGATGAAACTACTCAGTAGAAATTTGGAATGAACAAAATGAATGCCAACGATATTGAAAGCATGACAACCGTTGAGAAGCTTGGTTTAATGGAGATGCTTTGGCATGATCTTTCAAAGGAACCTGAAAATATAGAAGTGCCGAAATGGCATCTTGAAGAACTCGAAAAGTCGGAAAAAGACGTCTCCGAAGGAAGAGATCATTTTATTGACCTTGATGAGTTTGAAGCGGAACTCCAAGAAACGGCCGCCCAACGAAAAGCCAAATGAAAGTCAGAGTCCTGCGTTTGGCTCATTCTTCCATGATGGAGGGATTCGATTTCTACGAGAAACAGGCGGAGGGCTTGGGATTTCGATTCATAAATTCAGTGATGGCCGATATTCGCTCACTAAGTATATCCGGCGGCGGCCACCAGATCGTCCACAAAGGCTATCATCGAAAGGTTTGCAAAGATTTTCCGTTTTCTATTTATTACAAAGTAGAACATTCAGAAATAAATGTGTATCGGGTTCTCGACAACCGCCGTGATCCTCAGTTAATAAGTGAAAAATTAAATTGATTACGTTATGAACGAAAATGACAAACAAACAGCAATTGAAGTATTGAACAAGATCCTTGAGTTAGAACTAGCGGGGGTTGTGCGTTATACGCATTACAGCCTGATGGTCTATGGATATAACCGTATTCCGATTGTCTCGTGGCTTAAGGCCAACGGTGACGAATCGTTGATGCATGCGCACAAAGCGGGCGAATTTGTAACGATGCTCGGCGGGCATCCGTCACTTAAGATCGGGCCGCTTCTGGAAACCGAAAAGCATGACATCGGCGACATTTTGCGCGAGAGTCTCGAACAGGAAAAATCAACGCTCGCGGCCTATCGCGAGTTGCTCGACCTTACCGAAGGCAAATCGGTTTCGCTCGAGGAATACGCCCGCGAGATGATCCTGCTCGAAGAACTGCATCTCGATGAGGTCAATAAAATGCTGCGAAAACCGGGCGAGATCGAGCCTTTTAAAGAATAACGCTTGAAGATACTCGAAACCGAAAGGCTAAACTTACGTGAAATAGACTCCGCAATTGATGCGGAGTTTATTTTTGAACTGCTCAACACACCGAAGTTTTTGAAATACATCGGCGACCGCGGCGTCCGTTCGATTGAACAGGCACGTGAATTTATTGACAACCGTTATTGGCAAAGCTATCGGGAAAATGGTTACGGGCTTTATCTGGTGGAACTGCGTGGCAGCTTAGAGGCAATGTCCGGCACACTACCTGGTGGCCCTGTTTCCATCGGCATGTGCGGTTTTGTTAAACGCGACTACTTTAAATTTGCAGATGTTGGTTTCGCGTTTTTGCCTGAGTATGAAGGGCAAGGTTATGGCTTTGAATCTGCAACCGCCGTCTTAGAATATGGACGCAAAAAATTAGGCTTTGCGAAGGTATTGGCTATTACTTCGCAGGACAACGACGTTTCGGTCAACCTTCTCCAGAAACTTGGCTTTAAATTCGACCGGATATTTACAACGCCGGATGGCGAAGAGCTAAATCTATTCAGTAAACAATTCTGAATGCGGTTGCCCGAAAACGGCGGGGCCGGTCCCGAAATCTTCCTGTTGCATCTGTGCAATTAGTTGACATTTATGCAAATCTATGTTAGGGTGGTTTATCGCTATTTGATAATTGGGAAGGTCCGACAAAAGCCAGGTTCACGGTGTTCGGTTTTGGTGTTTGATTATGCGCTTTGCAGTCAAAAGCTGTGACACACTGTGACACAGCGGTCGGTTTTGCGGGTTTTTTGGACAGAAACTTGGAACGCCATAAACATAACCATAGTAATACTATACGGCTGTGCAGCCTCGATTTAGCGCAAAACGGAACTTTTTTCAAAAAACGTGGAACGCGGCTCAAAAAGCCAACATAACCATAATGAACACAAGAGTTTACACTGTCCCACAACGGTTTGGGACACTTTGGGACAAATGGGACAACCAAGTTGTTACTCCCGGCGTCTCGACAGCTAGATCAGGAGCGTTTCGCTCAGACGTCAGAGGGCGTGCGAGATTGACCCGTTAGCCGCGGTCAGACCGGCTTTCTCTTTCTTCTCTCTTGTGATATATTTTTGGCGCATATCTTACGGTTCATGTATTTTTTAGCGCCTTGCGACAGTTAGCAGGTAAAACAACATGCCTATTTTCTTTACTTGAGGAGGTTTTATGCAAGCACAGCGTTTTTTAAACTTTTTGGTTTCGTTTACATTGGCGATTTCTCTATTTAGCGGATCGTCTCAAATAGTTTTTGCCCAAACCGGAAATTCTGGCGGCATAAAGCGCATTACAACCGTTGAGGGCATCACCGAATATCGTCTGTCAAAC
>JAYVFJ010000143.1:0-13589 GCA_043773225.1 Chloracidobacterium sp.
TACGAACCCTGAGTCCTTGGTCGATAAAATTGCCTCCGTCTTCAGACGGAGGGAGTGAGTGGCTCTCAAAAGTCGCTTGGCTCTAGCCGAATTTTGAAAAAAAAGAAATTCCTGACAGCTTTAGAGCAGTGCCGACTGATTAGGCTAAAAAAGCCGGACAGAACTTTTTGTAACATTTAGTCATTTTTGAGTTAGAATGCTTTTGAGGAGCAGGAATATGACACATTCGGTTACATTAGAAATTCCCGACAGAATTTACCGAACGCTTGCAGACGAAGCCGAGGCAAAAGGTTCGAGTGTCGAGGAAATCGCGCTTGATTTTGTGGAACTGCTAGCCGGAGACAAGAAACTAGGCGACGACGAATTTGAACGCCTTGCGGATGAACTGGCGGATTATGTTGAGGCCAGTTTGCCGCCGGATGCCAAACCGCTCTCTGATTATGGGATGAGCCGCGAAGGACTATATGATGACCACTTATGATCTATGTCGCCGACACGAACATCCTGCTTCGCTTCGCGTATCGTCCTGATCCCAAGCACGAGTTGGCGTTATCGGCCATTAGAAAACTAACGAAGAGTGGCAATAAAATCCATATCCTCCCGCAAACATGTGTCGAATTTTGGAATGCCTTCACCCGACCGGCCTCGCAAAACGGATTCGGCATTACTTTTCAACGGACGCAGCACTCTCTGCGTCTGATCGAAAGAATATTTCCACTCTTGCCTGATAACGAAAGAGTTCATGAAAAATGGCGCGAATTGGTTTTTGACATCGGCGTTTCTGGAAAGCAGGTTCACGATGCTCGAATTGTGGCTGCAATGCTCGTTCATCAGGTAACGCATATTCTAACCTTCAATACTTCCGATTTTGCGCGATATTCGAGTGTCGGCATCGTGGCTGTTGACCCTAAAACTGTATGATAGTCAGCGGCTAATATGAATTATTATGCTCTCATAGTCTTTGCACCGCTGCTGATTTTGACCGGCGTTTTGGGGTTTGTCATTCCCGAGAAAAAGAGCCTGACGAGCGGGGCACCGGCTTATAACATTTTTCACATTATTTTTGGATTGATCGGGATAATGATAGCGACGCATCATTACGATTACATAAAAACATTCAACATCGGCTTTGGCGTGATCGATCTGTATCAGGCGGCGGCGAGTTTTCTGCACCTGTTTCCTAAAAAACAATTCAAATGGAAACGCGCCGATGACGTTTTGCATATCGTCATCGGCGCGTTTTTGGTTTTGGTTGGCGTGTTCGCAGGCTAAGGCGTCAGTTTGACCGACGGTATAACGCTCATCTCGTGTGTGCAATGTTGGGTGTTATACACCGGATATTGCGCCGGCTCGCCCGAGCACGGCGGGTCGGCAATGTCATTGCGAACAAGCAAGTTCATATCGACGCCCGGTCGCAGCGGATACATGCCGACATACTTGTAGTCGGCCGAGTATTTTGCGATTGCGTCCGTATCCTGATCTTTCTTCTTAGTCACGATTATCTCGGCTTTGGTATCTATCACGCGTCCGTGATAACCGACGTGTTTATAATTGACCACATACCAGGTCATCGGCCAATAGTCAGGCGACGTAATATCAATAACGGCTTCCTTGCCTTTGCCGCTCTTTTCGGCGTAATACTCGATCTGATTGAACATATCCACAAAGCCGCGCCGCGTGTGTGCATAAACATACGGCATCTGGTCGTCGTCGTGACGAACCCAGTTGATCTTATATGTCTGATAACCGAGCGAGACCGTGCCGGCCACGATAAGAGCATAGGCAACAAGATTGAGGCGGCGGTTCTTTGACAGGATCAATTCCGCCAAGCCGTAACCTGCGATGAGACACATCGGCATAATATAGTTCAGAGCGAGCCACGGCGTTTTGTAAGGAATAATGCAATATGCGGCAGCCATCCCGATTGCCCATGCGGCCGTAAACATCGCAAAGCGGTTCTTCGACTTGATGATCGCAATTAGCGAGCCTATCAGCGCGGCGAATATTATCATCGCTTCGCCCTTCATGCCCCATTTCATATAAGCCCAGGGGCCGTTTTGAGCGTGTTCCTTTGTCCCCGTTTTTGTCCAGATGTCGTATGCCTCAAAGGCTTTCCAGAAAAATCCCTCTTTGTATGAGAAAAACGACGTAAAGAACTCGATGCTTATATACCAAAACATCGCAGTCGCCGCGATAATGATCATTACCGCATTTTTGTTGTTGCCGAGGGCTTCACGGAATTGCGCCCAGCTCAGCGAACCTTCCTGTTCGATTGCCGTGTCATTGCCGTTTTTGATGTCGGCAACATAAATAAACCACGTCAAAAGGCTGATCGCAATAACTAACATCAGCGAATAAAACCAAAACGGGTCCTGCGGCCTGTATTGGTTGTTTAGAAACTCGGTATAGATATATTTAAAACCGTCAGCGACTGACTGGTAGTAATAAATGGCGGCTAATGCGGCGATGCCGGTGCCTATCAAAACATTTCGCTGTAGGGTTTTCTTGGGCGTTTTGCCCGGCCCGATCTTTTCCCATATCCAAACGCACGGGACCGCGATCATCATAGTTCCCTGTGTGATAAATGCCGTCTCCTTTGTGCCAAACAGCAGCGCCACAGACACAGCGGCCAGTATGAAATAAATCGGCCGGCCATTATCCCACGACAGCAGCCATTTCATCAGGTAATAGACGATCGCAGCATCAACAGCGAACAGCAACAGGCGCAATCCGGCAACGGCCGTCTCGTTATCGCCGCCGAGATATTTGCCGCCCAACAAAGCGGTGGGAAGAATTGAAACAAGCAGGATGATCGCCATCCACATGATCGCCATCGGGCCTGCCTTTCGCTTATCAATAAAGTAGAGAACGGCGACCACGATGCAGAGACTGTAAAAAACAAAAAATATCTCGTGAATAAAATACCGTGACACAAATGTCAGTCCGGGCGAAATGCAGACAAGAAAGGCAGCCAGCAGCGTGCCGAGATTGCCGAGATATGGCCGCAAGTAAAACACCATGACGACCATTATCAGCCCAAAGAACGAAGAGAGCCCCCGCAGCGGGTAAGTCTCAAGCCCGAACAACTGCATGAGCGGATAGGCGATGAAATAAATGGTCGGGCCGTGATAGTTCGACGGATCGTATTGATATTTATTATCGCGGATCAGATTGGTCAGCATCCACCCGTTGACGCCTTCGTCGTGATGAACCGGCCTCAACAGGAGCATGAAATACCTAAGGAAAGTGGCAAGCACAGTGATCCATATCGCACTGCGAAAAAATGTCCGGTCGGACATTTCCGTCCACGTTTTCTCGATCTCAGAAAACTGAGCCGATAGCTCCGGCATCTGTTCTTTCGGAGTTGCTTTACTTTTTTTGACCTCCGGCGCGGCCGCTGCGGCCTCTGCCTGTTGTTCCGGGCTGCTTGTTCCGGTTGTGTTCTTTTTACGTTTTTTCGCCATAACTATACTTTCGCAAATCACCTGATAACCATCTCAGCGACGGTTTAGTTCTTCACTTTATATGCTTTATATTTACCTGATTCCGCGATCACGGGAAACTTATTGAAATACTCCAGATTAGGTTTTATATTACCATTTTGATTCAGATAATATTCCTCTTCGGGCGTGATTACGACATATTCTATATTGTATTTTTGAAGCAATCGATCAGCCTCCGGCCCGCCCTGATAGATCTTTTTAACGTCGGCTTCCCGTTCACCGTAATTGATCCCGTATGAAGAGAGATGGCCGGCGTAACGCATTAGCGATTGCCTGCCCGAAAGCACAACCGACGAATTATAGATCGCTCCGTTTAAGAACATTGCGCCCTTTGGCGTTTTTTGCTTGATCTGTTCGGCGAGCTTCATCGAATCGCTGTTAAAAACACCAAGCTTTAACTGCCCCGACGCCACTCGAAAAACGTCAATCGCTCCCGAAAGCGTAAGCACGATCAGGCACGCAACGGCGACGCCCTTCCAAACTTTATCGCGCTGTTCCCACAGCCACGCTATCGAATACGCAATTAACGGGATCGAGCCGACAAACCAATAGATCAATACCTTAATATTGTCCCATTCCCACGGCGCAAGTTTTGCGACATTGCAAAGGAGGAACATAAAAGCAAAAGGAATATAAAAGTAAAGCAACGCACGTCCGTTCGGCAGAGCAGCGGCCTGATCGTCCGCTTTGTGTTTCTTCTTGCTCTCGGTATTTTCCTCTTGCTCGCTTTCGACGGCATTAGCGGCCTTCCATCTATTCCAAAGCAGATACAACCCAAAAAGAGCAGCCGGTATCGTGAGCCCCGTATTCTTAAACCAAAACCACAGAAATTCATTTTCGCGTTTGTCCCAGCCAAAGTGCCAGCCAAAGAATTTCGCCGTTTCCGTCGCAGTTCCGGTGATTGACCAAATCAGTTCCGGCACGGCGATCAACGCAGTGCCTATGCCAAATGCAATCCAATACGGCCATTTTGCCGGCCGCAGCACAAACAAAAACACCACGAGAATAAACAACGTCACCAAACTGTGCAAGTGAATCAACAGCAAACAACCCGCCATCAACCCAACGAGGAATGGTGCAAAAGGAAAATGTGAACGACTGAAAAAGTTCGCAAGCGTAACATCATCTTTTTCACTTTTCCCCTTTTCCCCATTTTCACTTGAGAAGACCCTCCAGCAATACGACATCACCATTATCGTCAGCGGCATCCCAAACAAAATGCCGCGCTGCGTGATAAACAAGACGGTCATCGGATTGCCCCAGCGGAACAAGGCATTCGATTCATTGCGGATCGTATAATCCTTAGGCAGGTTCCATATAAAATCCATCGCGCCTTTTGCCGCCTCGCGCATGTCGCCAAAAAACCAAATAAACCCAAGCCCGCCGCTAAAGAACAAAATTGCCGGTGCGATATATCCGGCGGCTCGGCTGTTTGTGATCTTGCGTGTAAACTGCTGCAGAATAACCAGCAGGGCAAACGCCCACGTCACGTTCTGCACAAAGATCACTTCCTTAAAATCCGCTCCCAGCTTTACAAAAACCGCAGCCAGCATATCCGCCATAAAGGGATACGAAAATTTCCCTCCTGCCCACGACGGATTCTGCGGCGGAAAGACCGGCCCTTCGCTAAAGGCAAATATTCCGCCGAGATGAAATGAAAGGTCGCCGAGATTCTGATAACCGCCGGTAGTTATGCCGGCCGCGATCTTGCCGCCTTCGGGGATCAAATAGCAGGCTTGTGCAAAAAAGAGAAAGAAAAGAACCAAAAAGAATATGTAGTAGCCGAGCGTTAATAATTTCTTTGCGCTCATGCCCTGGGTCTTGCCTTTTGCCTTTGCCCAGTCGTGGAGAAATCGTTTTTGAATGTCAGGCCGCTTCCACAACAACAGCAGCGGCGACAGCGAAATAACAAGAGCCACGATCAATGTCGCCGGCGTAAAAACCCCCGCAACAAAGCAGACCGCAAAAACGACAACGCTAAACATCGCCGAACCGGCAATGCTCCCCGCGCACAGCCGCCACATAAACGATTCATCCCTAACGATGAGATAAGTGAGCGCCATGCCGCTGAGCGCGATCAGCGTTAATAGAACCAGTGAAATTACCATAATGAATGATTCAAAATGAGTGTCCCAAGCAAATAAATAAGTTACCGTAAATCGAGCGTAAAATACAACACCAAACAGGAAGTTTTGCTCCTCAACTACCCACTACCAACTATCCACTATCCACTGAAGGAAAGGAACAGTTTGCTTCAGTGGATAGTGGATAGTTAATAGTGGATAGTTAAAAGCCACTTTCCAATTTAACTTTGTAACTGTAGAATCAAAGTTTTGACTATGTTACAAGCAGGAATCGTTGGCTTGCCCAACGTCGGAAAATCTACACTTTTTAACGCCCTGACCGCTCAGGAAGCTGCGCTCGCGGCAAACTATCCATTTGCGACGATCGAACCGAATGTCGGCGTCGTAGCTGTGCCCGACGAACGGCTTGCCGTGCTCGAAAAGCTGCACAACGCACAAAAGGTCGTCCCCGCGATGGTTGAGTTTTTGGATATCGCGGGTTTGGTTCGCGGCGCGTCCAAGGGCGAAGGTTTAGGCAATCAGTTTCTCGCCAACATCCGCGAAACGCACGCCGTCATCCAGGTTGTCCGCTGTTTTGACGACGACAATATCATCCATGTCGAAGGCTCGGTAAACCCCGTCCGCGACATCGAGACCATACAGATCGAACTCGCCCTCGCCGACCTCGCCTCGGCCGAAAAACGCAAAGACAAAGCCACCCGTTCGGCAAAATCGGGCGGTGATAAAGACGCCAAAGCCGAGCTTCTTATTCTCGACAAGATATTACCCGTATTAGAAGAAGGCCGCCCCGCTCGTGCCGCTAACCTCACCGACGATGAGCGGGCGATAGTAAAAACATGGTTCTTTCTCTCGACAAAACCGACGATCTACGCTGCAAATGTTGACGAAGAAACTCTTGCAAACCCCGACAGCAATCCCCACGTTGCCGCAGTAAAAAAACACGCTGCAAGCGAAAACGCCGATGTCGTCGTCATCTGCGCAAAACTTGAGGCCGAACTTGTCGCCCTCGACGAAGCAGAACGCTCTGAATACCTAAAAGACCTCGGCCTCGCTTCAAGCGGCGTCGATAAACTCATCAAAGCCGCGTATCACATGCTCGGCCTGATGTCCTTTCTCACAGCAGGCGAAAAAGAGGTGCGTGCCTGGACCATTCCCATTGGCACTAAAGCACCGCAGGCCGCCGGTGAGATCCACACCGATATCGAACGCGGCTTCATCCGCGCTGAGATCATCGGCTACACCGACCTCATAGCGTGCGGCAGCCGCAAAGCCGCCAGCGACAAAGGCCTCGCCCGCCTCGAAGGCAAGGAATACATCATGCAGGACGGCGATGTCGTTGATTTCCGGTTCAATGTCTGAAGGGAGCGGCAAGCATCCTTCTTACCATCTGCTCGCCGCTTCACATGTGACAAAAATCACAACACAAAACCAAAATGGTGGTATGATGTTTCTTGCAATGAAGTTCGGTCGCACTCACAACAGACTTCTCTCGCTTTTCGTTGTCGCATTTCTATGCCTCAACGCGGGCGGACTTTTGTGTCTTGCATATTGCAGCCAGAGCTTTCAGGCCAAGGCCGATCATTGCCCGCTAAAAAAGAAAGACAGTGCTCACTGCCGTCTGTCCGAAAAGGCAAAAGCGACTGCCGACAATGCCTCGTTTGAAACGACTTTCGCAAAATGCGTAATGCTGCCGATTGGCGTGTTTTTTGCGCCGATTGAGAAAAAGTCGAACATCTCTCTCGAACCGGCAACTATCGCTGAATCTGCCGACGAGGTGATATACGCTCCTGCGGTTTTGGTTCGTTCGCGTCAGATCCCGAAATTTTATTATCGCCCGCCGCCAAACGATTCCCGCTTTGAGCGGGTCCGCAATCAAGTTTTCCGTATTTAAAACGCTGTCGAGTGTGACAGGGCTCACACCGTAAAGTTAGCCGCAGTGTACTCGCTGCGGCATAGATGTGTTTTAAAAATTTACGGAGAACTAAAATGAAAAAGAAAATATTTCTTGTGTTTTCGGCAATGCTCGTCTTTGGCCTTGCCATCGTCGTTTACTCGTCGGCAACGACGACAAATCTGGCGGCAGACGCCGCGTCATGCTGCTGCTGTCACAGCGATTCATGCCCGATGAAGGCAAAAAGCGCGGATGGTAAAGAGGCCGCTTCGTGTTGCGACAATTGCGAAAACTGCTGTCACGGCGACGGCGAATCCTGTCCGATGATGAAAAGGGACGCCGCCGGCAACACCGCGAAAACCGGTGACGCCAAATCGTGCCCGATGATGAAAAAGGACGCGACAGCCGCGACAACCACAAAAACGGACGATGCTAAATCGTGCCCTATGATGAAAAAGGACGCGGACGGCAACCCCATCAAAATGGATGCTGCCCACGGCACTCAAATGAAACACGACTTGAAAATGGACGGCAGCGGATGCTGCTGTGCATGTTGTCAGAAGTCAGAAGGGAAGGAAAAGACAGCCGCCCCTGCGGTCTAGATTCTTATCCGGCTAACAGCTAGAAGCTGGCAGCTAGCAGCTAGTAATTGAAAAATTGTGCGGCTCAGGAAAGCAATGATTCTAGCTGCTGGCTGCAAGCTGCTAGCCAAAAAACTCAACGGATTCCGTGTGGCTCGCGGTTGTCTAAGAAAAACAAACCACGGATCACACGGAACTTTTTTTACAACCAAATATCATCATGAAAATATTCGCAATCATTTTTTCACTAATTCTTTTCACCTTTACGGTGTCGGCTCAGAACACAGTAACGCTCAAAGGCCAGGTTGTTTGCTCGCTCTGTTGGTTTGAGGAAACAGATCGCAAAGCTGCGCCATACGGCACTCGCGCCGACATAACTTGTGCCGAAGAGTGCTCGGAGAAAGGCTTGTCGCAATCTCTCGCAGTCGAGGACGAAAAAGGCTTTACGCTTTACACGCTCGAACACGGAGCTTATAAAACCAAGAAAGACTTTCTTGAGTTTGTGCCAAAAACGGTTGAGATCGAGGGCGTTGTCCGAACAGAAAAGGACAAGAATTTTATCAAGGTAAATGCTATCAAGGTCCTTAAAGATTCGTTAGTCAAACCAAAACCGCAATCTGACGACGCAACACTGGCACTGAAAGACCTTTTTGGGGCCGACGTAAATCTCACGCAGTATAAAGGCCGCTTTGTCGTCCTCAATTTTTGGGCGACATGGTGCGTGCCTTGCAGAAAGGAAATGCCCGACCTTTCGGCGATACAGAATGATTATGCGGCGACGGGCGTTCAGGTTATCGGCGCAAGCGGCGACGATGTAACCGATTCGGCCAAAGTGATGAAATTCACGCGCGACGTTAAGATAAACTTTCCTGTTTGGCTTGGCGCGACAACGGCTGATATGGAACGCTTCGGCGTCGGAAGAGTTTTGCCCGCGACCGTCATTATCAACCGCGAAGGCAAGATCGTCTGGCGAGAGATCGGCATTATCAAACCCGTTACACTTCGCAAGGAACTCGACAAACTCATCAACGAGAGCATGCCCAAACAAGTCGCAAAGAAAGATAAAAAGGAGAACAGCTCGCTTGTCCCTGCCTGACCTGTCTGACCGGGCGAAGGCCAGGCAGTCCGTGGGACTGCCACTAATCCAAAGAAATTCACTTTCGGCTTGCGTTTGTTAACAGGCCAAGTCAACCGGGCAGCCGTGCGCTCGACGCTGATCTATCGCTGGAAACCGCGAATACATTTCGGCATCGAATACAATCCGAAGGTCGGCGAGGTTCATCCGCTATTGACATTAATACCTGTAACCGAAACCAAAAATCGCCCCGCAATTATCATGGGTATAAGCTCCGACCGTATCGGCACGCCAAAAGGCTCTTCATTTTATATTACGGCGAGCAAAGATCTTGAACATTGGACAGGTTTACCGATCGCTCCGTATGCCGGCGTCGTGTTTGGCACTTACGAGCATCGTTTTCGCGCCATCGGCGGACTAAGCATGCGGCTGCCAAAAAACTTTACGTCGCTGATACAGTTTGACGGCGTGAAAGTTCACCCGACACTGACATACGCATTCAACGACACGCACAGCCTTACTTTTTTGATGATCCGCGGCACAAAACCGGGTGTAACATATACTTTCTCTTTCTGATATAAAAGGTGATACAGAAGATAAGATTTGGCATGTTTACCGCCGGAACAAACATTTGCAACGGCAAGAAAAATCAACGCTAAGAACACTACTTTCAATTCTCAGCTTTTAATTTCTGTTACCCGCCGGGCGGTTTGACATCATGGTTGGTGGACGAGGCGATGCCGACGTTGGAGGCCTCGTGTTGGCCGGAGTGCGCGCTGTTGGGCTGGGTGATGGGAATAGAGGCGATGGTGAAGGCGTCGGAGTTTGTTTTGGCGTGGGCGTGTTGGTCGGCGTCTTCATCACGGCATTGAAATTTATGTTGTAGTTGTAATTCGACGCGTAATTCGAGTTTGGTGTCGCCGCATTAAAGTTGAAATTGAAATTTGAGTTAAAGCCGTTTGTGTTGAAGTTCGTATTCAGGTTTATCGGATTTGTATTGACGTTTGTGTTCGTCGGCGGCTCTTTTTGGAACAACCAGAAAAGTCCGGCGCCAAAACTCAAAATGACCAGCGTGCCGATGATCGTAAGGATGATCGTCTTGGCCGTGTTTTGCGGAGGCGGAGGCGGATAAAAAACTTGCGACTGGCGCGCACGGACGCGCTGCTCTTCGCTCTGTGAGGTTGGTATCACGATCCTTTCCGAGTCCACACTCGATCCGAACAAGGGCGATTCGTCCGGCGATTTGCGTCGAATAACCGTCTCTTCGCCCACGCTTTCATCTGCATTTGCGCTCGGCAATATCACAAAATTCGGCTGCCCGTCGTCGACCAGCGGCGTGCCGTCCTTTGTGCAAAATTTGATGATCTCTTCGTCGTAACGCTCGTCGCATACCGGACAATATCTCATATTTTTTAATGGCCTTGCTCAATTGGCGGGAATTTTGAAAACGTGACATTCTAACACGATAAAAGACGGAAACGCGACTCACCGCGCGTCCCAGAGATGTTTTGTCCCGTGTCACACTGTGACACATTGTGACACAAAGCGCGTCCCAGAGAATTTGCCTGAACGCAGACAGCCTGCATGCCTGTTGCTTCCCAGAGATTTTCCACCTGTGCCACACTGTGACACAGGCGCGTCCCAGAGATTTTTTGCCGCAGAGAGCACAGAGAACTCAGAGAAATTCAGGCTGTCTGCTGCTCTCAACAAGCGCGTCCCAGAGATGTTTTTCCTGTGCCAAACTGTGACACAGGCGCGTCCCAGAGATTTTTTCACCACAAAGCCACGAAGGGCACAAAGAAAGTAATAATGCATTACTTTGTGTTCTCTGTGCCTTAGTGGTGAATGTGCACGTCCCAGAGAATTTTTAACGCAGAGTTCGCAGAGAACACAGAGAAAAAACCATTTCCTCAAACCCAAAAAAGGAAAATTTATAGTTTCTCTGCGGCCACTGCGTTCTCTGCGTTTAAATTCTGAGCGTCTCATAAAAATCAGTTAACAAATCCAAAATGCTACCAGCGAATTTACCCTCTAATTCCCCTCGCATTTCACACTAGCGCGATTGGGTGAAAATTGGAATACCAACTTTCCGGATATGACGCAACTTTCTCAATATGACGTAACTTTCTTAATTTGACGTGATTTTCCGAATTTGACGTAACTTTCCGAATATGACGTAACTTTCCGAATATGACGTAACTTTCCGACCCCTCTTTAAACGCAGATAAACCCGCCACTTTTGCTTTTGGTTTGAGTGCTGTAAGTTAGCAACAACCCTTTTACTTCTTATCACGTCTATGTATCATTGAGATTAGTGATGAACTTTCGGATAAAACAGATCGGTTTGGCGTTGTGCCTGATGATGTCATTGGCCGTCGGCCATGTTTCGGCTTGCGCGTGTTCGCATCATGTCGAGAAGAAAGTTGTCGAGTCGTCGGACTGCCATTCGCATCATGAAACAGCCGAAGCCCAAACGGTTGAGACGGTCAATGACAGTAATGCCTGCGACACAGGCTGCGTTTGTCGGACCGAGCAGCGTTCACCGTTTATTGCAGTAAACCCAATAAGCAAAAAGATCATTGCCGAAGCGGCATCAAATCCCGCGCATGTCGTTTCGCAAATCGAGTTTCGGGTTGCTTCTGCCTACTCTGAATTATCGCCGGAATTCGTCACCGATCTTTCATATTCAAATACTCTCAAATCGCTTCTGCCCTCGCGCGCGCCTCCGCGCCTGTAAATCAAGAGCAAATCAATTTTTTTAAGCCGTTTTTCGGCTCGAATTGTCGCGTTTTCGCGACCGGATTTACAGAATCAGGAGGTTAGAAATGAAAAAGATAATTAAACTCGCGATCATCGCGGCCTTTGCAAGCGCAGTTAGTTTCACAGCATTCTTTCACGGAGTGCCGATGACAGTAGAAGCAGCCAGTCCGCGCAGTTTGTATATCCAGAACTGCGCGACGTGTCATGGCAGTAATGGAAAGGCACAAACAAGGCGTGGCAAGAAGCTTGAAGCAGCCGACCTGACGAGCTCGGATGTGCAAAGCATGGACAGGGCTAAAATTATTCGCGCGATTACGAACGGCCGGCCCGGCATGCCAAGCTTTAAGAAAAAGCTGACGGGCAAACAGGTAGCTCAAATTGCGAGCTACGTTCATGCCTTCTGACTTGCGAAAGTTTAATGTTATGAGTTCGGCGAAGTATGTTCCAGCGTTAGGCTACGATTTTTTAACGCCCTTTTACGACAAAGTCGTTGGTCTGACAACGAGAGAAGCGGCTTTCAAGAGCGCGCTTGTCGATCAAGCTGAAATTTCGCCGGGTGATCGAGTGCTCGATCTGGCTTGTGGAACAGGAACGCTGACGATAATGATAAAAGCCGCAGTGCCGAGTGCCGACGTAACAGGAATCGACGGCGATAACAGAATCCTCGAGATTGCGCACTCAAAAGCTGCGGCAAAGCAGATGAATATACGATTCGAGCAAGGCATGTCATACAACCTGCCGTACGAAAACAATTCGTTTGATCGTGTGTTGTCGAGTTTGTTTTTTCATCATTTGACTCGAAAAGACAAAATCAGTTCACTGCGTGAAGCGTGGCGCGTTCTCAAACAAGGCGGCGAGTTACACGTTGCCGATTGGGGCACGCCTCGCAATTTCATAATGTCCGCCGCTTCGTATTCGATAAGGATGCTCGACGGATTTAAGACGACCGGCGACAACTTCAACGGATCGCTGCCGGGTTTGATAAGTGACTCGGGCTTTAGCCGCGTCGAGGAAACCCGGACGTTCGATACGGTTTTCGGCACGATTCGACTTTATAAATCGTTGCAACTTTAAACTATATGTTCATTACTTTTGCTTAACCGCAAGAACTTTAAAACATATGAAAATTATTTCAATTTTATTTTGCATCGTCTTTCTCGCCGTCATCTCGCACGGTCAAAAGGTTGTTCGCTATGATCTGACTATCGACAAAAAAATGGTCAATTACTCGGGGAAGATGAAGCCCGCGTTAGCGATAAACGGCCAGATACCGGCGCCGACGCTGGAGTTTACCGAGGGTGACATTGCCGAGATTCACGTCAAGAATAATCTGCGTGAGGAATCTTCGCTGCACTGGCACGGCATCTTGCTGCCAAACGAGCAGGACGGCGTTCCGCATCTTACAACGACGCCGATCGCTCCGATGGGAACGCACGTTTTTCGATTTCCGATCATACAAAGCGGCACTTATTGGTATCACTCGCATAGTAACTTGCAGGAGCAGAAAGGCCTGTATGGCGCGTTTGTCATAAACAAGCGCGACGAACCGCAGATACCGACCTACACCGTTCTGTTCAGCGACTGGACAGACGAGCATCCGAACGAGGTAATGCGAAGCCTCAAGAACGCTAACGATTGGTATGCGATCAAAAAGAATGCCGTTCAAAGCTATGGCGAGGCGATAAAGGCCGGTGC
>JAYVFJ010000144.1:0-2654 GCA_043773225.1 Chloracidobacterium sp.
GGCAAGGCGGCTCATTCGGCATATCCCGAACAGGGCGATTCGGCGATAGAAAAGCTGCTCGATATTCTTGAAGACGTTCGACATACGAAATTTCCACACGACGAGTTTTTTGGCGAAACGACGTGTAACATTGCGATGATCGAAGGCGGCGTCGCTCTCAACGTCATCCCGCCAAACGCCGAGGCCGGTTTGCTCATCCGCCTGACGACGCCGATGGAGCCGATCCGCGATGCTCTGGAAAGCCTGATCCGCGGACGCGGCCAACTCGATGTTTTGTCATACAGTCTGCCGGTCAGGATGCTGGCGGTCGATGGGTTCAGGGAAAAGGTTGTGCGTTTCACGACCGATATTCCTCACCTGACGAATTGGGGGCAACCGCTCCTGCTCGGCCCGGGCTCGATCCTTGTGGCGCACACAAAGGATGAGTTTGTGCTAAAGAAAGATTTGACGGAAGCGGTCGGCCTTTATGTGAATTTGATAAAGAAATTAAGCGTCGGGACAAAATTAGATTAAAATTGCGGCGCGTTTTGAGTTCAACCTTGACGCATCGCTGAAACACGGAAGCAAAACTAACAGGGATAAAGACAAAGAACAAGTTTTCCTTTTTTATCCTTGCCTATCCTGTTATCCCTGTTAATTTTTTACACCAGCAATCAGTGCGCGTTGTAACTAGCCGCCGGATAATCGCCGTTTTGCCCGAATGGAAAAGCGAAATGTTGATTATCGCTGCTTCTTAAAATCCAAAATGTGCCGGTAACGCTGCGCCAAACTGCAACGTCAGTTTTGCCGTCGCCGTCATAATCGCCTTGCACGAGAGAATCGGTCGCCGAGTTTCCGAAGACAATCGGAATTGCACCTGTGCCGCCGCCCACCCGCGTCAAGACAAACCAGTTAAATTGATTATTGACCGCACGAACCAAGCCGAAATCGGTTTTCCCGTCATTATCGTAATCACCCGGGACAACAATGTCGGTGGCGAGTCCGAAATAAACGTACTCAACCGTCGAGGTTTGCGACTTAAGCAGATAGAAAATCGCACCGCCGTTGCCGAGATTTCTCTGTGTGCAGAAGTCGTTTTTGCCGTCGCCGTCATAATCGCCCGGCGCGACAAAATCGCGGACTGTTCCCCAGGGCACGGAGGTGACGATCCGGTTCGGGTTGTTCAGACTGCCGCGATAAAGCCAAGTGCCTTGCGGCGACGCGACCGTGCCGGGACGATAAACCGCCACGTCAGATTTATTGTCGCCGTCATAGTCGCCGACAATCGTCGGGTCATCGAAGTTTTGTCCGAAAGTATCAATCCGAACGGTGTTGGTTTGACTTTGCAGGATGTAAAAAGCGGCTTGTGTTGCCGGAGCGGGCCGCCACACCGCGATGTCGTCTTTGCCGTCGCCGTCGTAGTCTTCAGGCACGAAGAAATCCGAAGCAAGACCCCACGGCGCCGCGCCTTGTCCGGCCACGCCGTTGTTTTGAATAAACCACGTTACTTGTCCCGAAGGTCCGCCGCCCGTATTACGAACAACGGCATAATCGGTTTTGCCGTCGCCGTTCATATCAACGGGGGCTTTACCCAAAATTCCCTCCGCACCGGAAGGTTGAACCATCCCAACATTGCCAGGAAAATCGTTCGTATCGCCCGGCGTATTTGTCGACAAATTCGCTTCGAATTCTTTCTGCTTCAGCGACTCGAATCGCCTGCTCATCATCAATTTCGCATCTGAGTTTTCCGCGGTCTTGCTTTCGCTGTTTGATTGCGCATTTGTCCCAGTGGCTTGCAGCTCGAAGCAAACGCAGACGACCGAAATAATAAGCGCGAAGGCGAAAATTATTTGTCGGATTTGTTTGGTTTTTTGTCGTTTCATTGTTTTATCTCCTTTAATTTGTAATGGGCGCTTATTGGTTAGCATCCTCCGTGTCAGGAGCGGCGGCGGCAGTTTCGGTCGCGGCGATGCGCGTGATGCGGCCGGCAAGAATCTCCGTTACGAACAAATCTCCCGTTTCGGAATTTCGCGCCAGGCTTGTCGGGGCAGTTAAATTTCCCGCCAAAACAATCGGCGTTGCCGTCGGCGATGTGTATAGTCGCAGGCGTCCGGGTCCGAGCGGCTGCGCCAGAAACGCCGTGCTATATTCCAGCGTGTAAAACAAATCGTTGTCGCCCGGAATTGGAACAGGCAAAACATCGATCGCCGTTGTCAAGCCGCCGATGAAAGTCGCTTGCGCTCCGGTGCTGAGATTGACCGAGCGCACTTCCGCCAGATTCGCCGCGAACGGAAAACCCGTCAAATAAGTTATCAGCAGTTGATTGCCGTAAAGACGCACATTGTCCGGCACGGCTTCGACGAAAGGCGGACCGCCAGGCAAAGGATTCGGCGTGGGCGCGAAAACGGCGAAGGTTTGAAATTGTCCGGTTGCCAGATTGATTTTATAAAGCGAGTTAAAACCCGAATCCACGACGTATAAATCGTCTCCGACAATTTCCGCGGCGAAAGGATTCGCATTACGCACGAGATAGGGCTGCCCCAAACGCTCCGCGCGGTGATCAGGCAAATCCGCCGGCATGCGAATGTTGATTTGTTTGGCTTGCGCGTTGGTCAAAGTTACGGTCGATCCGTTTTTCAAAGCGGTCTGGTCGCTCATCGAAAGCGTAAAGCCGC
>JAYVFJ010000145.1:0-10164 GCA_043773225.1 Chloracidobacterium sp.
TCTCTGGGACGCACCTGTGTCACAGTGTGACACACAACAACTTTCCCTTTTCCCCTTTTCCCCTTTTCTCACCTTCCACCGGCGATATTTCTGTTGGCTTGCCCGACTATATAACTGTTCTTCGCCCGTACAACAACGCCCGGACGCATCACTCGGATCTTTATCTGCTTTCGGTCACCTACTCTGCCGACATTTTCGGGATAATAGCCGATTGAATATTGACGACGGAGCTCTTCCGCAATGCCGGAAAACGCAGAATCGAGGTTGTATATCGACTGTGCCTCAAATTCCCGTCCGCCGCTGTTTTGGGCAAGCATTTCGAGATATCGGCGTCCTTTTTCATATTCCGCCCGGCTGGCAACTCCGGGCGAGCCGCCCATGCCTGCTCCGCCGCCCATTATGATCGATCCCAGTATGCCGCCCCATCTGCTTCGCTGAGGATTATTATTTCCTACGCCCATATCGCCGGAAGTGTCATAGCGGATCGTATAAAACAGCGATTCCGTTTCCTCAGTGGACTTCAAGGTGCTGTCGTAGCCCGCTCGACGTGAGGTTGTGTCAACGCCATCGGTAAATAAAACCACCGCCTTTCGTCCCTGAATTTGGGGCAGTTGATAGTCAAGCGCGTAATCCACCGCTTCGTAAAGACTAGTCCCGTCGCCAAAACGGGCTTCTCTGATCGCACTTCGCAACTGATTTCGATTGCTTGTGACCGGGCTAAGAACATGAATATCTTCATCAAACGATATGACCATTACGCGGTCGCCCGTGCGAAGCTGATTTACGAACGTGATCGCCGCGTCCTGTATCTCGTCGATACGGAACGCCGTCGAAGGGCTGACATCTATGAGCAAAATTACGGTAAAAGGCTGTTCGACCGACTGAAAATAGTCCAGCTTTTGCTCGACCCCATTTTCAAAAATCCGAAAATCCTTTTGCTGCAAACCGGTGATAAATCTGCCGTCCCGGTCGAGCACGGAAACAGGCATTGTGACGAGGTTTGTTTCTACGCGGATAACTCCGCCGTCGTCGTCCGATGGCTGTGTCGAAGTTGGGTTTGCGGACGGACTTTTATCTTTGCCGATCAAAACCGGCGGGCTGTTTGGCGTCGGATTTTTGTAAGGGGCGTTTACAATGCGCGGCGGCGTGGCCGTCGGAGCAATGCGCGGCCTGGTTGCAGTATTGGCCTGGCCAAACGCTGAGACGGCAGACATCGATAAAACAAAGACTAGAGTGGTAAAAATTTTCATTAAAGAGCGTCCCCTCGATCCTCAAAGTTACTTTTGGGAAAGCGCATTTTTGATTAGAATTTGGCCTTTTTCGTTGCTAAGAATTTTTATCGAGGTATTCTATCGCCAGATCGTGAAATCTGCGTCGAACGGCGTTAATGTTCGCAAACGGCAACTCGCGGTTATGCGTGCGGTTTGTGAGCAGGATAAAGATTCGTTCTTTAACCGGATCGATCCAAAGGCTTGTGCCCGTAAACCCAAGATGCCCAAAACTTTCCGGCGACATCTTGTTTCCAGCGGTCGAGTCTTTTGTCGAAGCAAGCTGGAATGCGAACGAACGGTCTTCATTCATCCCTTTCGTAAAATTGGTGCGGAAAAGCTTGCATGTTTCTGGTTTGAGCATGGTCGAGTAATTCGGCAAAAACTGCTGTGCGATCTTAAATACGTCTTCGGCGGTCGAGAATAATCCTGCGTGGCCTGCGACGCCACTCATGAAATATGCATTTCCGTCGTGAACCTCTCCCCAGATGTGTTGAGTGCGGATTGCGGATTGCGGAATGCGGATTTCTGGATATTCTTCTTGGCAGAGTTGGCGTTCATATCCATTGCCTTTTTCGCTTGCCGCGATCCTGGTTTTTAGACTGTCGGACGGCGAAAAAAAAGTGTTTCTAAGATCAAGCCGAGCGAAAAGACTCTTAGAGGCGGCATCCTTAAGTCCCGTTTCGGCAAATCTTTCTATGAGCGCACCGAGAGCAATGAAATTCAAATCGCTGTATGTGACACCGCCCTGCCCGTAATTGAGCGATGTTTTACCGATCTCATCAATCACCTCAGAACTGTTTGGCACAGCCAAATAAAGAGGCCTCCACGCGGGCAAATGTGAAGTATGCGTCAAAAGATCCGAAACAATGATCATCCGCTTGCCTTCCGTATCAAATTCCGTTAGGTATATGCACACGCGGGCATCAAGCTGAATTTCGCCGGCTTCAATCACCTTCGCGATCATCAACCCCGTAACCAATACTTTAGTCAAACTCGCCAGATCGTAAATCGTGTTGAACTTCGCTTCGATTCGCTCAGGTTCGATCACCGCACAGCCAAGAGCATCTTGCAGCACTATCTCGCCTTTATTGGCAACGAGATAAACCGCGGAAGGAAAATCACCGGCGTCGATGCGTTCTTGTAAGAAGGTTGAAATCATGCTTCGCGCTAGGGCAAGAAGGATTCTCGCCGCTCCAGTCATTCTAACAGCACAATTGACATCTGCGGGCAGTCGAAATAAACTTTAAATACAAATCTTATTTCTGGAGGAATTTTTATGAGCAAAGCAGAATCAGCAGACTTAATTTTAAAACTTTACGATTTGCGTCGTGAAAAGAAAATGCGCAAGGCGCGTAATTGGATCTTTGGTTACAACCCGACCAGCGTCGAGGAATACATGCAGACCATGATGGACCCAGAGGTCGGCGGCTATCTACGGATGGTTGTTTCCTATTGGGACATGGCCGCGACATTGGTAAATCAGGGTGCCATTGACGCCGATATGTTTAATGAAACTAACGGCGAGCACATTATGGTCTTCGCAAAGATCGAGCCTCTCCTTGCCGATATGCGAAAAATGTGGGAAATGCCCGAGATGCTCTCAAATCTCGAAAAAATCATCATGGATCGTCCCGACGGCGCCGAAAGGTTAAAGAAAACTCAGGAGTGGATGAAGACCATCCAGGCACAAATGGCTGCTGCACAGGGCGGCGATAAAGCCGAAGAAGCGAAAGCTTAAACATTAAGTCGATCGCGGTGCGCGTCTATCTTTTCGAGCACACCGACCGCAAGTTCCAACGCCCGCCGCCCGTCATCACCGGTGATAGGCGGCGGCGTATTTTTTTCAATGCAGTCCAAAAAAGCCGTGATCTCGGCGCGCAGCGGTTCGACGTCATTTATTTCAAGCCGGTTTATTGAAATCCCTGCGAGCGGATGGGCAGCGTCGGGATTTAAGGATGTGACCGAAGCAAACTTTGTCGCGTAGTCGAGCACGACATACGAATTGGTCTGGTAAAAACGAGTCTTGCGAATTTTTTCAGTTCCAATCCGCGAGGCCGTAATATTCGCTACAGCTCCGTTCTCGAATTCAATTCTTGCATTGGCAGCGTCAACTTTGTCCGAGATGACAGGAATGCCGACGGCTCGAATTTCAGAAACCTTTACGTTCTCGCCAACCAGCCACTGCACGGCATCAAGATCATGAATCATCACGTCGAGCACAACATCAACATCGAGCGAGCGATTTGGAAACGGCGACACGCGGTGTATCTCAAAATACAAGGGCTTGGTCACATGCGGACGAAGCGCGACCATCGCAGGGTTGTAGCGTTCGAGTTGGCCCACCATCAGCTTTGCTCCCGAAGCATAAGCTGCGGCGATCATTTTGTCGGCTTCGGTGAGCGTCAATGCAATTGGTTTTTCGACAAGAACGTGAATGCCTTTCTCAAGAAAAGCGCATGCGATCTCGCAATGTGTTTCGGTTGGCGTCGCTATCGACACGGCATCGACCTTGCCGAGCAACTCCTGCCAGTTGGTAAAGCTTGTTGTATGATGCTCCGCAGCTATCGCCTCAGCCGTTTCCGCATTTGTATCACAAACTCCTATCAACTCCACGCGGACTTCTCTCGTAAGCTCTGCATAGTTACGCGCGTGGTGACGACCAAGGCTTCCGACACCTATTGCGCCCACTTTTAGATTGCGGATTGCGGATTGCGGATTGCGGATTTCAGACATAGCTTAATTTGAATCGTGTGACAAATTCATTGATACTTAACATTTTCGACTAACACGCGCCAGATGACAAAGATCGAATCCGCAATCCGCATTCCGCATTCCGCAATCATCTGGTGGCCATTAGCGATCCTCGCGGTTTTTGTCTATATCTTCGGACTCGATATTCCGTTCGTCGGCCCCGACGAAGCCCGTTATGCACAGGTTGCGAGAGAGATGCTCGAACGAGGAGATTGGATCACCCCGATGCTCGGCGGATATAACTGGTTTGAAAAACCGCCGCTTCTCTATTGGCTCGAAATAGTTTCATTCAAGGCATTTGGCATAAGTGAATTCTCGGCACGACTTGGCCCGGCGGTGTTCGGCCTCGGCACGATAGCTAGCTTATATATATTAGGCAGGTTTCAAAGATCAAAGATCAAAGATCAAAAATTATCTATAGATTTTGCAAACTGCCTCGCGCTAATCGCCGCATCGACGCTGGGCATAATAGTTTTTTCGCATGGAGCGAGTTTTGACATCATAATCACGTTTCCGATCACAGCAGCACTTGTTAGTTTTTTTATTTTTGATCAAAGGACACTTGCGAACAGAAAACCACCCGCTACCGCAGGTGGTTCTGACTTTACGCCGCTAGTCCTTTTCTATTTTTTTGTCGGCATCGCATTGCTGGCAAAGGGTTTGATCGGCATAGTTTTTCCTTTCGCTATTGTCGGACTTTTCTATCTGCTTTCGCGTCAGCTGCCGAGTCATGTTTTTGCAATCAGCCTGTTTTGGGGAACGCTGCTCGCGCTCGCAATCGCATCAGTTTGGTATCTGCCAATGTATCAACGGCACGGGAGTCAATTTATTGATGAGTTTTTTATCCAGCATCATTTTCAAAGATTTACTTCAAATAAATACCTGCATCCACAGCCATTTTATTTTTATCTGTGGGTCTTGCCGTTAATGACCCTGCCGTGGCTGCCATTTTTTCTGACGTCAATCTGGAAAATATTTCGACACAAAGCCACAGAGACCACAGAGAACACTGAGAATAAAAACCATCATCTCCCTTTCTCCTCTTCCCCACTTCTCCTCTTCTCAGTTTCCTGGCTTCTAGTTCTGCTCATCTTCTTCTCCTTTTCCGGTTCAAAGCTGTCCGGCTATATTCTGCCTGCGGTTCCGGCTGCGATGATTTTTACGGCAGTTTTTGTTTTTGAACTGATACAAAAAAGTTACAAATGGCGGAGCGCACTCTTGTTGATCGCTGCATCAACATTTGGTGTCGTAATCTTGCTGATGGTATTTGCCCTGCCCAGATATGCCGAAACCGATTCGGTTAAGGCGCTTATTCAGGCAGCAAACGAGCGCGGTTATCAAACAAATCGCGTGCTGACGCTCCACACAATCTCGCACAACGCAGAATTTTATGCCGCCGGCCGCCTGCTCCGCGATCCTGACGGGAAACAGCGGCGTCTTTCCAACAATGATGACGTCGTGAACGTGATCGATGCAGATAATAAACGGCCTGCACTTGTTTTGATTCCGCTAGAATATTTATCGCAGCTTACAGACAGCGAAAAACTCAAGACCGAGATCATAAAGGACAACGGTGAACTTGCGATTGTGGCGGTTTCATTAAAATAGAAACTTAATCTGCCGCAGCCCGCCGAAGACGATCCATAAGTGCCGTACCGATGCCGGTTTCTTCTACCGTTTCGCAATAAATCGTGTCGATCACAAGGCGGTCACATTCGCGAAAAAACTCGAATAGCGAATGCGCATATTCTTCTTGGGATGCACATATTCGCTCAGCCCGATAAGGCATATCTTGCTCGCTCATTCCGATATATGCCGCCGTTTCTGTTTCGTGTTCAAATTTGAAATTTGAAATTTCAGATTTGAAATCAACCAATACGACTTTCGCTCGCGGCGAATAATGCCTGTGCCGCAGCCCTGGACTTCTGGGGGCTACGGTTGTGTCGCTGTCAAGTATTTCTGTCTTTGGCACGACCTCCCGAAGTTGGTCAATAGTAACAGAGCCGCTTCGCAAAACTCTCGGCACAAAGGACGTGCAATCGACGACCGTCGATTCCAGCCCGATCTCGGTTGCATCGCCTTGTAAAATACAGTCAATACGTCCATCGAGATCTTCTGCAACGGCTTGCCAAGTTGTTGGGCTAGGGCGGCCTGACAAGTTTGCGGACGGCGCGACAATAGGAGCTTCGCAAGCGGAGAGAAACTGATGCGCGAGTTCCGTTCGCGGCATCCTAACGCCAATGGTGTCCAGTCCGGCAGTTGCGATGTGCGGAACCTTTTCAGATTTTCTTAGAACGACCGTCAGCGGCCCTGGAAAAAATGCGGCGATAAATTTTTCAGCGCTTTCTGTGAGCTCTGCTGTAAGCAAATTGATCCGGTTTATATCTGCAACGTGCGCGATCAGTGGATTATCCGGAGGCCGCCGTTTTGCCTCAAAAATTTTTCCGACAGCCGCTTCGTCAAAAACATTTGCGCCGAGGCCGTAAACGGTCTCTGTAGGAAACGCAACTATGCCGCCGCGTTTGATAAACCCGGCAGCCTCAAGCGGCGAATTTGTTATAACTGTTTTCACTCAAAGAAGTTTCACGCAAAGCCGCAAAGAACGCAAAGTCGAGGTGGAAAAGTGTGTTCAGGTCTGCAACAATACTTTTTTGACCTTTTTCACTTTTCGACTTTCTACCCTTCTGCTTCCCGGCTTACCGCGGCCTCACCGCCAATTCTGGCAGCCATCTTGCCCAACATTAGCAGCACGACAACCGCCACCAGCGTTGCAAGAGCCGCATAAATAAATAGGCCCGGAAGACTGTCGTCCTCGCCGAGGAACTGCTTCATTGCAGCCTTGATAGCCTCGTTCCATGCAAGAGCGCACACAAGGCCGAGCGCGGCGCCGGCAAGCGTGATCATTGATTGAATAACGGCTTTTGATTGTTCGATAGATTTTGACATTTTTCTCCTCCAAAAACTTTCAAATTGATACAGCATTTATGATTTAAGCCAATTACCGCAAAATGTCAATCATTGCCCGAAACTTTGCGCTCTGTTAGATTTTTTATGTGAGCAATGTGCGCGACAAATTAAAACAGCTTCCGACCGACGCCGGCATTTACATTCATAAAAATTCAACCGGAAAAATCATCTATGTCGGCAAAGCAAAAAATCTGCGTAACCGCGTTCGCTCGTATTTTCACTCAAGCCGAAATCATGACCCAAAGACGCGGCAGCTTGTAAAACTGATCGCCGATTTTGAGTTTATTGTTGTTGACAATGAGGTAGAGGCACTTGTGCTCGAATCGAACCTGATCAAAAAGCACAAACCTCGTTTCAACGTTTTCCTCAAAGACGATAAATCTTATCCGCATCTAAAACTGACGAACGAGCCGTTTCCAAAGGTCGTTGTCACGCGAAAAATCGTTCGCGACGGTTCGAGTTATTACGGCCCGTTTCTGCCTGCCGTGCTCGCCCGCAACACCTTGAATCTTGTTAACCGGGCGTTCCAGCTTCGCACTTGCGAGATCGAGATTGACGGCAAACTGCCGCGCCCGTGTCTCGAATATCATCTAAAACGCTGTCTCGGCCCATGCGTTAAAGGTCTCTGCACACAAGCTGAATACAAAGAAGCTGCCTCAGACGTAAAGACCCTGCTTGAGGGGAAGAATAAGGAACTCGCCAAAACGCTGGAAGAGCGAATGTGGCAATTTTCGGAGCAGGGCAAATATGAACTGGCCGCCAAATACCGCGATCTTCATCGCACTGTTCTCGCACTCAGCGAAACACAAAAAATGGCAACGACGCCCGACCGTGACATTGACATCATCGGGTATTACCGCGAAAAACAGCGACTTGCATTGCAGCTATTCACCATGCGTGAAGGCCGCATCGTCGGACGACGTGAATTCTTTTGGGAAGACCTGCCGCCGGACGATTCATTTGACGCTTCCGAATTTCTCGGGATAGTTCTGGCACAATATTACTCGACCGATTACGTTCCGCTCGAAATACACGTGTCGCAGGATTTCGAGGACCGATCTGTTTTGGAAAAGGCCTTAACAACGCGTCGCGGCCGCCGCGTAAAGATCCTTGATCCAAAACGCGGCAAGAACAAACACCTCGTCAAGCTCGTCGAGACCAATGCAAAGATCGCGTTTGACCAACGCTTTCGCGTTCTCAAACCCGACTCTCAAAAAGTGCTCGAAGAGTTACAGGAACTACTTGAGCTTTCCTACTTTCCCGAACGAATCGAATCGTTCGATATTTCAAATATCTCAGGTTCGGAAAATGTCGCCGGCATTGTCGTGTTTGAAAACGGCAAACCGGCTCGCGCAAATTACCGCCGTTTCATCATCAAATCGGTTGAAGGAGCCAACGATTTTGCCTCGATGCACGAAGCGGTTTTTCGACGTTACAAGCGAATGCTGGAAGAGCAAAAGCCTCTGCCACAGCTTGTCTTCATTGACGGCGGTAAAGGACAGCTTTCGGCTGTCGCAGCCGCAATGCAGGCTCTCGACCTCGAACAGATAATGCTCGTCGGTCTCGTCAAGCCTCCAAAAAAGCACAACGAGATTTCGCATCTGCTGATCCATGGCCGCGAAGATCGTCCGATACCATTTGATCGCAACTCGCTCGCATTTCGTCTCATTTTGCAGATCCGCGAAGAAACTCATAAAACCGCCATCGAGTTTCACCGCAAGCGGCGCGAAAAGCGAGATTTCTCATCCGAGCTGTCTGAAATTCCCGGCATCGGCGAAAAACGCAAGATGAAACTGCTCCGCGAATTTGGCTCAATCGAGCGAATTGCAAAAGCGACACCTGAAGATCTTTCACCATTCGTCGGACCAAAAGCCGCTGCGGAGATCACTGCACATTTCAACAATCAGCGAAAGATGGTAAGTGGCTAAGCCTCTTACTGCATTGACATTCGGGCAATATTCATATAATTTCCATTCATCCCACTATTCTCTAATACAAGGGCTTTAGGGTAGATTTTCCGTAACAAGGAGTTTATTTCTATGCTTACAAGAGTTTTAGCAGCAACAGTTGCAGGCGGGATAGCATTTTTTATTGCGGGCGGTGTTGTTTATGGCCTTATCCTGGATCCGATGGTGATGAAGCCAAATATGAATCCAGAAGCGGTCAAGTTGATGAATGACCCGCCGGTTTGGATACCGCTCGTTCTTTCTAACTTCGTTTCAGCCTTTTTGCTGGCATACATCTTCGACAAATGGGCCGGCATTAAAACATTCATGAGTGGGCTTCAGGGCGGCGTGGTCGTGTGGTTCCTTATGGCTTTGGCATTTCAACTGATGTTCCTGGCATTTATGAAATTGTCAAATAACTACATTCCGGCGATCGCTGATATTGGCGGATCGATCGTAATGGGTGCCATCGGCGGCGGCGTCATCGGACAGGTCCTCGGAATGATGAGCAGAAACAGTTCATCCGAATAGAATGTACGAGCATCTGCGAAAGCACCCGCGTGTCGGCTTAAAGACCGAATTATGGATCGGTCAGGACGGCATTTTCACTCGAACCGACGAGACGCTGCGAGATCTGAGCGTTGGCGGAGCTTTTGTGCAGAGCCGACAGGTTTTTCCGGTCGGCTCGATCGTCAGCTTTCGTTTTAAGGTGCCGAATGCAGCAAATCTTATTCACTGCACCGCGATCGTCCGAAATATGGATCTCGGCAACGGCCTCGGCGTTCAATTTCTCGATCTGTCCGGAGAAAGCCTCAGACAGGTTGAACGTTTTGTCGAGATCACTCTTAACTCGATGCCGCAATCCACCGAGGAAAGTGAGCCCAGGGGTTAACAATCATTTTGCAGAAGCCTGCGCGTAAGTAAGGGCGATACATTCAACGCGCGTCTATCGCCCTTGCTCACGCGCGGGCTTGTGCATTTTAGTTCTTCTTCACATACGTCTTGTGCACGACGACCTTTGACTTTTCGTCGCGTGTCTCGACCATGACGTTGTATTTGTCCTCGCGTGTTCTGAGGCTGGCACCGTTGACACTTTGGTCACGCGACGCGGCTTTTTCGGAATCGTCGAGAAATCCTTTTACCGCTTCCGACTTGACCGGATCGGCGAGGCGGATGCTCCTCGATTCGGAAACGGCCTCGGTCGCCGATGCTTTTAACATCTTCAACCA
>JAYVFJ010000146.1:0-46533 GCA_043773225.1 Chloracidobacterium sp.
CTCAAGCTCAGGCCGGTTGTCTATGGCAAGATCAATCGCTTCTGTCAGTGTCGGATCGGGAACTGCTATCTCGACAGGCTCGACTGGCATCAGCGCGGCATTCCAAATCTCACTGGTTCGGTTTGGCGAGATGAGATTTTTTAGAACGTTCTCTGACAGGTTTACGGCATTTAGCGCGTCGTAAACAGCTTGCTCAAAATTTGCCACCTGCGTTTCAGAGGCAACTATATCAATCGGAGCGAGTTGGCCTTCGCTGACAAGCCGGCGATTGTGCTCAAGCTGCGATTTTGCATCGCGAACCGCGTCACGCTGCACCTGTAGATTGCGCAGCGCGTAGGTCAGATCCCAATACGCTTTTTGCACTGTCGCAACCGTTTCGATAGAACGCTGTCGAAACTGCGTATCGGTCAGTTCGATATTTCTCTTGGCGATCTCTATCGTCCGCCGTGCCTGATCAAATTTGCGTCCGCGAAACAACGGCTGCGTCACCGAGAAACCAAGACTCGAATTGAGTTGCGGGCTGAGAATCGTAATCGGGTTATTTGTCGTCGCCCGCTGGTTGTTAAACGTGCCCGAAAACTGCGTTCCGTTGCTCGGCAGCGAACCGGTCAGAGCGAGATTGCCAACAAACGAGCCGATCGTGTTTTTTTGATTACTGCTAAAGATGCTGACATTTGGCGTCGTCGAGCGGTCGTAATAAGTTTGCCCGGCAAGCCGCGGCTGATAAAATCCGCGAGCGATGCGTAGGTCAAAATCGGCAATCGTCGCCGTCTTTCTCGTTACCTCGATGTCGCGGTTGTTTTCGAGCGCAAGGGTGATGGCGTCGTTTAACGTCAGAGTTTTTTGCTGGGTTACATCAACGCCGACGCGTCCAAGATCGGGCAAGCCGCGCTTATCGGATTTGTAGTTTGGCGCGATCTCAGGCGCAGGCACATTCTCTGGCAACGGCGTTGGGGTTTGCGCGCCAATTCCGGCCGCCAGAGCGAGCACAGTGAGAGTTAAAATCAATAAATACCGCGTCATAAAAATTTGCGATTATTGTTTGCCGAACAGTGAGCTTGCCGTCGCTGCAAATCGGCGCTTCAGTCCGCCGAACAGCCAATTTGCAAAACGGTTTATGTATCTAAACAGTCTCATTTCGGCGAGGTCGTCAAATACTGAGTAGAAGACGGGAACAGCAAGCAAGGTAAGCAGCAGACACAACGTCTGTCCGCCGACAACGAGAACGCCGATTGACCGATTTGTTCCCGAACCCGCGCCGGTCGAAACAACCAGCGGAATCATTCCCGCGACAAGAGCGATCGTCGTCATCAGGATCGGCCGCAGACGGTCGCGGTTTGCCTGTATGATCGCATCGTAGCGATTCATCCCCTGAGATCGTAGGTGATTTGTATGATCGATCTGCAAAATTGCGTTCTTTTTGACGACACCAAACAGCAGAAGCAAACCGAGGCCGGAAAAGATATTCACCGTCTGGCCCATCACCAAAAGACTGAAAATACCAAATGGTATTGAAAGCGGCAGCGTCAGCAGGATCGTCACCGGATGGATAAACGATTCAAATTGCGCGGCAAGCACGATATACATAAAAATAAACGACAGCATGAACGCAAGCATGAAGTAGAAACCGGCCTTGCCCATTTCCTTTGACTGGCCTACATAGCCGGTGCGGTAACCGACCGGAAGTTTCAATTCCTTAACGTAGCTGTCGATCGCCGAGGTTATGCTTGCGGCGCTGCCGCCGGGCTTTGTGTTGGCGAGCAGCGTCACCTGTTTTTGCCGGTTAGTCCGGTCAATCGCGCTCGGGCCGGTTCCCGGTTTGGTCTTGACGACACGGTCGAGCGTGACCCAACCCAGCTTGGCTGACGGCACGATCATTCGCTTCAAACCCTCTTCGCTGGTGCGAAACGAATTGATCGCCCGAACGTAAACGTCATGCTGGTCCGAGCCGGCGTTAAACGTCGTCGCTTCTTGTCCCGCGACGAGTGTGTTGAGAGCTTGCGACACGTCGCCAACTCTCACGCCGAGGTCGGCGGCTGTGTCGCGGTCAACCTCGAGCCGCAATTCGGGCTTACCTGAGATGAGCGTCGTGTCAACGTCAACCGCGTCAGGTATGGTCTTCATTTTTTCGAGGATCTTTTTCGAAGTTTCCTCGAGCACCTTGATGTCCGGGCCGGAGATCAGGAACTGAACATTAGCATTGCGAAAGCCGCCGCCGGAAAATGCCTGCACGATCTGGACGCTGGTTCGCAATTCCGGCGGAAACTTTGACAAGGTCTCACGAGCGTCGGCCATCATAATTTCCTGTGACTTTGCACGCGTTCCGACATCACTCAATTTTACGTAGATGGTCCCGGCGTTGACGACTTGCTGCTGTCCGCCGCCCACTGTTGCGAGAGTGTCAGTGACGCCCGGCATTTTGCGAATTTCTGAAGCGATCCGCTCGAAAGACTGTGCCGAGGACGAAAGGCTTGTTCCCTCTGGCGTTCTGACCGAGACCTCAAACTGCGACTGGTCATCAACCGGCAAAAAGTTCTTGCCAACCAGCATAAAGAGCGGAACGATACTCAGGAAAACGAGAACGATAAGTGTGATTATCACCCAACGATGCCCCATCGAGAACCGCAGCATCCACGCATAAACCGTATCCACCCGACGAAACCAACCGGTGTAATGACTGTCAGTCTTTTCGATCGCGTGCTCGGGATCAACCTTGATGTTGTCGAGGTCGGACGCAGGTTTTTTCTTTTTCTTTTTAATTAACCGTGCCGCAAGCATCGGTGTAAGCGTAAACGACACGATCAGCGAAACACCGACAGCGAACGACGCCGTAAGGCCAAACGACGACATAAATTTGCCGACGATGCCCTGCATAAAACCAATCGGCACGAACACTGCCATTAGCGATAAAGTCGTCGCCAAAACCGCGAGGCCGATCTCACGCGTTCCTTCAATGGCTGCCTGAAACGGGTTCATCCCTTTTTCTTCGACAAAACGATAGATGTTCTCAAGCACCACAATCGCATCGTCAATGACGATTCCGACCATGAGGGTAAGCGAAAGCATCGTGATCGAATTGAGCGTGTAGCCCATCGCGTAAACGAGGGCAAAAGTCGAAATGATGGACGTCGGGATCGCGAGGGCCGCTATAAAAGTCGCGCGGAAATTCCACAGGAATAAGAAAACGACCAGCGACGCGAGGATCGAGCCAAGTATAAGGTGCTCCTCGATCGCATTAAGCGAGTTTTCGATGAAGATCGAGTTGTCGCCGATCACACGCATTTGGAAACCTTTAGGCAGCGTGGGTTCGATCTCCTTTAGACGCGCCTTTATCTCTCGAGCTACTGCGACCGTATTTTGCCCCGACTGTTTTGAAACGATCAACGTAACCGCCGGCTGGCCGTTTAGACGGGCCTCCGATCGGACCTCGGCGCCGCCGTCCTCCGTGTAACCAAGGTCTTTGACCTTTACCTGATAGCCGCCGCGCGTTGCGACCACAACATCATCGAACTGTTCGGGCTTTTGTATCTTTCCGACTGTTCGTATGGCCGTTTCGGTCTGTCCCTCATCAATGCGGCCGGAGGGAAATTCCATATTCTGGATCCGCAAGGCGGCGGATACTTCGCCGGCCGTTACGTTATACGAACGCATTTTGTCGGGATCAACCCAGACGTTGATCTGCCGTTCCTGACCGCCGATGATCGTGATCTGACCGACCCCGTTGACGGATTCGATGCGTTCCTTGACCTTGTCTTTAGCGATCTCAGTCACCTCGCGAAGCGATGCCGGTGCGGATATTGAGATTCTTAGAACAGGCGCGGCATCGGTATCGAGCTTTTGCACTGTAGGCTGTTTTGCCGTCTCAGGCAGGTTTGGAATGACCGTTTGGACGCGATTCTCGACTTCCTGCGCTGCGACATTAACGTCTTTTTCGAGTACAAATGCAACAAAAACCTGCGAGATGCCCTCGATCGAAGTGGAGCGGAGTTCGTCAATGCCGGAAATTGTATTGACGGCCTCTTCGATTTTCTCGGTTATCTCAGTCTCAATCTCCTGCGGCGAAGCTCCCGGATTTTGCACCGTTACGGTGATCGTCGGAAAATCTATCTTTGGAAAAAGGTCAACGCCGAGGCTAAAAAATGAAAATGCACCGACGACCACGAGCGACATGACCAGCATCGTCGCAAAGACCGGTCTTTTAACACAAATTTCTGCCAACCACTGCATACTTCTTCACCCCTAGTTCATTTGCCTGACGAAAACGCCGTCGGATAGTGCATTTAGATTGCTAGTAGCGATCATGTCGCCTTCGTTGACGCCTTGTTTCACCTGGATCATTCCGTTTTCCAGCAAACCTAATTGCACCATCTGCTGATGGGCGGCTCCGTCTTTGATGACAAAGATCGAGTTAGTTTCGCCTTCGGTTTTGACGGCTTCGACCGGCACCATCACGGCGTTTTCGGGTTTTGACTGCGTGATCCGAACCGTTGCAAACTGTCCCGGTTTTAGCAGGCCGTCGCCGTTGGCAACCTCAGCCTCGACCGTAAGCGTTCTCGCCGATACATTTAAACTCGGCGAAATGCGAACGACAGTTCCTGCAAAATTGCGTTCAGGATAGGCGCTTGTCTGCAAAGATATTCCCTGTCCGCGAGATACCTTTCCTATGGATTGCTCGGGAACGTCAATCTTCATTCGCAGAGTTGATGTCTTGACTATTGTTGCGATCTTGGAATTCGGCGTATTCGGGCTGATATACTCGCCCGGATCGGCGACGCGTTCGGCTATGTAACCGCTGATCGGTGCGTAAATAATGGTGTCCGTCAAACCTTTCTCAGCCTGTTCGACCTGTGTTTTTGCGGTCGCTACGGCTGATTTAGCCGATGCGACTTGAGCTTCGGCGGTATTGATCGCCTTCGTGGCGACCGCGGCGTTTGAGCGTGCCTCGTCCAACTGCCCTAGCAATGCGTCGCGCTGTGAACGCCTCTGATCGAGCATCGAACGCGAAACATCGCCCGTCTCAACCAGCTTCTGTGCCCGCTGCAATTCCTTTTCGGCTAATTCCAGATTGGCCTTGACCGATTTTACCTGCGAGAACGTCTCGATATTAAACGTTTCGCCGTCCTTCACACCAAGCCGCACCTGAGCCTGTCTGAGTGCCGCGACCGCCTGGTCAACGGCCCTTTGCTGTTGCTCGACCTGATCGCGGGCGGTTGCGAGCCTTATACGCGCGTCGCGGTCGTCGAGCCGCACAAGAACGCTGCCCTTTGTGACAAAGCTGCCGACGTCAAAGTTCACCTCGGTTATCTTGCCGCTGACCGCCGGCGCGACGTCGGTCTGAGCATCGCTCACCAGATTGCCGGTCGCTTCGAAATATGTTGGGATCTGCTTGACCACTGCCTGTGTAGTTGTCACATCAATGGTCTGCGTCTGCGTATTCGCCGAGTTTGCATTCGCCGAATTTGCGCGTGAGCCGCAGCCAAAATTCAGCAAGGCTATCGTCAACACGACGGCGATCAGTGGAACAAATACTTGACTGTTTCTTTTCATTGTTCTGTTGTCCCGGCCTTGGCCCGAATGCCCCCGAGCAGTATCTCGGCAAAGTTACCGGCTGCTTCCTCATTGGAAATGTTCAAAAGATTGCGGTTCTTGTCCCACAAAATGTTGTTGAGCGAATGGTGGATCATCATGCCGAGAAAGGAGCGGACGGCAATTCTCGGGTTGATCTCACGGAAAGCACCGTCCTCGATTCGTTCCTCGACATATCCGCCGATAAACCCGTAAATTCGGGCCACAAATTCGCCAAAGAACCGCTCGGCCAGCACGTGCTCCTCCAGGGCCGAGTAAAACAGCAGCCGCATAAACCCGACATCATCCTGGTGCTTATTCAAAGCATCCAAAGCAATGTTGTAAAATACGGCGAAATCGTCCTTTTGTTCTATCGCCCGCTGAAGCGTCTCGTTTGCTTCCCACGGAAAGCGGTGGACGCCGTCCGAACAGCTTTTGTTGTCGAGGATCGCACCGTAAAGCTCGTCCTTTGTCGCAAAATGGCGAAATACCATCGCCTCCGAAACGCCTGCCACACGGGCGATCTCCTTGGTGGTAGTGCCCTTAAAACCACGCTGCGAAAACAGGTCCACCGCCGTCTGCAATATCTGCTCGCGGCGTTTGTCGCCTTTCATACGCACCGTCGGGTCGCAATTAAACAGTTCCTTGATCAAAATCTCTCCTATCCACAAGTAAGTAAGCACTTACTATTTTGGATAGAATCGCATTTTGGGGCAGGTTATGTCAACCCAAAGCAGTAAAGAAAATCGTTGACAACCGAAGGCTGGAAATCTCCTTCTAATGATACAGTTAGTGCACTTGCTCTGTTGCCGGTGTTCATTGGCAGCAGTTGGTTCATTCAGAAAAAAGCGGTCGTTGACGATGCGGCCGCTTTTCCTTTAATGCACGAATTCTAAAACGAAAGATAGATGGCGGAGATAAGAACGAGGTGAGCCGAAATGTGGGCGATCATCGCAGATTCGAGGCCGCGTCGCCAATATAGAAAACCTGCGACAATGCCGAAAAGCGAATTTCCCATGATAACGTAGATCACGATTGGCAGCGTCAAGCCGCCGGCAAGCATCGCTGCGACCGGCAAATGGCCCATGCCGAAGAGCACGGCTGAGACAACAATCGCCGTGACAAACCAAACAGGCCTCGGCGTCCCTTCGCCCTTTTGAAACAGCCGCCACGCTGCCCAAACCAAAAATGTCATCACACCCCATCGCAGCAGCAACTCCTCGGTAAAGCCGCCGTAGAGAAAACGCGTGATATGCGGCAGGAATTTGTTGAATTCCTGCGCACGATCAATAAATTCCGGCGAGAGAAAAGGTTTGGCGACGACCCAGCTTGCGGTTATCGCGGCGCCGGTCAAAAGGCCCGCGACCACGCCGGGCACGATCTGCGGCCTCAATTTCTCGAAAAAAGGCTCGCCGTTCGCCGCCGCTTCGGCAGCCGGAGCGTGCAGGCGGACGCCGGCCCCAAGCCAGACGCCGACAGCAACAGCAAGAGTCGTTAAGAGAGCGGGCTGAATAACGCTGATGAGCTTGAACAGGGCCGGCGGCGGCAGTTCGGGCAGCGTTTCGCCCGGCGGCAGAGGTATCGCCGCGATCAACGCGTGCAGATCGACAAACAGGAACGACGCAATGCCCAGCAACCCGACAGTCCACAATATCAAAAATACTTTGTCTTTGGCTTCACGATACCGCCATCTTACGCTCGATCAGGTGGAAAAACAATCAGTCCGCGCGGTTGAATCGTTCGGAGCTTATGCCTATAATTTGTCCGATGCGTTGGTCGAGCAACATTTCTACCGTGCGAAGGTGTAGAATGTTCTGGTCAACAGTAAACCGGTCTCGGAGCTAGGCGGTCAATGAAATTTTTTCATATATTCGTTTGCCTCGTGCTTGTCAGTTTTTTGATCTGGCTGAACCGCGTATTTGTTCCGGCGGATGCGGTTGTTTACGGCGGGCTGTCGTGGATCGGCTGGGCGAGCATTGTGCTCGTAGGTATGGGCATAGGACTCTTGGCGATCTTTAACGATTCGTCGCGGGCAGTTGGTTTCTTTAGGATCCGAGATGAAAAGGTTTCTCCTCCGACAAAGATAAGAACGCTTTCCGGCGGTGAGTTGGCCGAACTCGGCCTCGACAAATACCGCGGCCCGAGTTACCCGCATCCGGTAATTTTTCCCGAAAGATGTATCGGCTGTCAGGCTTGCGTTGATGCGTGTCCGCATGACGTGCTGGCGATCGTTGACGGAACTGCTGCTGCGGTCGCGCCCGACCTTTGCATGGAAGATACCGCCTGCCAGGCCGAGTGTCCGGTCAATCCGAAGGCGTGCATCATCATCAACACCGCAAAAGACGTGCGTTCGATGCCGACGCCGACGCGAGACGGTGCGACGTTTGAGACGAATGTGCCCGGCTGTTATTTGATCGGCGATGTTTCGGGCGTTCCGCTTATTAAAAATGCCGTCAAAGAAGGTGCCGAGGTCATCACGTATATCGCCGCCGAATTGAAAATCGCCGCGCCCGAACCAAAAGCCGCTTATGACGTAGCGATAATAGGCATCGGCCCCGGCGGCGCGTCTGCCGCGGCGACCGCGAGCGATGCAAATCTGCGTTACATCGGGATCGAACAAGGCAGCGTTTTATCAACAATCGTCCGGTATCCAAAGGGCAAGTATATTTTCTTTAAGCCCGATACAAACGACTGGAACGGCGGCATTTCCGTCGCGGGGCTTGGCCTTGCAAAGGCGAAATACGCGATTGATTCCGGTGCGGATGACGATGCGATCTTAAACGACCTCGGCCCGGATGTCGCCACGCTTGTCCAGACGGAGGCACCGGCATTGCACGCTCAGTTGATAACGCGCATCCCAAAAGATCTGCGGCCGGAACTTTCAACGCTTCTGACGGAAAAGATCGAGAAAGAGATCAAAAAGCGTATCTCCGCTTTCCTGCGTTCAAAAGGGTCAGGAAACTGGCCGAGTCTTTACCAGACTCACTTTCTTCCTGACAGGCAAAATCTTTTTGCAGTTTTTTTGCGCGAGATAGCCGATCAGCTTCAGACAAAGATTCCCGGCGACCAGCGTGAAAACATTCTCAGCGTCTGGCTTGGCAATCTGGCAGATCGCGGCGTGACGATAAACGAGAACGAGCTTTGCAAGTCGGTCGAAAAAGCCGCAGACGGCGACTATTTTGTCATCAAAACAGAGCCAAAAGAAAAGCCGCCGCAAACTTATACGGCAAGGCGAGTCGTCATCGGGATCGGCCTGATGGGAGCGCCAAATAAGCTGCGGCTCGATAATGAAGAAATGAAGATCACCATGGACGGCAAAGAGGTGCCAAAGGTTATCTACGGCCTTAGCGAACCGATGGATTTTCGCGGAAAAAATCTTGTCGTTGTCGGCGGCGGAAACGTGGCGGTCGAGGCAGCGGTTGACCTGATCGCTGTCCGCGACGGAGCGGCAATCACCCCTCGAAAACCCGAGGACATGAACCGCGTGACCGTTCTCGTGCGTGATTTTTTGGCGCCGACGGTAAAATTTGGCAACAAGTTTCAAATATACAATTGTGCCGAGAACGGACTGCTAGATCTGCGTTTCGGCGTCGCCATCAAAGAGATGCGCGAAAATGAATTAGTTTTGGAAGATGTCAAAACAAAACAAGAACTCGATACGATTCCAAACGATCATGTCTTTGCGCTGATCGGCGGCGAACGTCCAAACCGATTTTTGGAAGCGATAGGAATTACGATCAAGTAGAGTATTCATTCGTGCATTCGTGGCTAAATTTTTTTTGCCACGAATGCACGAATAACGGAACAAGAAATGAAAAGTAACATCATGTTCGCCGTGCTTGGACTGATTGTCGGCCTTGTCATCGGTTTTGTGGGTGCAAACAGCATCAACAAATCCGCTTACGAAAAGCAGCCGACGACATCCGCTTCGACGAAAGAGACAAACAGCAACCCTGCGCTTCCAAAAGATCATCCGCCGATAGGCACGAGTTCCGGTGATCAAACCGCGCCGCGTCCCGAGGTAATGGCCGCAATCGAAAAAGCAAAATCGCAGCCGCAAAATTACGAAGCGCAGATGACCGCCGCCGATCTTTATTACCAGATACAGCGTTTTGACGAGGCGGCAAAATTCTATGAGACCGCTGCCAAACTCAAGCCCGCAGACGCCGAACCGATGGTAAAGGCCGGCAATGCCTATTTTGATTCCGAGCAATACGAGCAGGCCGAAAAATGGTATATGCAGGCACTGCAAAAAGACCCAAAAAATATCATCGCGCGGACTGATCTCGGTTTGACTTTTTTCCTGCGCGAACCGCGAGACATCGACCGGGCTATCAAAGAATACAAGACCTCACTAAGCATCGATCCGGAACACGAGATAACGCTGCAAAATCTCGCGCTCGCCTACAGCGAAAATGGCGACACAGAAAACCACCAGGCAACAATGGAAAAATTAAAAAAAGTAAATCCGAAAAACCCGGTCGTCACAAAAAATGAGGGAAAATGATATGCAGTAAGTGAAATTACTTTGTCGGCATCACATATTTGCCGCCGCATTTTTGCCAATAAATATGATAGGTTCGCGCAGGGCCGATGAGATATTGATAATCGCGAAACCCTGTCGAATGAATCAATGCCGCAAGTCTTAGATTTCTTTTGCTGAGAATCTCGCGGGGAAAATCGGATTCACGCAAAAGATCTTTGGCCTGTTTCATCACGCGGCGTTTTTGCGTCTTGTTCTCTGCCGATTTATATTCGTCTGCCCATTGGTAAGCGAGGTTGTCAGAAACCGGAACCGGACACGGCTGATGCCCGGGATAAACTTGCCACGCAACCGACGTAACCGCCGGCGGAAAAAGCGACAACCATTTGACATAAAGTCTGTGCCTGAGACATATGTCAATCGGAACAGAGGCGATCAGGGCGAGAAACGAACTGTCAAAAAACGGCAACTGAAATTCGAGACGATGACGGTCTATATTCTCAAAATGTTTGCCAAGTTTCCGGTGCTGGTCATTTAAGAGAAGATGAAAATAAAAATTGCGAGCCGGATCGTGAGAATGAAAATTGTTCAGTTCCTCGCGGATGCCGTCATTGATCGCTCTCGACAAAATGCCGGACACTTCAGAACGGAAAAGTCTCGGAACAACCTGTGCCGATTCTCGTCTCAGATGTTCTTCGATCACCGCATTCAGATTTCCTGCCCGCATTAAGTCAACCATTTCCTCGGTCAAATGAACGTGGCCGAGCGCAACGCTGCCGCCTTCGCCGCTCCAAACGATCATCGGCCGTTCGGCAGGCGCGTTGCTGCGGCTATTCACCGCCGTCCAAACTTCGGCCATCAGCGATGAATAATCGGGAACAGAGTCGCCGGGCCTTTTTGGGATTTCCTCGTGTATCGCTCTTATCGCCTTTGCAAATTCCAAACCGAGTACCTGATCCTGAGTATGCGGACGGGCGAAGTTAAATGTGTGAACCCGAACGCCTTTTTCGCGCAGCCCTGCGACAATACACCGCGAATCGAGGCCGCCGCTCAAATACGCGGCTGTGGTTGTGTCGTTCCTAACCCGTCGCGCAACGGCTCGATTAAAGCTGTTATAGAGTTCTGCTAAAAGTTCATCTTCAGACGCGGTGGAAACTTCTATCTCGTCCCATCGCCAATATTTTTGACGCGAAGTTTCATTTTCGGTGATCGTCACGACCTCGGCGGCGCGAACCATGCAAATATCCGCGTATGGCGTCCGCTCGCCGAGCGGATAACCAAGCCCGACAATTTCGGTAACCGCCCGGACATCAACCTTTTTCGGTATCAAATCCAAATCTTCGAGAATGCGAAGAGCGCTTGCAAACACCGCGTATTCGTCACTGATCCAAAAATACAATGGCCGCAGGCCGAGTTTGTCGGCGATCAGATTTAGTTTGCCCGTAGAGGGTTGATAGTGAACGGCGCTAAAAACTCCGTTTGCTCTCTGCAAAATGTCCGGATCGTGTCGGGCGAAACCGTCATGTATCAAAGCGGTATCTTTTTCACGGCTTTGCCACGTTTCATTGCTATCGCCATCCAGCAACGGCTCACCTGTCACCAATGTGATCGCACCGTTTTCATCTATCTTCTCGGCCGGTTCGCCAAACGCACCGATGTCCACCTTTATAAAATAGCTTCGCTCGTCTTGGAAAACGCTAACCTCATCACGCGGGTCGCGCGAGATCGTCCGTTGCAAACTGTCACAAACAGAGACGGGTAAAAGGCGATTGGAATTTCGGCTGATTATACCGGCAATTAGCGTCATTGATTAATGTCCATTTGGCACAAGCCAATCTTATAGGAAAGTTGAATCATAAAGCATTTTCAGTTATTCGAGGACTTTGTTCCAAAAACCGAGGTTGTGTCACAGAATGACACAAACTGTCACAGGATGAACGATGTAAGTTACAGTAAATACAAGGTTTAAGCCTAGTTCCGGAAACGTTCCATGTCCCAGGTTGTCCCATTTCCGTGTGGGACAGTCTAAATGTTGTAAATATTAGACTTACATGGCGTATTTTGCCGTGTCCCACGAATTTTCAAAAAAATGCAGCTGTTGTCAAATAGCAAAATAATATATGTAAACCTTATCAGAAAATTGCATATTTGTCAAGATATTTTACTGATGCAACAGATGTCAAGATCGCGTTTTCTGAAAAAAATTGTGGACGAAACGGATTTTTTTTGTTAGATTTCAACTGCGCAACTGTTTACTTAGTATTCAATTAGTTGAAACCCGTCGGCAATTCGTCGTTTTGTCAATGGCGCGACAAATGAAAAAGGACCAGCATATTACCTCGTCTTCACGACCTGGAACCGCTCGCGGCGGCCACGCGGCTGCGGCTCGGGCGATCTCGTTTGAGAGTATTGACGCCGTGTTTAAGAGCGTCGGGCAAAAGCTGCGCGAGGGACTCTCCGGCGAGGCGGAAAAGATTCTTGTCAAAACTATTGACGGCTACGACCACACACCGGACAATCTTGCTAATCTTAAACGCCTCTTGTCCTTCACGCTCGAAACAAGCGGCCGCTACAAGGAATCTCTCGAAACTCTCAAGCCCTTTGAAGCTGAAGAAAATCTGGCAAACCTGTCCGTTGAGACGCAAATACGCATAACGACGCATCTCGCAATCGCATACAACAATCTGACAGACCAGCCAAAGGCGGTGACGCTGCTCAAGCAGACGGTGAAAAAGGCTGAGGAAAATGACCTTCGGCATCTTTTAGGCAGCGTTGACATTGGTCTCGCACGGGTTTACCGCAAGCTCAGCGAATATCCGATCAGCCGCGATTATGCGCAAAAGGCGCTCGACCGTTTTCGTGATAATGGCGATTGGCTGGGCATGGCAGAGGCCTATCGAGAGATCGCAAACAGTTATCACCAGGAGGGAAACAGCCAAAAATCGCTCGAAAACTTTGAACTTGGGATCAAGATCATCGGCGGCAACAGCGCTCCGTTCATGCTCGGCAAGCTATACACCGATCTATCCGGCGCTTATTGGTTTTTAAGACGTCCGCAGGACGGTATCGCCTGTCTCGAAAAATCAATCGAATTTTTTGAGCAAACCGAGCACGCTCTCAATTCAGCCATCGCGCACGGCAATCTTGGCATTCACCTGACACTCTTGGGCGAATGGACAAAGGCCGAAGAAGTGCTCAGACAGGCGCTGGAGTTGGCTCTGAGAGAGAATCATGTTCACGTTGCGGGAATTTACGACTCTCTGGGTGAACTCGAAATTCTCCGAGGCAATCTCGACGAGGCCGCAGAGCTTTTGGAAAAAGCCGTTGCTTTTGCCAAAGAGCGAAAACATCAATGGTACACCGCCCAGTCAATGCGAAACCTCGCCCGATGCTATCTGCTGCGGGGCGAGCTAAAAAAAGCTACCAAACTTGCGAGCGAGACTATAGATTTTTCGGACGAGATCGGGAATAAGCACTATGCGAATATGGCGGGGCTTGTGCTTGCGGAATGCTACCTAAAGCAGGGCGAGGCCGAATCATGTGAAACTTCGCTGCACGTGATCGAAGAAACTGACCCTTCCAATGACTTTTTTGTCCTCGGCACCATACAGCGGATCCGCGGCCTCGCCGCACTCGAAGACGATGACCGCGAACTCGCCGTTCACCACTTTAGCCGCGGCTTGACGATCTTTGAGACAGGCGGCGACGTTTACCATACTGCCCTTATGAATTATCTCGTCGGGGCAAATCTGGACAGGCGAAGTTCGACCCGGGCAAAGCGCCATCTTTCATCGGCGTCTGAAGGTTTCAAACATCTTGGTGTACCGTCCTATTCCGATCTCGTCGCCCGCGAACTACAGCGCCTGGAAGGAACACCCGCCGAATCAAAACCGCAGCGATATGATCGTCGGACAAATTCCGTAGTCTCACAGCTTTTGACCGTTCGCCTGGCCGAAGCCACCGCGTCGCGCGAACTTCTGTTCCGCGAACTCGTCGCCGTTCTTCAGCAGGACAGCAACGCCGACAAGATAATCATCGCCCAGTTCAACGATCAGAAACGTCTCTATCCTTTCATAACTCACGGTTATTCGCCGCAGGAAAGCAACGAGCTTGTCACAAAACTTAACGACGCCCGCGCGTCGGGCAGCGAAAAGACTTTTGCGCGAACAAAGAATATCGCCGTTCTTCCGCTGCACGCATCGGCCGCAGCGCCTGCTTTTTTGCTTATCAATCCGCAATCGGGTGCTTGTCTGAGCGATGAGAGTTCGCTGGCTCCGCTGCTTCGCATTGTTGAGTTGGGAATGGACGTCATTGCGCTTCGCGAACGAGACAAGTCGGCCCCGGCCGAGCGGGAATCTTCGCCCTACGCGTCAAACAGCGTCATGCCCGGCTTTATCCACTCGTCGCCGGCGATGACCTCGCTGGTCGAGGAAGTTTACAAGATACGCTCGTCCGACGTGACAGTGCTCGTGACAGGCGAATCGGGGACCGGCAAGGAACTGGTCTCGCGGGCAATCCATACTCTGTCGAACCGCAAGGACAAAATCTTTGTGCCGTTCAACTGCACCGCCGTGCCAAAAGAATTAGCCGAGGGACATCTTTTCGGTTACAAAAAAGGCGCGTTTACCGGCGCGGTCGAAGATTCGCCCGGCATGATCCGCACAGCGGATGGCGGAACGCTGTTCCTCGATGAGGTCGGCGATTTGCCGATTGACGTCCAGCCAAAACTTTTGCGCTTTTTGCAGGAAGGCGAGATACAGCCGCTCGGCGATAAAAAACCGATAAAGGTAGATGTCCGTATCATCGCCGCGACCAATATGCCGCTTGAGGAAAAAGTTGCAAACGGCACCTTTCGCGAAGATTTGTTTTATCGTCTAAATGTTATTCGCCTGCGGGTGGCTCCGCTGCGGGAACGCCGTTCAGAGATACCGCCGATCATAAATTATTACGTTGATCATTACTCATCGCGTTTTGGGAAACACGACATCACATTCACGCCGCAAACGGTTGATCTTATGATGGTCTGCAATTGGCAGGGCAACGTCCGGCAGCTTTGCAACGAGGTTCAGCGGATTGTCGCCCGCGCGGTTGATAATGAGGTGATAACACCCGACCATCTCTCGCCCGAGCTTAAGAGCAGCGCGCAGCCGCTTACACGCTTTGACTCCGATTCAAACGTAAAACCGATCGCGTCCTACGACCGAGTCTTTTCCCCGTTTGCAAACATGTCAGAAGGCGGCACGCTCGAAAACGCCGTCTCCGATCTCGAAATGCAGCTCATCCGCGCATCGCTCGCCCGTCACCGCTGGAACATCTCGCGCGTCGCGGGCGAACTCGGCCTAACCCGCCGCGGGCTTTATCTAAAATTAGCACGATACGGTATCGAAAAGGCTGTCTCTTAATTCTTTCGTTTTCAGTTTTCACTTTGTAGTTTTAAGTTTGTTCGGATTGTACTTTCCGAAAAAACTGAAAGCTGAAAAGTAAAACCTGAAAACGCTAGGCTAGGCAGTTCGTACTTTTAGTCCGTTTACAATTGGCGACAGGGCAGCGAGCACCTGACCGACTTCCGATTCTGTATTAAATCGTCCCAACGAAAATCGTATCGAGCCCATCGCATAGGAATACGGCACGTTCATCGCCTGTAGGACTGCTGATGCCGCGTGACCTTTTGAATGGCAGGCTGAGCCGGTTGAGACGCAGACGCCGAGTTCGTCGAGGCGGTGCATTATCATTTCGCCGTTTGTATTTTCAAACGATATGCTCGATGTGTTGGGAAGACGTTTTACAGTGTCGCTCGTGCCGTTAAGACGTGAGTTTGGAATGTTAGTCAAAATTCCGGTTTCCAAACGGTCACGCATAGAGCGTATTTTTTCGAGCGACGACAGATCTTTTATAAACTCGGCAGCCGCACCTAATCCGGCGACTTGGTGCGTGGCCTCGGTTCCGGCTCGACGGCCATTTTGCTGTCCGCCGCCGACAAAAAACGACGGCAATTCGACGCCTTCGCGGATATAGAGAGCTCCGATGCCTTTCGGGCCGTAAAATTTATGCGCCGCAATCGAAAACAGATCAATCTCAGTGTTTTTCAGATCAATCGAAACTTTGCCGACGGCATTCACGCCATCAACGTGAAACAGTGCGTTTGACCTCTCTTTGACGATCTTGCCGATCTCCTCGACCGGAAATAGAATGCCGGTTTCGTTATTTGCGAGCATCGCCGAAACAATCGCCGTCTTTTCATTAAGAGCCGAACGCAGAGCATCGAGGTCAAGGCTGCCGGCTTCGTCCACATCGAGCCACGTCACGCGGTGCGAGCGGGTTTCGAGTTTTTCACAAAGTTTGCGAACTGCTTCATGTTCGACGCGGGTCGTGATAATGTGATCTTTTTCCGGCTGGCTCTCAAGCGCGCCGAGTATCGCCCAATTATCGCTCTCGGTTCCGCATGACGTAAAAACGATCTCATCTTCGGAATGGGCACCGAGCAGATCGGCTACATTTTGGCGAGCTTGGGCGACAACTTTATAAGACTCGCGGCCAAGCGTGTGGGCAGACGATGAATTTCCATACGACGAAACCAAATACGGCTTCATCGCATCAAAAACCTCTGGCGCGATCTGCGTGGTCGCATTATTGTCAAAATAGATCATAAAAGTGTTGCACAAGCCCGCACGTTAGTAAGGGCGTAACACCCAACATTGAGGATACCGCCCTTACTAACGTGCAGGCTTGTGCATATGTTGTCAAAAAATCGAAGCGCGCTCAATTTACCATTTGCGCATTAGCCATTACAATTGAGGATTAACTTGGACGCAATACTTAAAATAACAGAACCGACCGGCAGAACATGGGAAACGCGGCTCGCCCACGGCTCGACCTATTCCATCGGACGCGCCCGCGAAAACGACATCGTCCTCGACGACCGCCGCGTTTCGCGCAAGCATGCGTTTATTTTCGGCGACGGCAAGGTGTTTAAGGTAATTGACGGCCACCTGGAAAACGGCCAGCTTATCCGCAGCGTCAACCACGTTTTTGTAAACGATAATATTCAAATACAATGCCCGCTCGCCGAGGACGACGTCATAACCATCGGTGAAAGTAGTCTGAAATTTAACTCGCTAGCCGTCGAGAGCAAAGATCCGAGTGTCGAGATGTCCGAAACTGTCGAATCTGATACAGAGGTTGAAAAAGCGCAGACTGTAAATTACGACGACTCTCCGCTCGGCCACACGCAGGTTCAGATATCCGTCAACGACATTATCGGCCGCCAATCGAGCTTATCGCTCGACACCGCCATTGCGACGCCCGAGGAGATCAAAAACCTGCGGCGAAAGGCAAAGATACTCGATCTTTTATTCGAAATGAGCAAAACGCTCGGCACCGTTTTTGACTTGACCGAGATCTTTGAAAAGGCAACCGATCTTATTTTTCGCGGAACGCCCGCCGACCGCGTCGTTGCGTTGCTAACTGATGAGGCCGACGCCGATGCTGCCGACCACAGCCTTTACCAGATCGGCGCCCGGACACGCGAAGAAAGCATAAAAAAATTAACCGAAAAGCTGCCCATAAGCCGCACGATAACGCAAAAAGTGATGAGCGACCGCGTGGCTCTTTTGTCGCAGGATGCAAAAACCGACGAGCAGTTTCAGGGTGCCGAATCAATCGTCACGCAGGGCGTCCGGTCAACGATCTGCGCTCCGCTGATAACGCAGTCTAGCGTTCACGGCGTTCTGTATGCCGACAGGCTTGACCCTTTTGCCGCATTTACGCCTGACCATTTGGATCTGATCAGCGCGGTCGCGGCTCAAACCGCGGTGACGGTCGAAACTGTAAAAGCACACAAACGCTTAGCCCGCGAGGAAGTCGCGCGTGCCAACTACAGCCGCTTCATGCCTGAGTATGTCGTCCAACAGCTGCTAGAAAATCCCGATTCGTTCCGCCTCGGCGGTGCTAATCAGACGATCACAGTTCTGTTTGCCGACATTCGCGGATTCACCTCGCTCTCAGAAAAAGAAAATCCGGAAAAAGTTGTAGGTTTGTTAAATCTCTATTTTTCCGCGATGACCGAGATAATTTTCGAGCACGGCGGAACGCTCGATAAATACATCGGCGACGAGTTGATGGCGCTTTTCGGAGCACCGACCGCCACGCCCCAGGATGCGCAAAATGCTGTCAAAGTTGCGGTCGCCATGCAGAAAAGACTCATATCTCTCAATAGAGATCTGGCCATTATCGGCTATTCGCAGATCGCAGTAGGTATCGGTCTTCATACCGGCGAAGCGACCGTCGGTTACATCGGTTCCGATCGGCGCTCAGAATATACAGCTATCGGTGACACCGTTAATATCGCTTCGCGTCTGCAGTCAAATGCTGACGGCGGACAGATACTCCTCAGCGAAGCAACGGCGACGGCTGCCGGCGACACATTCCCGATGACAAAACGCGAACCCCTCATTGTAAAAAATCGCTTGCAACCGGTAGAGCTATTTGAGGTAAAATGGCAATGACCTTCGATCGCAAATCTTTATGCTAAAGATCTCAGCCTTAAAAAACTTCGTTACCGATTCGATGGCGATCGACCTCGGCACGGCCAGCACGATTATCGCCGTAAAAGGCCGAGGTGTGGTGCTCGATGAGCCGTCGCTCGTCGCCATCAACGAGACCAGCGAAACGATCTTCGCCTATGGTTCCGAAGCCGCCGAAATGCGCGGCCGCGAGGGGCGCGACCTTGTCGTTCAGGCGCCGCTGACCGGAGGCGTTGTCGGTGATTTTGAGCGGACAAAAAAAATGCTTGCCCATTTTGTAAAAAAGGCAAAATCGGGCGGTTCGAGCATTTCAATTCAGGCGGTGATGAGCATGACCTCGGACGTTACACACGTCGAGCAGCGGGCGCTTTTTAACGCCGCCGAAGACGCCCATATCGGCAAGGTCTTTATGATGGAAGAAGGCCTGGCAGCGGCTTTCGGCGCGGGCGTTTTGCCGACCGACAAACGTGCATCGGCAATCGTTGACATCGGTGCCGGCACGACAAATATCGCCATAGTCGCAAAAGGCTCGATAGTTCATTCGACATCCGACCGCCTCGGCAGCAACGCGATCAACGAAAGCCTCGCCACGCACCTGCGCCGTCATCGCGGCCTGCAAGTCGGCGTGGAAACAACCGAATTGCTCAAGACAAACTTTGCATCGGCGTTTCTTCCCGGCGACATTACCAAAACAATCGAAGTCCGTGGCCGAGATGTAACAACCGGCAGCCCGGCGGCGGTCGAGATCACCTCAGGCGAAATCTATCCGATTGTCGAAACGATCGTCCGCCGCATCGCCCTGAGGGTCAAGGACACGCTCACCGAGCTTCGCCCCGAGGTCGCAGCCGACATCTTCGATCGCGGCATCATCCTCACCGGCGGCGGCGCCTTGCTCGATGGCCTCGATCAATACATGCGTGCATTCACAAATCTGCCCGTCATCATCTCCGACGAACCGCGATACGCCACGGTCAACGGCCTCGTCAAAATGTTCGACGACGAAAAGCTTCTCGAACGCGTCTCGCGCAAAGAACTTGGCGTCTTCCAACACGGCGAAATTCCATTCGAAGCGTGATCGCTGTGTTATTCTTAGTGCGAGTTAGCTATCAGCTAAAAGGCAAAGAAAAGTGGAAGTCACAAACTACATACCGACGATAAATACGCTTCGAAATGTCCTCGACATTGCGCTCGTTTTTATCATCGTCTATGTCGTGCTCAAGCTGCTGCGCGGGACGCGGGCAGTGCCGACAGTCGTCGGGATGTTGATCCTCGCGCTGTTGTATTGGCTGGCTGTCGTGCAGGATCTTTCGACTCTGGAATTTGTGCTTCGATATGCCGTCGGATTTATCGGCATCGCGATCATCGTGCTGTTTCAGTCTGAGATTAGGCAGGCCTTGATCTATTTTGCCAACCGATTTCGGTTTCCTATTCTGAAGCGGCAGCGCGGGCAATTTGGCGGCAGTGTTTATGACGAGATCGTGTTGGCGGTGACTACGCTGGCATCGGAAAAAACGGGCGCGCTTCTCGTCATCGAGCGAAAGGTTGGCCTGCGAAACTTTATAGACGCCGGCGTCCAACTCGATGCAAAACTCAGCTACGATCTGCTCGTCACGATCTTTAACCCGTCAACGCCGCTGCACGACGGAGCCGTCGTGATCCAAAACGAACGCCTCGCCGCCGCATCAGTTTTCCTGCCGCTGACAAAAAACCCGGAAGTCTCACGCGAGCTTGGTACTCGTCACCGCGCTGCGATCGGCATCACGGAAGGCTCAGACGCGATCTCGATCGTTGTATCTGAGGAAACGGGCTTGATAACCTACGTCGAAGCCGGCGCGGTCCGCCGAAACCTCGATACTACACAGCTTCGCAAACTGCTCCTCGACGCAATGGAAATTCCGCTTACAGATAATCGCAGAGAAAGAGCTTTTGCCACAGAGGACACTGAGAACACAGAGGCATTTATTGGCATTAAGTAAGATGATGGTGAGAGACAACTAATTGCTATGTGATCTTGTGCCTATGTGGTAATAATTAAAAATGGCAGGACAACTGTGGGCAAAACACATTATCCGCAAGCTCTTTCTCGAAGATTGGGGCTTAAAGTTGCTTGCGCTTGCAATCACGCTTGCTCTTTGGTTTGGTGTTACGGGTTTGAGCGCTCCGACGACGAAACGCTTTTCGATCCCGCTAAACCCGAGCACTTCAAATAACGCCGAGATCACCAACACGCTCATTCCAGAAGTTGACATCGTCGTCAGCGGCTATAAACGAAATCTCGACCAGATAAACAAGAACGATCTTGCCGCAACGCTCGACCTGACCGACGTCGCTCCCGGCGAACGCGTTGTCTCGCTGTCGCCCGAAACCGTCTATGTCGCCCTGCCGCAGGGCATAAAACTCATCGAAGTTCAGCCGAGCCGTATCCCTGTCCGACTCGAAGCCGTCGAGGAAAAAGAGGTCGAGGTAAAGGTTCAAACCAAGGGAAATCCGGCGGACGGTTATGAGGTCTATACGACCGTCTCATTGCCGCCAAAAATTAGAGTTCGCGGGCCGGCCAGCTTTACGAAAAAGCTCGATTTCGTCGAAACGGACAAGATCGATCTGTCGGGCAGAAAGGACGAGTTCACCGCAAAACAAATACCCGTCAGCGTCGCCAATCCGAACGCCGCAGTTCTCGACACCGTCGTCGATGTCTATTTTCGTATCGGCGAAAAGCGCGTTGAACGTCAGTTTTCTCTTCCTGTGTCAGGATCTCCCGGCAAGACCGCTAGCTTCACGATCTACGGCCCCCGCACCCTGCTTTCAAAAACGCGCACCGATGCATTTAAAGTGGAAATGTCGAATGACGGCACGCCGCAGGTCGTTGTGCCTGCCGAACTTCAAGACCTGATCGAGATAAGAAACCTCACCGTCAAATAAAACGTTTCAGCCACTCAGCCATATCAACCCGCATCTCGTCGGTGATCTCGTGTTTTGCAGCGTAATGTTTTGAGTGGTAATTCGCCAGCATTGAGGCGAGCTTTTCATTAAAACCTGCGAATTGTTCCTGCGTGTAAAACTCATCGTCATTGCCGTAAAGATAAAACGTCTCAGCCGCAAACGGCTTATACAGCGGATTTGTATCGAGGTCGCCCGGAATGCCGCCGCAGACGCCGACGATGCCGCGCAGCACTTCAGGATAGGTGAACGCAAAACGAAAATTGACGGCACACGCCTGCGAAAAACCGAACAGAAACACCCGCTCGCCATCAACCAGATTATCGGCGGCCAATTTCTCTATCACGTCGAGCACAAACTTATGATGCAGCCGCACATAGTCCTCGCTCTTGTGGTCGGTCAGCCAGCCAAAGCCGGTGCGATATCCGTCTTTCGTGGAACGATAATGCTGGTGCGGACCTTGTATCGAAGCAATGACAAAATTGTCCAGCGCAACACGCTGAGCCTCGCGCATCATGTAGCGTTTGTGTGCTCCGTAACCATGAACCGCGATCAGCAGCGGCGCAGGTGTCGTCATATTTTCCGGCACATGGAGGTCGTAATAAAGATTGATCTCTGCGGTTATTGACAGGTCGCTTTCAAGCATATTTTGATGCGTTCGTCACTTTATACAAAACATAAACACACCCATTCTTAAAAGGGCGGCACTCGATAAGTTCGAGGTCAATCTGCCGGGACATTTCGTGAAAAAGTGGAATGCCGGAGCCAAGCAAAACCGGATGAATATTAAAGCCGATCTCGTCAATCACGCCGGCCTCGAACAGCGACCTCGCCAGCTCGCCGCCGCCCATTACCATAATGTCCTTGCCTTCCTGCTGCTTTAATTCACGCACAAACTCGCCGGCGTCCGAGTTTACATACTCAACACCATCGCGCTCGCCCGGTTCCAGCGTTGTTGAAAAAACATACGTCTTTATTCCCGACTGAGATTTCCTTGCCTGTTCAAGCTCTTCTTCCGTAAATTGCTCTTGCGACGTCGTCCAGGTCTTCCTACCCATCACCATCACATCGAACCGCGGCCAAAAATCCTTCATTATCTCTGCCGCCTCATCGCTCCACATCAGCCAGTCCACCGAGCCGTCTGCCCTCGCAAAATAATTATCCAGACTATTCGCCCCGCCAAATATCACTTTTCGCATATCGCCTCCAAGCTATTGAGAATTGTATCGCTTGCGGCAACCAACGTCATAATTGCCCGCAAAGACAAGTTTTGGTATCTTAAAAAGTTACCCGAATTACTAATATATTGATATAGAAAAGGATTTATTAATGGCGACTTCAGCAAAGAACATTGATACAAAAGCGGCCAAAGGTGCGGCAGCCGGAAAGAACGGCAAGACGGTCATAGCCGAAAAAGCAAAGACGACCGAGGCCGACGGCTATAACCCGGACGAGAAAACGCAAAAAACCGCTAAGGCCGAGACTCCAACTTCCGCCGGTTCAACGGTCAAAGGTTCAAGCGATCGTCACGGCCTCGATAATAAGACGCTCGTCGGGCTTTACCGAACGATGTATATGTCGCGGCGGGTTGATGACAAGGAAATTCAGCTCAAGGGCCAGAATAAGATCTTTTTCCAGATCTCGGGCGCAGGGCACGAAGGCATTCTCGCCGCCGCCGCTCTGGCGATGAAGCCCGCTTACGACTGGTTCTTTCCATATTATCGCGACCGCGCGTTGATGCTTGGTCTCGGAATGACTGCGCAGGAGATGTTGTATTCCGCTGTCGGCGCCGAAGTTGACCCGAATTCTCACGGCCGGCAGATGCCTTCGCATTGGGGCCACAAGGATTTGAACGTGCCTTCGCAATCGTCTTGCACCGGCACACAGGCCCTTCACTCGGTCGGCGCGGCCGAGGCGAGTTATCGTGCGGGCCTGGTCAAAGGCTTGAAAGACAAGATCGTCGGCTTCAAGGGCGACGAGGTCGTCTATATGTCGGTCGGCGACGGCACGACGAGCGAGGGCGAGTGGTGGGAAGCTTTGAACACAGCCAGCAACCTCAAACTGCCCGTGATCTTTTGTGTCGAAGACAACGGCTATGCTATTTCTACGCCGGTGGAAGTCGGCACTGCGGGCGGCGATATATCGAAACTTGTCACCGGATTTCCTGATCTTTACATACAAAAGTGTGACGGCACCGACCCGCTTGAGTCTTACGCGACGTTCAAACGCGCGGTAGATTATTGCCGTGCCCGCAAAGGGCCCGCATTTGTTCATGCAAAGGTCATTCGTCCCTATTCGCACTCGCTTTCTGACGACGAAAAGCTCTATCGTCCGGCCGAGGAACTGCAGGCTGATGCATCTATAGACCCGATCAAGAAATACGCCGAGTTTTTGATGACCGAGGGCATTGCCTGGTCCGAGGATCTCGAAACGCTTCGCAAAGAGGTTGATGACGAGGTAAACAAGGCCGCCGATATTGCGATCGAAACACCTCAGCCCGAAGGGCCGACGGCTTATCGCAATGTCTTCTCGCCGGATGTCGATCCAACCGACCGACAGCTTTTTGACACCGAGGATGGCGCCGAACTGAGCGGCAACGCAGGCACTATGGTTGACCTCATCAACCGCTGCATGCACGAGGAGATGGAACGCGATTCGCGTATCGTCGTCTTTGGCGAGGACGTTGCCGATTGCTCACGCGAAGAATATCTCGAACAGGTCAAAGGCAAAGGCGGCGTGTTTAAGGTCACGGCAAATCTGCAACGTAAATTTGGCGGAGCCCGCGTTTTCAATTCCCCGCTCGCCGAGGCAAACATTGTCGGCCGCGCCGTCGGAATGGCCATTCGCGGCCTAAAACCGGTCGTCGAGATACAGTTTTTCGATTACATTTTTCCTGCGTACCACCAAATTCGCAACGAGGTCGCCGTAACACGCTGGCGCAGCGACGGCGACACGAAATGCCCGATGGTCCTTCGCGTTCCTGTCGGCGGTTATCTCAAAGGCGGCGCCGTTTATCACTCGCAATCCGGCACGACGCTCTTTTCGCACACACCCGGATTGATGATCGTATATCCATCTACGGCGCTCGATGCGAACGGCTTGTTACGAACCGCGATCCGCTGCGACGATCCGGTTTTGTTCCTCGAACACAAACACCTCTACCGACAGGTTTACAACAAATCGCAATATCCGTCGAACGATTTCCTGATCCCGTTCGGCAAAGCCAAAACCGTTCGTGAAGGTGCCGACGTGTCGATAATCACCTACGGCGCGCTCGTCGAGCGTTCCAACCAAGCCGCCAAACGCCTCGAACAACAGGGCATCTCCGTCGAGATCATTGATCTGCGCACGCTCGTCCCCTACGACTGGGAAGCCGTCGCCGAGTCCGTCAAAAAAACCTCCCGCGTAATCGTCGCCCACGAAGACCCGATCTCCTACGGTTACGGAGCCGAGATCGCCGCCCGCATCTCCGACGATCTTTTCGAATACCTCGACGCCCCCGTCCGCCGCGTCGGCGCCACCGACACCTTCGTCGGCTACGCCCCGCAACTCGAAGATTTCATCCTGCCACAGTCAGAAGATGTAGAGAGAGCTGTGCAGGAATTGATGAACTACTAATATCAAGTCGCGGCAAGGCTTGCGATGGCCTATGCAACAAGTAGGAGAAATAGCTTTTAGACACAGACGCATAAATGCTAAACTGCCCTCTAGGATGGATAACAATGCGATGAAAATAACTTTTACTGCGGTATTCCAAAAAGTGCCGGAAGGTTACATCGGCTATGTAGAAGAATTGCCGGGAGCAAACACCCAAGGCGATACTTTAGAGGAAGCGCGCGAAAACCTTAAGGAAGCCATCGAACTGGTATTGGAAGCGAATCGCGAGTTGTCGGAAGAATCGCTCGCGGGAGCCGATGTCATTCGTGAACCGATGCAAATGGCATTTGTATGAAACGCCGCGACCTCGTTCGGCATTTGGAAAAGCACGGCTGCGAGATGTGGCGCGAGGGCGGCAATCACACAGTCTTTGTCAATCGCGCTAAAAGAAAGACTACAGCAGTTCCACGTCATCGAGAACTCAACGAATTTTTGGCCCGAAAAATTTGTCGCGATTTGGACATTCCAGAAGTTTAGCGATATATGGCAGAGAAATTTAGTCGATACGATACGGCCGAATACCTCGAAACTGAAGAGGACATCCGTCATTATCTGGAAGCGTGTCAGGAAGATGGAGATCCGACGCTCATTGCGGCGGCACTAGGTGACATTGCCCGCGCGCGAAATATGACCGAGCTGGCCAAATCGGCAAAAATGACAAGAGCCGGATTGTATAAAAGCACTGTCGCCGGAAGGTAATCCAAGTTTTGCCACAATAACACGAGTCGCCAAGGCGTTAGGGCTGAAAGTCAAGATTGAGTTGGCCTCCTGAAAGATCGATTTCGTTCCTTAGAAAATCTCTTGGAAAGAACTTTAACCATGTGGATAAAGCAGTCAGCCCTAATGAAACTTATTCTTTTTTGTCTTGCGCTGCTTGGCTCGGCTTCTACGGTGTCCCCTCAAGACACAAAGCAGAAATCTATCAATCCGAAAAGCCCCTTCAATCATGACGGCAAGTTTGTCACAAAGTTTGAGGCTGACGAAAATACGACGCATGTATTTCTTGAGCCTATAATTGTCGAGTCCTCGGAATCAGCGAAAACCTCATTGAGATTAGGCGCAGATTTTCAGTATGAAGGTAAATCATCTGTTAAACCGAAGCATATATCTTTGGCGTTTTATACTTTTTACCCTCAGTGCAAATTTTCAGGCAAGCCGAAAATGACGCTGTTTCTTGATGGAGAATCGACTGAGTTCAGATTCAGCTTCAAATCATTCCGCGAAAGAAAACCAGATGAAGAAGGCATTGCCTTTAGCTTTAATGATATTGAAGGAGATCGGTGTAATGGACTTGTGGTCATGTTCATTTCTCAAGAAAACTTTCGTAAAGTCGTAAAAGCGCGAAATGTCGACGTTCAGATTGACGACTTCAAATTCAAGTTGAAGGAGTCTAATCTTGAAGCTCTGCGTGATCTTGCAAGTCGGATGACAATGTAGGCGAAATTTCAGAATAGAATTGTTTGGTTAAATTTCAAATTTCGCAATTTTTATGACGTTAACAATCACCCTTCGTTTGTCCCTAATTCTTGCTGGACTGCTTTGGTTTAGTCTTGCGCCTTGTGCCGCACAAGATGGGATCACAGCCAAAGTTGACGAGTTTATCAAAAACGAAATGCAGAAACAGCATGTTCCTGGCGTGTCGTTGGCCGTCGTCCAAAATGGAAAAATCGTTCTCAGCAAAGGTTACGGCTGGGCAAATGTCGAGCATCAAGTCGCGGTAAAACCGGAGACTATTTTTCAATCCGGTTCGGTCGGAAAACAATTTACAGCAACAGCCGTGATGATGCTGGTCGAAGAGGGCAAAATAGTTTTGGACGAGAAAATCAGCAAATATCTTGGCAATGTGCCGGATGCATGGAAGAATATCACCGTGCGGCATCTGCTGACGCACACGGCTGGTTTGACCGATTATCCACGGGACTTTGATTTTCGCCGCGACTATACGGAAGATGAATTGCTCAAGCGGGAGCAGGCAATTCCCGTCGCTTTTCAGCCGGGCGAAAAATGGCAATACAGCAATATGGGTTACGTCACGCTCGGTATTTTGATTGGGAAAGTTACGGGAAAATTTTACGGTGATTTTCTGCGGGAAAGGATCTTTAAGCCATTGGGAATGACAACGACCCGCATCATCAGCGAAGCCGATATCGTGCCGCACCGTGCGGCCGGTTATAGTCTCGTTAAAGGCGAACTCAAAAATCAGGAATGGGTTTCGCCCTCGATGAACACCACCGCCGACGGCTCGCTGTATCTGACCGCGCTCGATATGGTGAAATGGGATGCCGCGCTGAACGGCGAAAAACTTTTGAAGAAAACAAGTCTCGAACAGATGTGGACACCCGTCAAACTAAATGACGGTAAAACGTCGCCTTATGGTTTCGGTTGGGCTCTAGGCACCTTGCGTGGGCATCGCATCATCCATCACGGCGGTGCGTGGCAAGGATTCAAATCATTTATCGCCCGTTACCCGAACGACGGTTTGACCGTTATCTTTTTTGCCAATCTCAGTCAGGCAAATCCGGATATCTTTGCTCACGGTGTCGCCGGTATTTACAATCCCGAACTCACCCCGCCATTGCCGATTTCGGATGTGATTGCGAAAACCATCGAGCAAAAAGGTATTGATGCCGCCATTAGTCAATACCGCGACCTGAAACGCACCCAACCTGACGAATATAATTTTAGCGAACCTTTGCTTAACGCCTTGGGCTATCAACTTCTCACCGGCAAAAAGCTAAAAGAGGCAATTGAGATCTTCAAACTGAACGTCGAGATGTTTCCTCAATCGTCGAACGTCTATGACAGTTTAGGCGAGGCCTACATGGTGAACGGAGATAAAAGCCTTGCCGTAAAAAACTATGAAAAATCACTCGAATTAGATCCACAAAATACAAATGCGGCTGATATGTTAAAGAAGCTGCGAGAAAGCAAGTAGGCAGCGAAGGGTCTATGGTTTGATTCGATAAACACCTGTAGCCAGCCTCTCGGCAAAGCCTTCGTCAACGAGTTCGTGATTAGCCTTGCCGGATTCCCAGCGTTGGAAGCCGAATTTGCCTGAGAGTTCGCCGACTAGGGTCATTCCGCACATTTGCAGATAACAGCGGGCAAGCTCGCGGACGGCGTCTTCGCGGGGCATTTTGATCTTTAATTCTTCGGGAAAGCGGGCTTCGGCGAGGGTCCAGATGTAGGTAAATTTTGGGACATAGACGACTTCCTGCGGCACGACCTTCATACGGCGTTGGAGTTCGTCCATTGCGGTTGTCAGGTCTTTTTTGTCTTTGAAACCGCATTCTTCGCGAAGGTCGGCGGTCGCCATTTCCCATTCTTTTCTGAGAACTTTCAAGACCAGTTGCGCATTTTTTGACAAAATGCCTGATTCGCCTTTGCGCGAGCAACCCCAGATCGCGTTAAAGACCGGTATCATTCGCGGCGCGAGAAACCAAGATTTGCCTTTTAGCAGTTTTGCGTAATAGAGTTTGCCGCGAGCGATTACTTCGTCCTTGAGCACCCACGCGCGGCTTGCCTCGTAATCCTTCTGAACATTTCGCGGCATGTGGGCGTCGCGTCGGCCGCATACAGCAATATAAACCGACGGCATCATTTTGCGCGCGTCGGTCAGGCCGAGTGCAAAGCCGAGTTCCTCGACCAACGCCTCGACCTCTTCGGCGGAGTCGATCTTGAGCGATTCCTCACGCCGCCATTTGCGGTCGCGGTAGATCTCGATCTCCTCTGGTAGTGTTTTGAAAGAATTTGCCACAGATCACACAGATAGAACGGATAAGAAATCATAACAAATCGAAAAAGGCGAACAAAGTTTTTGCCCGCCTTTAAATTATCTGTGTTATCCGTGAGATCGGTGGCTAAATTCTTATCTTGGCCCTGAGTTATACGGTGACGAAGACTGCACCGTTATCGTCGAGCCCGGCATCAGTCGGATGTCTTCTTTGCCGGTTGCGATAACCGAACCGGCGCCAGCACCGCCGCCGATTACGGCACCAATTGCCGCGCCTTTTCCGCCACCTATGATCGCACCAAGAATTGCCCCCGCACCGGCGCCGATGCCTCCGCGTTTTGCGGTTTCTTTGGTTTGGCTGTCGCCTTTGGCGGTGCCTTCGTTATCTATTTTGACGGTTTTGCCGTTTGCGTCCTTAATGCTTTGAAGGGTTCCGGCAAAGTCATACGTCTGACCATTTCGCAGGGTAATGCGTTCAAAATTAAACGTGACGTTCGACTGTCCCGAAACCTTGCCCGAGCGCCCGACGCCGGAAATGTAGCCTTCGACAACCGCGCCGCGAAACTCAATTGGCGACTGCACCGTCATTCGAAAACGGTCATTGTTCTGCGACACTTTTGTATTGATCTCATTTTCGAGATTGCCTGTGATAATAGTGCCATTGGGCACGACATAATTGCCGGGCCGTGCAGTCACGATGCTCGGAGCGCCGCTGTTCGGGACATTGCCTTGCTGGTCGTTATCCGAATAACCGCCGCTCGGATCGCTGTTGTTTCCGCCTGGATTTATGCCAAGCTGGGCGACCGAATCGGTCTTGTTATAAACGCTCTCGGCGATGACAGTTTGGTTTAGATAATCGGTCGTAATGCGACGCGAGACTTTCATCGCCTTACCGTTGCTTAGAGAGGTGAATGTGATCGTGTAATCCGTATCACCGCCGAGGCTTGAAATTATCAGCTTCTCACCGCTAAGCGTTGCCCGCACCCGAATGGTTTGGCCCGAAGATGACCGCTCGGTCTTATCGCGGCCATCGGCTGTAAATGTCACCGGCGAAGCGTTTGAAGTAGCCAAAGTAACCTGATCACCGCGAATATCGAGAGCGATCTGACCCGGAGCCTCTAGCTTGTCCTTGAGATCGTCGCGTTGCTCTGTGCCGAGGCTTCGGTCGGCGACGATGTCATCAATATTTTCGCTCCGTGCGGCATCGAGATCGTATGTGCCGGAAAGCCCGACGCTTAAAGTATTGTTCTGGCTCGGAGCAGGATAGTTACTTACCGGTTCGGTGTCATAATCGGCGTTCCAGTTTGGCGTAATGCCATAGTTCGCTCCGAGCCGCTCGATTTGCCGTTTAACGGCTGTCCAGTCGTCTTCGACGCGGCGGTTCTGCGGGTTTGAACGTAAAAATTCATTGACGCGGCGAGCGGCATTGACGATCTGGTTCACGTCATCGCGATTTTCACGTCGGCGGTCAAAATTGCCCTCAAATTCCTGCACGCTGTCGCGCAAGTTGCGGACGGTGTCCAAAAAATCGGCGATCATCTGGCTTTTCGACGAAATAGTTTGCATTTGATACCGTGCATTTTGCTCAAAATCGTCGATCTTTGAATTTAGGCTGCGCAGCGAATCGCGGATGTCGCGGTCGTTCCGCCGCTGGGCTTCAGCCAAACCGGCGCTGCCAAGCAGCAACGCCACAACTAACAATGAAAACGAAAAAGTGCTTTTGATCCTGTTCATATTATCCTCACCTGACTGTAATGCTTTAGGCGCGAAATCACCTGCGCATTATGAAGCATTTTTCATGCCAATGGTTGTTTATAAATGCGGCAAACCACAGGCGAAGTATGCTAGAATTTCGTTGCTGTAATTATGTCTGACAACACTTACAAGGCAAACGTAATGTATGCGGGTGACGAATTCTTTATCGGCACGCCGCCGAGCGGTAATGCTCAAGTCATTGATGCAAAAGGAGATAGACGTGCCGCGCCATCGCCTCTTGAGATGCTGCTTGTTTCCGTCGCCGCCTGCACCGCCGCCGACGTTATCTCGATCCTGCTCAAAAAACGCCAGGACGTAACAGCCTACAATGTCGAGGTAACAGGCGAGCGAAAAGAGGAACATCCGCGTGCCTTTATCAAGTTCCACGTCCACCATATCGTGCAAGGCCGCAACGTTTCCGAAAAAGCCTTAGCCGACGCCATCGAGTTGTCCGATACAAAATACTGCTCCGTCGCCGCCACCGTCCGCCCGACAGCCGAGATCACGACGAGTTTTGAGAGCGTTGAAGTGTAAGATAAAAAATAGGCCTTTTCCGTATGACCAAATCGTTTCTCGTATGACCGTATTGGGCATCGGTATGACCAACTATGAACCGCGTGGCATTTGAGAGGAAGGGCGAGCCTCAGGCCTTTAACCTGCTTTTTAACAAGGTAAAACCCGTATCGGCCTCAAACCGACGGGCCTCGCTGCCCGCAATGCCTAACCCGATGGTTCTAACCATTATTTTTTACCTGGAATTCCGGGGATTGGATAATAAACATCATACAACTCTCCTGAAGATGAAGATAATGATTTTTCCTCGGCGGCGGCGTTTTTATTTAAGAGTGCATTGGCAATATACCACCTGAAAAACAACCGTTGATCGGTGTCTGTAAAGTGGTCGGCGAGCCGCACGGTTCGTTCAAAATCCGCATGTGCAAGGGCACGGATCACATCGATCGCAAGTGTTGAATTGGAAGCTATTTGACGCCGCCTCTTTTCAAAATTTGATATTTCGTCGTTTTCTTCGGCTGTAAAATCTTTAAGTTCTTTGGAAATGCTTATAAGCCGATTTGCACGATCTAAAAGTTTCTCGGCCATGACAAATCCTCTGGCTGGCTCAATAAACGCCAACGACAAAGTGTAGTTTTCGGCAAGGGTAAATTCCTCTTTGTTTTTGGGCTCCGTTGGCACCAGCGGCTCTATCTCGTCAAAGAGTTTTTTTGCTCCGGCCAGGTCGTTCTTTTTTGCCAGAGCGACCGCGGCAGAACTTAGTGAACTGATCCGAATCAAACGGTCCGAATCAGCCTTAAAAAACGGTCGAGACGGCGGGAGAGGTTCGACATCGGGAAAATCATTTAATCCGGGAATGCCCGCAGGTGTTCTAAAAATATCAGGCACGCTCGGTTTGATTTCCTTTCGCTGCTTGACCGATAAACTTTTTTCAAAACGCGCAAACTCAATAGGCGCATACTTCTTTAGATTTTCATAAACGGATTCAACAACGTAGGGATGAAATTTTTTTGCTTTTATCAAAGACATCACCATCAAACGGGCAAGCTCCTTTATCTCCGGCTCGCTAAGCAAGACCGGATCGCCTGTGTTTTTTGCCTTTTCGCCGGCGTCAACGGCGAAGTTTAGAAGTGCCGCGGCCGTTGAAAAAGGGATTCGCTCGTCGGCAGAACTCGTTGCTGGCACCATGCGATTTGCAAACGCATTAGTGAATGTAAAGTTGGCAGCGGGCTTAGTCCAGTTACCCGGAATACCATTAAAATTAGGGAAGTTGCCAGCTGACGGAATCTGCGGATATGGCGTGGGCACATGGAGTGACTTGCCGCTGAGTTTTTTGAGAACTGCGCTGGCCACGTTTGCACCATAGTCCTTGTTTGCAGTATAGAGTTTTCCTAATTTTCCATCTCCCATAAAGTCGAAAGAGTTGGACGAGGCTTTCAGGTAAGGAAGATAATTGTTTGCCTCGACAGCTTTTTTCGCCTCCAGAAATGCTTCATCCGGGTATTGCTCGACATAATAGTCATAAACGGCGGCCTTATCATACTCACTAAATAATGATTGCGACAATTCTGCTATCTTAAGAGCGAGTTTTGCGTCTCTGGCGGCTATGAGTGCAAGATCAATGTTGCGATAGTAAAAGGATTCCTTGCCTGCGTCAGAAGCAAGTGATAAAAACAATGTTCTTGCCCTTTGTTCTTCCTCTTCCCAAAGCAGATCGGTAAGCAGGAAGCGCATTTTGATCGAGTCTGTTTTTGGTTCAACGGCAGCCGACTCAGCCATTACCTCGTTGAGAAGTCCAAAGGCCTTTTTTCTCACCTCTGGCGAGACTTCGGCCATTCTGGTTTTGATCTCCTTTACGGCAGGCTGCGTATTTTTACTTGCGTGCCCGAACCAGGCCCAACTTCCAAATGCGATCAAACTAAGAACCATTGCAGAAATTTTTAGATAGGTCATATCGTCTCCTGTCTTGTGGTTGGCTGGGCGTCGGGTTTCTTGCTACTTCCCCCAAAAGTTCCAGCGGTGTTACGAACAGCGGAACAAAACAAACTCATCATAACATTGACTCGAGATATATGACCGAATTTGTTGGGGTTTGTTATTTTCTTATCCCGCGTTTTCTTGTATCTTAATTAGTGTCTCTTGGGAGGTTTTCAGATGAAAAGGAAGATACTGCTTTTTTTGGTGATAGCGTTGGCTCTTGCCCTACGCCGATCACGGTGTCGATGATCGTCCCGATCACGAACTTTGCCACAAAGCACACAGAGGGATCGAGATCGAGCGCAATTTATATGTTTTGACTATGCAACATCCACGCACTTCTGTTACACTACTGGAAAATCCAGAATGAAGGAGAAAAATACAGTATGAAACCAGATTGGCGAGAGTGTCCGCGTGGCGATGTAACCGGGCAGTGGGCCGCGCTATATGTAACGATGAACCGGCGAGGGTATATCGCGATGAGCGGCAGGACGTTCGAGAAGCTCGGCGAGCCCAAGGCTTGCAACCTGCTTTTTGACGCCGTAAACAACCGCATCGGCCTGAAACCGGCGGCGCTGGCGGCCCGCAATGCCTTCCCCGTAGCAAAACAAGGCCGCCACGGCGGACGCCTCATACGGGCCTATCGGCTGATGCAGGAATTTGGCATAGACCTGCCCGAAACCATCCATTTCCACGACGCCGAGATAGATCAGGACGGCATCCTGATCCTCGACCTCAGAACGGCCAGAGTCTCGTTCCGCGCACTCGGCCAGGCAAAGTCGATGAAAGCGGCGTCCGGATAGACGCTCAGTAGAATGATTTGATCGCGGCTTTGCCGCTCGATTTGCGGAAAAACTGTGCTTTTCCGTTGGCATATATTTATTGATTGCGGCTACGCCGCCGCACAGAGGCATCGCCTCGAAGATAGTTGGAATCTTTCCGGTGAAGCTGAGTTTCACCGTAATAGAGCGGCACAGCCGCATTTTCCCCCCGTTTCGCAAGCCTGCGGAGCAGGCGGTATATTTGTAGCCACACGTGCAAACGTGTGGAACGCCATACAAAATCAACGAGCGTGCGGAGCACGCGACATTTGCCGCGTGTTCCACACGCTCGAATTATTTTGTTTGCCGATACCCCCACGTTCCGCTTCGCTTCACATGGGGCAACAAATATGTCGGCGGCGTTGCCGATTTGTCGCCAACGGCGACCGACCTATAAAGCCTATGGTGAAACCATAGGATGGCGATTAAACCCACCCGGTCGCTGAAGGCGACAAACAATAGCGTCGGCATGTTGCTCCCCTTCAGGGAGCGAAATCCTATCGTTCTGCAACCCTAGGGTGAAGCACCCTAGGCTTTATAGGTTCGTCGCCGTTGGCGACAACAGAGTTCACAATAATATTCACCCTTGAATGTTTTTAAGAAATGTTTTTAAGTTCGGCCTGTCTTGCTCGGAAGGCTAAGGACGCGTCCCAAACACCAGACAATTGATCACGACCACAACAAAAATGGACAGCCCCACGCCGTCCTTTTCCTTTTATTCACCAATTTGAGTTTCGGAATATCTGTTTACCAAAAGGAACCGACGGTAGAGACGCCGCCGCCGCCGCTGATGGTGTAACTGGGCGGCAAAAAGGTTGATGAGATTGTTCCATCGGCGCGAATGTATGGCGCAATAATAATGTTGCCCGCAACCTCAGCGCCGCCGCCGGTACGCGCCCAACCGCCCTCTCCAACTACGAGGATAAGACCCCGGAATCTGAAGTTTCCCGCGTTGGTGAGCTTTCCGGTCACAACGAGGATTCCGCCGCCGTCACCGGCCTTGCAGTCGCCTTCGCAGAATGTGATTCCTTGGGCATTCGTATAGAACGAGGTTGGTGATGTTACGTGCCCGCCATTTACATTAAAATATCGATTGCTGTGTTGCGCAGTGACACGTAAATTCGAGATCAATTGAGCAAGATTGCCCGGCGTTTGCAGCCACGAAGGCAGGAGGTTGACGTCTGTAAGATAAACACCCGGTGGATCAATGTGCACATTAGATGAAGTGTGGGTAAACATCCAATTCATGACTTGCCCGTCCGTAACGGCAAACGCCGGGATAATTCCCCCGTCGCACTGTCCGCCTGAATATCTTACACCACTTGACCTTCCCGGCTGCCAATGATCACCGTCGCCAAAGTTCAACGTCCCATTAGTAAATGGGCCGACCAACACCATAGTTCCGACAGCATAGCAGCCACCTTGGCCCCGTGCTGTTTCCCCGGAAAACAGGCCAACAAAGAAAACAAGAAGCATCATCGAAAACCTTAAAGCTCGAGAAGAAATCATAATATCCCCAAGATAATCGATTTTCCGCGCAAATGCGATAGAAATCGACTCACCGATTGTATAAAGATGTGAAAACACTCATTTTCCAGCCAAAACCTCTATTTCCGGCCCGTTTGGTCATAGACTACAATAGATCGCTCTAGGCATCCAATAATATCTTCGGATTCTTTCGAGCTAATGACAAGAGTTTGAGGCTGGCGCCGTTGGGTTTGCCGTGGCCTTGTCCGATGGAACATATTTTATCACAGCGGGAGGCGTTCGATCTTGCCGTTCCATTCGTTATCGTGGCTGCATTCGGCGATGATAACGATCTCGTTGATGGCTTGGCCGATGGGAAAGTTTTGATCTATGAGAAACAGCCCCGGCATGGGTTTGCCGGCGAGTAGTCTGGCACTGGCGTGGGTTGCCATCGTGTGAACGTCGTGGCTTAGGACGATTCGATTGTTTAAAGCAGCAAACTCAAGAATAGCCGGGTCTCGTGCGGTGCGAAGACCTACATCCTGGACCCGCACGATGTCGAGATCGGGCAACCGCCTGCGGACGCCTGCTAGCACGTATCTATTGAAGTCTTCGTCGGCTAGGAACTGGATCATTTCTTCCAGTTCGGATCGGTGCCGTTCTTTCTGGCAAGGAGCATCTCGCGGGTTAGCGTTGGCGGATTTTTTGCTTTATGCTCCTTCCAAAACCGTTCCCGATCCTCTTCGTGTTTTGAAATATACGCGTCAACCTCGGCCTTGTTGTGAAGATAATACGCAATGGCGGCATGGACTTGGGCCAAAGAGAGCGAATCGTATTGATCCCGAATCTCGGCGGCATCTTCGCCGTTGTTGAAATGGTAAACAACGGTATCGAGCGAGACACGCGTGTCACCCACCTTAAAGACGCCTTCTACTACGCGAACCGGTTTTGGAATTGTGCCGACTATCGAGGCCATAACATTCGTAATTTTAACATAGGATTTGTAGGTTTGGAATAGAAAAAGCCTTACAAGTCAAAAGTAAAAAGGCAAAAGACAATTTTTTTTGGTTATTTTTCCTTTTTACTTTTACCTTTTAACTTAAGGGGTTTTCTTGTATCTTATTAGAGGATTTCGCGGGAGGTTTCAGATGAAAGGGAACATAAGAATTTTGCTCGTTTTGGCGGCATTTGTATTTGCATTTGCGGGCGCGGGGCTCTCGCAGGATGTTGATCCGGTTGAGCGGGCCGGCCGGTGGAAGGAGTTTAACAAATATAATTTTGACAAGTTCAATTTCGCTAAATCAAGGCTCGCCAAAACACGCATCGCCAAGTTGAAAGAGGATGAATATGCCGACGATTTTGCTTTGCTGCGCGGGGTTGTGTTTGGCAAGCGCGGGCGTGTTTTTAAGGAACGCTCGATACAGGACTATCTTGAGAAGCAGGCTTGGTATAAGCCGAATCCGAAATTTAGCAATGCTGTTTTGACGACTGTCGAGAGGGCAAATCTCGATCTGATACGTCTCGCCGAGGCTGAAAAGCATCCGTTTGTCGAACCCGGAGACATGCGCATCTGGAAGGTGAAACTTATCACCGACGACAATCTGCGCGATTACAGCGGCGCAGAGTTGACGATTCTGATCGGCGAGATCGAGGCGATTCACGGCAAGCCTTTTTCGGAAGAGTGGCTGCAGAAATATTTTGACGAGCGATATTGGTATAAGAAAAATCCTGCCTACGACGCGGCGGTGCTGACCGAGACCGAACGCAAAAATATCGAGCGGCTGACAACCGAAAAAGAAAAGAACCGCAAGACCGCCATCTCGATCGGCGATATGGGTAATTTTCAAACTGTTCTGCTGACCGAGGACAAGCTCGCCGGTTTGAGTTTGAATGAGCTGCGGATATTGCGCGAGGAATTTTACGCGCGGCGCGGCAAGAAATTTGACGCACCGGGCATTCGCGATTATTTTACCTGGCGCGACTGGTATCGGCCGGCAAAGAATCAGAAGGCCATCAAGCTGAACGCGACCGAGCAGAAGAATGTCGATCTACTCGCCTCATACGAAGCGAAGATACGCGAGTGGCTCTCGACAAATCCTGTCACCGACGAAACGCTCGGCTTTCTATTTGCCGAGGATCTTCGAGTTCTGAGAAACGAGATCTACGCCCGGCACGGCCGCGTGTTCAAGGACAAGCAACTGCAAAAATACTTTGAGACGCAATCGTGGTATAAAGCTGATCCGGAATTCATGGACGATCAGCTAAACGAGATCGAGGTCCAGAATCTGGCAAAGATAAAAGAGGCCGAAGAAACCGCGACAAGCAAGTTCGCGGAAGCCGAGGGCTGATAAAGCCAACGCTTCGGTTCCGCGTGCCGGAACCCTTGAATAAATTACAGTTTTGATTTAATTCTAGCTGCTAGCTGCTAGCTGCCAGCTACTAGCCGCTAGGAGCTAGTGGCTAGGGGCTAGAACGAATTGCTTGCGCCAGTCTCATTATTTCTTTATGAAAAATACGTTCATCGCCGCCTCGTTTATTGTTATTTGCGTTTCATTAACAAGTGCTCAGATCACAACAGACACGCTCGTAAAGATCGTCAAAGCCGAGGATGCACGCGGTTATGACAGTGGGCTCGAAGATCTGCTTCGTTCGCCCGATCCGGCCGTTCGCAAACGTGCGGCGCTTGCCGCAGGCCGTATCGGCGATGAGAAGGCTGTCGCGGGATTGGCCGCATTATTGCGTGATGACAAATCGAATGACGTGCGGGCGATGGCCGCGTTCGCCCTCGGTGAGATCGAATCGGTCAAAGCCGCCGATGCCATTTTGAAAGTTCTGAATGACACGGCTACGCCCGCTGTCGTTCGTGCCCGTGCCGTTGAAGCAGCAGGAAAGATCGTCGCCGCCAATCCGAAAGCCGCAGAATCAAAAAGCCTCGGCGAGGCGATTCTTCTAAAGCTTGACGAGCAGAATCGGCCGAAAGCGAAACCTGATCGGGACACGGTGCTTCTCGGACTGACTGCTGCGGCAAGAGTGACGGCCACTGACGCAAAACGCCGCCGCCCTGACGACACCGATTTTCTGACGGCGGAATTTTTGAAAAGCAAGGATGCGCGTGTTCGCGCCGACGCGGCAAATACGCTTGCCCGGCTGCGCGCAAATCAAGCAAATGCGGCCCTGCAAAAGATACTCACTTCGGACGCCGATCCTGTGGCGCGATCGAACGCAGCCCGAGCTCTTGGCTCGGCGGCAGACGTAAAAGCGTTTGATCTGCTTGTCAAAAGCGCGACCGAAGATTTTGATCTACGCGTCCGCGTTTCGGCAATGTCGGCGCTGGGCAGCCTCAGAAATCCAAAGGCTGCTGATAAGCTGATCGAGCGTGGCGAAAAACTTCTCGTTGGTTATAAGAGTTCTAAGTTTGCTCACCCGGCGGAGAAAAATGAGCTGATAGTGATCGCGACGGTTTTGGGCAGGCTGCTTGCAGATTCGGGAAATGAGCGGACGGTCAAATTTCTCGACGAGCTTGTCCGGCTCGACGACGGCCACACTACGGAATTCTCGGTGGCGCGAATGCGTGTCAAGCCGGGCGATTTCACCATCTCGCCGACGGCGCTAAAAACAAGTTGGGGCTTGACCACGACGGCACAGGTCGCTGCCGAACTCGCCGCGATGTTTCCACGAACGGAAGAAGTCCAGAAAATGCGCACTGCGGCTCCCGCACTTCTGCGCCGGATGGCCGACCGGCTGTCAACGCCTTACACCGACGAGGACAAGAAAAACATTATCGCCGCAGCGGATTTCATCCGCGCTTTTGCTGCGTTTAAGCCAAAGGACCTTGACGTTTTTTTACGCATGCGCCTTGCGAACGATGACGTGTTTGTCCGCACGGCCGCGGCCGAGCTTTTGGCCGAGCGGCCGTCCTCAAAGGAAAATATTGCGGCGCTTCAGCAAGCATTTGAATACGCATATAAAACCGATAAAGATTATAACGACGCGCGGTTAGCCATAATGGACGCGCTATTTAAACTTGATAAAAAGGAAGCGGCCAAAACGCTTCAGACGGCGTTTAACTCCGCCGATTATCTGACTCGAAAAAAAGCACTCGATCTTCTTTCGGATACTCAATTGCGAAAGCTGGCGCCCGATGTCACGCCATTTGTCGAAAAGGCAATTGCAAGACGCACCAACCGCGTTTTTCCTTACACCGCAGCTTACGTGACAAAACTCGGCCAAATGATGAGCACGAAGGAAGAATACAACCGAGCGGTTTCGCGCAAGAACAGCACGGTAAAGGCGATCCTAAAAACTGAAAAAGGAACATTCACTATCGATTTTTATCCAGAAGACGCTCCGCTGACAGTAGATAATTTTATCAAGCTTGCCCGCTCTGACTATTTCAACGGCGTTGAAGTTCACCGCGTCGTGCCCAATTTCGTTATGCAGGACGGCGATCCTCGCGGCGACGGCAATGGCGGCCCCGGCTGGTCGATCCGCTGCGAGATCAACATGCGCCCCTTTGATCGCGGAGCGGTTGGCATGGCTTTGTCGGGCAAAGACACCGGCGGCTCACAATGGTTTGTCACGCATTCGCCTCAGCCGCATCTCGATGGCGGCTACACCGTCTTTGGCCGCGTGAACGAAATCGGCATGAAAGTCGTAGATACAATCGTGCGCGGAGACAAAATAATCAGCGTGATAATAATCGAAAGCGGATTCACCACAAAGACACAAAGGACACAAAGAAAGAAAAAGTAGAAAACCCAATCTTATTAACTTTGTGCTCTTTGTGCCTTTGTGGTGAAAAAATATGACAGAGATCGAACAACGAAAGCAGATCGAAGTTGAAAAAGGTCTCGACGATCTCGCCTTTTATCTCGACGGGCTATTTCGCGTTCCGGGAACGGGTTGGCGGTTCGGGCTTGATGCTTTGATCGGCCTGATCCCGAATGTCGGCGACACGCTCACGTCGTTCGCGTCGTTCTACATCCTCGTTGCGGGCGTCCGCTACGGCGTGCCTAAGATCACTCTGCTGCGGATGGCGTTCAATATCGGGCTGGATTATCTCGTCGGGATAATTCCGTTTATCGGCGACGCGTTTGATTTTTTCTGGAAATCCAACCGCCAAAATATGAACCTCATCCGCACCCGCGCCGCCGGCCACGGCAAAGGCAAAACGAGCGATTACATATTTGTCTTCGGACTGATCGGGCTGCTGATCCTGCTGCTTATCGGCTCGATCATTGCGAGCGGGCTTATACTGTATTGGGTTCTAACCAGTCGCTCATTATTTTGAAGTTTACCCGCGCTTTTTCATTTCCACTCGTTAACCTGTATAATTTTGAGTTTAGTTGATCGGTGCAGAGAGGCAACTTTTGACAGGCCGCCAGAATCTTAAAGGCGAGTAAATTTGACTTTGAAATGCCGTTTTTGTCGGCTTTTCGTTTTACTTCATATCGAGAGCACCGGCTGGCAAAAAGCTCACAGTATCTCTTTAATTTACACAGAGTAGGGAAATTTCGCTTTTTATGTTTATCGCACGCGCACTCGGATTTGTTGTATTGGTTTCGGCTTTTTTAGTTCCGCCGGCCGTTGCCAACACCAAATTGATCGCACATCAGCAGGTTGTCGAAAGCGTTGATATTCAGGGCAATCGCCGTCTGCGCGACGAAGATTTGCTTTATTACATAAAAACGCGGGCCGGTGACGTTTATGACCCTGCCGCTCTTGAACGCGATCTCAAGGAACTGCTCTCGCTCAACTTTTTTGATAAAACTGCGACCCGTGTGCTCGTCGAGGATGGAGTGCAAGGCGGCGTAAATGTCATTTTTGAGGTGCGCGAATTGCCGATCATCCGCGATCTTCAGTTCAAAGGCTCGGGTGCGATCACCGAATCTGACATCCTCAAGGAATTTCGAGAAAAGCGCGTCGGCATTTCAAAAGAAGCCGTTTACGACCCTGTCAAAACCAACGCTGCCAAGCGGACACTGCGAGAAATGTTGGCGTCAAAAGGTTACCCGAACGCAAAGGTCACGGTTCAGGCGGACGAGGTTTCGGCCACGTCGGTCGCTGTCACGTTTGACATAGATCAGGGCAACCGCTCGCGTATTGTCGAGATTGATTTTGAAGGGAACCAACACTTTAAAGATAGTGAACTTCGCGGTGCTTTGCAGTATGTAAAAGAAACCGGTCTGATATCCCGCGTTAAGGGAATGGACATTCTCGATCTTAGAAAACTAGAGGCCGACCTTCAGCGAAACGTCCGCGCTTATATGTGGTCTAAGGGTTATTTCCAAGCACGGGTTGGCGAACCGGAAGTCGTCGGCCTCGGCTATAAGCGGACTGGGCCACCGCTCATAGGCAGCCTACCGTTGCCTCTCATCACTTCAAAAGACGATACGTTAAAGATAAAAGTCCCTGTTAGCGAAGGGAAAGTTTTTCGTGTCGGTGTATTAAAGGTTGAGGGAAATTCTATCTTTTCGGAGCAACAGATACTTTCATACGTCGGCCTGAAAACGGGCGAGATAGCCGATGGCAAACGCCTTCAGGATGCGCTCTATGAAGACCTGAAAAAGGTTTACGGCTCGCAGGGGTTTGTTCAATATAATGCGGAACCCGAAAGGGAAATGAAAGACAGCCCGACAAATCCGAACGAAGGAATAGTTGATATAACCATCACCATAGATGAGGGCAAACAGTTCACGCTTCGCCGGCTTGAATTTAGCGGCAACACATTTACGCGTGACAAAGTGTTGCGGCGTGAGTTTTTGCTCAACGAAGGCGATATTTACAATCAGAATTATCTTGAGATCTCGCTCGCCCGCCTTAACCAGACTCAGTATTTCGACCCGCTCGACAAGGACCAGGACGTTGAGATCCGCACCGATGAGGAAAAAGGCGACGTTGATCTGATCGTCAAGGTAAAAGAAAAAGGCCGCCAGCAAATTTCATTTAACGGCGGAATTTCGGGCATCGGCGGTTCGTTTTTTGGACTCGAATATTCGACAAACAATCTGGCCGGACGAGGCGAGATTTTGTCGATCAATTTGGGTGCGGGAAACCGGCAGCAGAGTTTGCAGTTCAGCTATCAGGAGCCATATTTCCGCGACCGTCCGATCTCGGTTGGTTTTTCGGCTTTTGCCAGCAAGTATAAATTCTTTGGCGAAGGGACATTTCTGACGCAAAACACCGATGTTCTAAACGCCCTCTTTGACCCGCTCGGATCTATCAGAACCGACGAGAGCAATCTTTTTACGCAAACAACGATGGGCGGAAATATTTTTGCGACAGCGCCGCTCTCCGAGATCTTTTTTAAGAAACGCCGATTTACGCAATTTTCGCGTATCGGCTTGACCTATCAGTTATCGGCGACAAGCATCGCCGATCCGGAGGTAAATGCCTCAGCCGACCCGGCGGCGAGAATACCGGTTCTTTACCGCCAGCCAAATATTATTACAAGTCAGATAACAGGCTCATTCGTTTACGACACGCGTCAGCCTGCCAAAAACGGTATTGACACCATCGGCGGCAAACAGCTTTCATTCTCGATAGGATTTGCCGGCCTGGGCGGCGCGGTGCGAACTTATCAGCCGTCCATTTCTTATTCACAGTTTATCCCGATCAGAAAAACGAGATCAAAAAATCCAGAGATTTTAGCATTCAGGCTGCAAGCGGGCACGATACAGTCGTGGTCTATCACCAGCAAAATTCGTAACGCGAACTCGATCGGATTTATCGGCGGCGTTCCGGCATATTCGCGTTATTTTCTCGGCAGCGAAAATGACATTCGCGGTTATGAATCGCGTTCTATCGGGCCGGTCGCTCCGTTTGACACCTATATCACCAGCCGCGATGTGGTTGTTGCGACAAATGGTTCGGGAACACCCAACACCAACACGGGACTCGACACCCGAACCACGAACGAGCTTATTTCTATCGGCCAGCTCACAGGCATCACCGGAGCGAACCCTGCATTATTCTCGCGTAATTACCGTTTTATCGGCGGCGACACGCAACTGTTGGCCAATGTCGAATATCGCCTGCCGATATTTGGCCCCGCCACCATGGCGATATTTGCCGATGTCGGGTCGGTTTTTAATCTTCGCAAAACCGGCTCGCAGATCATCAACAGTGAATTCCTGCCTGATGAAACATTCATCGGGGCGTCGCGGTTGACTGCTTTGGGTTTGATAAACACGCCTGTTCTCGAGAGCAGTTTTGGCAGCATTTTGTATTATCGCGGGCGGGTGATGACAAAGACCGACTTTATCAATGAATTTTGCCGCGGCAACCGTTTTGGCTGCCCGACCAGCCTTTCGCCGCAGGTGCAGCAGCTTTATCTGCGAGGCGATGTCCAGCAGAATTCGATCCTGCGAACCGATGTTGCGAGTTTTAGCAAGTTTAGTAATTATAAAGCCAGCGTCGGAGTAGAATTGCGTGTGCAGGTTCCGGTGGTTAACGTGCCGTTTCGCATCTTTTACTACTACAACCCAAATGCAAAGCTCGGTTTTACCGAGGAGCTGCCGGGAATATTCCTGCCCGGAAAGCGCTCAGGCGTGAAATTTACCGTTGGCCGGACGTTTTAAAGAATGCGCAAGCCCGCGCGTAAGCAAGGGCGATACATCCAACGTTCGCTATCGCCCTTACTGACGTGCGGGCTTGGGCAAGCTGGATGATTGACATTGTCAGCCCTTTTAATTACCATTGCTATTTTTTGAATCACCAAGCAACAGTTTTGGTTAAAATGGTCTCAAACAATATTAGGATTTTGATCGGCCAGGAGTTTTAAGGAGTTTTACACAATAATGAAAAGAATCAGTTTATTTATCGCCGGCTTCGTGTTTGCGGTTGTTTTTGCGGGATCGGCTTTTGCACAGACGCCCGCACCGGTTAAGATCGGGGTCATCAACACATTTGCCTTTGGCGATGAAAAAGTGGGCATCACTAAATATATTAATGCTTTAAAAAGCCTCAATGCCGAATTTGCTCCGGCGCAAGTGGAATTGGACACTTTGTCCAAAAAGCTAACCGCTCTCGCTAAAGAAGTGCAACTGCTGCGTGAACAGGCAGCCAGCGGAAAAGTCCCTATTGATGAAAAAGCCGCACAGGCCAAAGTAGAAGAAGCCGAAAGACTCCAGCGCGACATTAAATTTAAGCAAGAGGATGCAAAGGCTCGCTATGAAAGGCGGCAGCAGGCAGTCATTGGCCCCGTAATGCAGGATATCGGCAAGGCCGTTAATGATTTTGCCAAACAAAAGGGATATACCCTTATCCTCGACATCGCGAAGGATGAAGCAGGGTTTTTGCTTGCCATCGGCGATGAGAAAATTGACGTAACCAAGGATTTTATTACGTTTTACAATGCCCGTCCGGCAGCCACAGCATCCACCGCCAGTCCGCCGGCCCCGCCGAAACAACAGTAAATTACGCCTTACTTCATATCCCTTTAGCCGGTGAATTGTGATTTACCGGCTTTTGGTTTATATAATGTCTATTCACGCTAGTTTTATGACGATCCTAGACTCGATACAGATCCAAGAGATATTGCCGCACAGATACCCGTTTCTGTTCGTTGATAAAGTGATCGAACTAGAGCCGCTCAAGCGAATTGTCGGCGTCAAACAGGTCACGATCAACGAGCCATTTTTTGCCGGGCATTTTCCGGGTGCTCCGGTCATGCCCGGCGTTCTGCAGATCGAGGCGCTTGCTCAGGTCGGAGCCATACTCGTGCTCAGAGAATTTGAGGATCGGGAAAACAAAATACCATTCTTCACCGCCATCGAATATGCAAAATTTCGCCGTCCCGTGGTGCCCGGCGACACGCTCATGCTCGAGGTGACAGCCCTTCGGATCGGCAGCAAAGTGCAAAAAATGCGCGGCGTGGCGACAGTCGGTGGCCAGGTCACGGCCGAGGCCGAGATCATGTGCATAATCGCCAACAGAACTGATAAGCAGGATTAATTTATATGGATATAACTACAATGACCGCACGGGAAATAATGCTCTACAGCATCCTCTTAAATACAGGTGTCGGTTTAGTATTAGGGTTGATCCCTTTGATAACGGGCATCATAAAGGAAAATCGTAAGTTTGGTCTTTTTGGTTTACTCGGTTCGATTGGCGGCGGCGCACTGCTTGGGATTTATCTTGCAATTCCTGTTGCTGCAATTTTCACATGGTTGATAATTCGTAATTCAAAAAAACCTGGAACGAGTGCAACTGTAAACCAAAGGGACAGTTAATATCGCCCCTATGTCCCAGTTTATCCACGCATCTGCCATTGTCAGCCAGAAGGCAAAGATCGGTTCCGATTGTTATATCGGGCCTTTTTGCACAATTGGCGATCAAGTGACGGTGGGCGATCGTGTCCGTCTCGATTCTCACGTGGCGGTTGACGGCAAAACGTCGATAGGAGAAGACACGCATATATTTCCATTTGTTTCGATCGGCCACGCGCCGCAGGATCTGAAATACGCCGGCGAACCGACCGCGACCGAGATCGGAAAACGCAATCAGATCCGCGAATTTGTGACCATTCACCGGGGCACTGTCGGCGGCGGAGGTTTGACAAAGGTCGGCGATGACAATCTGTTGATGGCGCAATCTCACGTTGCGCACGACTGCAAACTCGGCAACGAGATCATCATGGCAAACGCGGCAACGCTCGCCGGCCACGTCGAGATCGCAGACAAAGCCAGCGTCGGAGCCTACTCCGGCGTTCATCAATTTTGCCGCATCGGTTACGAAGCGTTTATCGGCGGCTATTCCGTGGTCGTAAAAGACGCGATGCCGTTTGCCATCATCCAGGGCAATCACGCCAAATGTTACGGCCTCAACAGCCTCGGCATGAAGCGTCGCGGTTATTCAAAAGAGACAATAAAAAATCTAAACCACGCTTTTCACCTTCTGCTCTCGGCCAAATTGAACACCACTCAAGCTGTTGACCGCATTGCGTCAGAGATCAGTGGTTGCCCAGAAGTCGATCTATTAAGAGAATTTATCACAACCTCAAAACGAGGCGTCGTAAAATAGGTCAGAACCGGGAGCGATAGCGACTGGGTTGATATGGAAAATAATCAACACGTTTTAGAGGAATTCGGCAAACGCATC
>JAYVFJ010000147.1:0-12101 GCA_043773225.1 Chloracidobacterium sp.
CGGTCGAAATTAGTCCGATCTCTACCCCAATCTGTGCCGAGAGAAACTCTACATATGCCCTCGCCTTCTCAGGCAACTTATCAAATTCCGTAGTGCCAACTGTATCGCTCATCCAACCCGGTAAAGTTTCATAGATCGGTTTGATAAGCCGAAGCTCGCTAGAAACCGCCGGGAAGGTATCTATCCGTTTGCCGTTGATCTCGTAGCCAACGCAGACTTTTATCTCTTCCAACGCATCGAGCACATCGAGTTTTGTAAGAGCTACGGAATCGAAGCCATTCAGTTCAGCTGCGTATCGCGTCGCTACAGCGTCAAACCAACCGCAGCGTCGCGGACGTTTTGTCACCGAGCCGTATTCGTTGCCGCGTTGACGAATAAGATTTGCCATGTCCTCTTCCGCATCAAGCATTTCAGTTGGAAAAGGGCCTTCACCAACACGCGTCGCATATGTGCGGACGATGCCGAGAACGCCGGTGATGTGATGCGGCGGAATGCCGGCGCCGACCGATGCACCGCCGGCCGTCGGGTTTGAGGATGTTACATATGGATATGTGCCGTGATCAACATCGAGAAGCGTCGCCTGCGCGCCTTCGAGCAGGATCTTTTTCTTTGCCTTTCTAGCCTCGGCGAGGAAATGCGATGTTTCGCAAACGAATGGCCGGAGACGCTCGACAAGCGGTGAAATTTCTTCGAGTATCTCGTCCGCACGCAGCGGCTGCTGACCAAAGAGAACAATGATGCGGTTCGCTTCTTCGAGATTGCGTTCGATGCGGAGCTTGAGCAAATCCGGCGACATTGCGTCGGCAACGCGAATGCCGCGGCGGCCGGCTTTGTCTTCGTAAGCCGGGCCGATGCCTCGCAGAGTCGTTCCGATCTTCTCGTTGCCAAGCCGCTCTTCCGACGTATGATCGAGAGCCCGATGATACGGCATTATCAAATGAGCGCGGCTCGAAACTTTGAGACGTTCGGGTGTGACAGAAATACCTTTTTCTTGAATCTGGTCAACCTCTTCAAAAAAAGCCTTTGGGTCTATGACCATGCCGTTTCCGAGCACGCACGTTTTGTCTTCGTGAATAATACCCGACGGCAACAGTCTCAAAACAAAGGCTTTATCGCCCACATAAACGCTATGCCCGGCATTGTGCCCGCCCTGATAACGCGACACAATATCAAACCGATCCGCAAGCAGATCAACAACTTTTCCTTTTCCTTCATCGCCCCATTGAGCTCCGATGATCACAATTATCATTAGTTTTTTTGGCTAGCAGCTAACAGCTAGTAGCTGGCAGCTAGTATTTTTTTCTCTTTCTTTGTTTGTAAACACAGCGATTTTTCTAGCTACTAGCCGCAAGCTTCTAGCTGCCAGCTTTTAATTCTCTAGCGTCCACTGATAAAGCTCAACGTAATTTCTCGCCGCGTTCTCCCAAGAATTATCGACCGACATTCCGTTGCGTTGAATTTTCTTCCAAGTCTCTTTGTCTTCGTATGCAAATCGCGCCTCGTAAATTTTTTCGAGCAGTTTGTCTGCCTGATAAGGACCGAATTTAAAACCGTTTCCGGTTCCGGTTACAGCGTCAAAATTTTGCACTGTGTCGTCCAGACCGCCGACTGCTCGGACAATCGGCACAGTCCCGTATCTTAACGAATACATTTGGTTCAAACCGCAAGGCTCAAACTTTGACGGCATCAGGAACATATCCGCGCCGGCTTCGATCAAATGTGCCAGACTCTCATTGTAACCGATATAGACTCCGACGCGCGAAGGAGCGTAATCGCGTAGGGCCTGCAGAAAATGTTCCGAATCCTTTTCGCCCGAGCCGAGCGCGATAAAAAATCCGCCAGACGCCAAGATATCGCCCGCTCCCTGCCGCAGCAATTCGACGCCTTTCTGAGATGTAAGACGCGTAACGCTGGCAAAGACCGGGCGGTCTAATTCGACCGGTAATTGAAATTGTTCGAGCAAAGCGCGTTTGCATTCGCTCTTGCCGGCAAGATCATCCATCGAAAAATGCGCGGGCAATTCCGTGTCGGTTTCAGGGTTCCAAACATCATAATCAACGCCGTTTGTGATGCCGATCAAACGGTTCGCCCGTTGGCGTGTCAGCCAGTCTAACCCGTAGCCAAATTCGCCGGTTTGGATCTCGTAACCATATCGTTTTGAAACAGCAGAAATTGTATCAGAAACCTCAAGTCCCGCTTTCATTGCAGAGGCGTAACCGTTGAAACTAAAGACACTTTTGGCGTAACTTGAAGTAAAACCTAAACTTGCCAATTCGCCCAATCCAAAGCCGCCCTGATAGGCCATATTGTGTATGGAAAATACGGTTCGCGTGCCTTGCCAATATGCTTCGCGATGCCGCCGCGACGCGATCTCGACCGCCGCAAAACCGCAATGCCAGTCGTTCAAATGAACTATGTCCGGTGCCCTTCCGATCCGCTCTAATAATGCAAGAGCCGCGTGATTAAAAAAAGCAAACCGCTCGTAATCTTCGGTATAACCGTAGATCGAATCCCTGTGAAAAAGAGACGGAGCGTCAATCAAAAAAGTCGGCGAACCATTTGCCTCGCTGTAAAATGCCCTCGCGTGATATGGACGCCCGCGCCATGCCACCCAGAGGTCGTCTATTGCCGTGTGCCAAAGATATTCGCCTTTGGTCTGCCAGTAACAAGGCGTTATTAGCAACGAATCAATACCGACCTGCTTCAGCGCCTTTGGCAGCGCTCCGGCAACATCGCCCAGCCCGCCGGTCTTCGAGTATGGAACTGCCTCTGCAGAAATTACGGCAACACGCATAAAAAATGTGAATCGTAAATAGTAAATCGTGAATAGCAGAAAACATCAAACGTCTTTCCACTATTCACGATTTACGATTCACTATTTACTAAATTAGGTCTGCATAGACGCCAAAAATTCGGCGTTTGTTTTTGTCTTACCGAGACGTTCGAGAACGACTTCCATTTGCTCGACGGGCGACAGCGGATTTAGGACACGCCGCATGACCCAGATGCGATTGAGGTTTTCTTTGTCTATGAGCAACTCCTCTTTTCGAGTGCCTGACCGCTGAAGGTCTATTGCCGGGAACAGACGCTTGTCTGAAAGTTTGCGGTCGAGGTGAATTTCCGAGTTACCTGTTCCCTTGAACTCCTCGAAAATAACATCGTCCATACGCGAGCCTGTATCGATCAAGGCCGTGGCGATGATCGTCAGCGAGCCGCCTTCTTCAATATTTCGTGCTGCGCCGAAAAATCTTTTGGGACGCTGCAGCGCGTTGGAATCAATACCACCTGACAGGATCTTGCCCGACGGCGGCACAACAGCATTGTGAGCTCGTGCAAGGCGAGTGATCGAATCCAGTAGGATAACAACATCGCGTTTATGTTCGACAAGTCGTTTTGCCTTTTCGATAACCATGTCGGCGACCTGAACGTGACGCGTCGGCGGCTCGTCAAATGTCGAACTGATGACCTCACCTCTTACGCTGCGCTGCATGTCCGTGACTTCTTCCGGCCTTTCGTCTATCAGCAGAACGATCAGGGTCACTTCCGGATGATTTTCCGTGACCGAGTTTGCGATCGTCTGCAGAAGCATCGTCTTGCCGGTTCGCGGCGGAGCGACGATCAGTGCACGCTGGCCTTTGCCGATCGGCGTAACCAGATCAATGACGCGGGCAGAGACCTTATCCGGGTCGTCTTCGATCTCCATGCTAAGCTGCTCGTCAGGATAAAGGGGCGTCAGGTTGTCAAAGAAGATTTTTTCGCGCGATTGCTCAGGGGCCTCAAAATTGATCGCTTCGACCTTGATGAGGGCAAAGTAGCGCTCGCCTTCTTTTGGCGGGCGAATCTGACCCGAAACGGTGTCGCCTGTTCGCAGATCGAATTTGCGAATCTGCGAAGGGCTGACATAAATATCGTCCGGCCCGGGCAGATAGTTGTATTCCGGTGCACGCAGAAAACCAAAGCCGTCGGGCAGAGTTTCGAGCACGCCTTCGGAAAAGATGAGGCCGCTTTTTTCGGTCTGAGCCGCGAGAAGCTTAAAGATCAGCTCCTGTTTTCTCAGGCCGGTCGCTCCCTCGATGCCCATTTCTTTGGCGATATGGGTCAGCTCGCTGATCGACATATCTTTTAATCCGGCAAGATTAAGGATGCCGTCGTCATTTTTACCATTCGGCGCTGCTTTTCTTGTCTCAGGCATTTCGCCTCTTGCCTCAGGGATTTCATCTCTTGCCTCAGACATTTCGCCGTTCGACGAATCGTTCGACAAATCGCTATCAATCTCTTCAGCGGAGGAAATGTCCGGCTCGTCCGTATCTTTAACCACTCGTGGTTTGCGGGTTTGTGTAGATTTTGTTGCCATGTTATTCAAATAAAATTGAAGCTAAAAAAGATGAGCTTTTAGGATTTAGAGTTTGTAACTATTTTCTCGCGCTTGGATGTTCGGAACTAACGAGAATAAAACTTAAAGGGCGGAGAAAATAGTATGGATTGTATGTAGTATTGCCAGTGAATTAAGCCGCAAAAGCTTTTTCGCAAAACCCTGTTTTAACGGGAAAATCAATTATTACAATAATAGATTACAAAAATCAACTGAAAAATCAATATTTTTTTATCAAAGCATTTATCTCGGCCCAGAGTTCCTCTCGCCCGCGGCCGGTTTGAGCGGAATATGCCAGCATTTTTGCACCCGAAAGCTGCTTTTCCGCCTCATTTACCGACTTGCGAAGCTCGTTGTTTGAAAGCTTGTCGGCCTTTGTCGCGACGATCAAATGCGGCTTTTCGTGATGGTTGAGCCATTCGTTAAGCTGGATGTCGAGCGGCGTGGCACCATGCCGGGCATCGATCAACTGGATGCACAAGGCTAATTCTTCGCGGTCCGCCAGGTATTCCTCAGCCATTTTCCCCCAATCCGCACGCATAGTTTTGGAAACCCGTGCGTAGCCATAACCCGGCAGATCGGTGAAATAAAAGCCCTCGTTTATCAAAAAAAAATTAATGCTTTGAGTGCGGCCAGGCGTATTTGACGTTCTCGCCAGGCCTTTTCTCAGCAGCAACGAATTTATGAGCGACGATTTTCCGACATTCGAGCGGCCCAAAAAAGCGATCTCTGCCCGGCCGTCTATCGGCCAGTGTCTTTTCTCAAAAGCGCTTTTTACGAATTCAGCGGATGTGATCTTCATTATCGCGCAAGCCCGCACGGCAGTAAGGGCGGTAGATTCAGTGTCGAATTTACGCTGCCGGGATCGGCCCTGATGCTACAAGTTTCTTTTGACGTGGATCAACCATCAAGCTAAGTCCTTCAAGCGTTCTTGCACCTAACAGTAGCAGGTCACCTTTTTCAGCAAAAACTACTTCATCAACTGTAAAATAATCGTCATACCTAAGTAGGGCAAAACCAATGCTTCTTGTGACGATCTGCCCATTTGCCATTACAAAACTAATATCCTTTTTTTCACGTTGGACATCCAGTTTCTCAAGCAACTTTTCCGCAATCCAGGTATATTCACTTCCCGTATCGACAAGCATTTGCGGTATTACAGCAAATTTTTTGCGATTAACGATGTTCTCAACCTTGCATTTGACCTTAAAAGTTCCCATAACACCAATTGTAAGCTGAAAATATCATGACAGCGTTGCTGGCAATAGATTCAACATTTAGTGTATCGCCCTTGCTAACGCGCGGGCTTGTGCATCTATTCAACAACCGCTGAAATATCCGTTGTTCCCGGTTCGGGCTGCCATATTTGCGGCGTTTCGATATTCTCGGCTGTGAGATCGCTTTCGAGTGCAAATTTGAGCACTTCATCGATGGTATCGACCAAGTGAATAGTGAGTTCGTCACGAACCTCTTCGGGAATATCAACCAAATCCTTTTCGTTCTCTTTTGAAAGAATAAGCGTTCTCAAACCAAACCGGTGAGCGGCCAGCATTTTTTCCTTGACGCCGCCGATCGGCAGGATCTTGCCGCGAAGAGTGATCTCGCCGGTCATCGCTACGTCGTGGCGGGCAGCTTTTCGCGTCATTGCCGAAACCATCGCTGTCGCAATAGTAATACCGGCGCTCGGGCCGTCTTTTGGTATCGCGCCTTCAGGCACATGAATATGAAGATCCTTTTCCTTAAAAATGGCCTGATCGATGCCTAATTCCTCAGCCCGCGTGCGGACGCATGTCAACGCCGCCTTCGCCGATTCCTGCATCACTTCGCCGAGTTTTCCGGTCAGAGTGACTTCGCCTTTGCCTTTTACGAGCGTGGCTTCGACCTGCAACACATCGCCGCCGACCTCAGTCCACGCCAACCCGTTGACAAGCCCGATCTCGCTTTTGCGGGCGATGTCCTGTTTACGGAAACGAATTGTCCCGAGCAGTTCCTGAACCTTTTCGGCGTCTATCACAACGCGAAAATCCGTCTTGTCCTCAGTGCCGACAAATTTCCTCGCGATCTTTCGCAGGCACGAACCGATCTCGCGTTCGAGGTTTCTCACGCCTGCCTCGCGTGTGTAATGCCTGATAATTTCGAGGATGCCTTCATCGGTAAACACGACGCTCGCGGCGGCGATGCCGCTGTTCTCGCACTGCTTGCCGATCAGATGCTGTTTGGCGATTTCGATCTTTTCACGCTCGGTGTAGCCCGATAAATTTAGTATCTCAAGCCTGTCCTGCAGCGCCGGCGGAATCGTGTGCAGAACATTCGCCGTCGCAACAAAAAACACATGCGACAGGTCGTAATCAATATCAAGATAATGATCGCGAAACGTGCTGTTCTGCTCCGGGTCGAGCACCTCAAGCAGGGCCGCGCTCGGGTCGCCGCGATAATCGCGTCCGAGTTTGTCAACCTCATCGAGCAACATGACCGGATTGGTCGTTCCGGCGCGTTTCATAAGTTGAATAATCTGTCCCGGCATCGAACCGATGTAGGTGCGCCGATGCCCGCGAATTTCGGCTTCGTCATGAACGCCGCCAAGAGCCAACCGGACGAACTTTCGCCCCGTAGCCTGTGCAATTGATTTTCCAAGCGAAGTTTTGCCAACGCCCGGTGCACCGACAAAGCAAAGTATCGTGCCCTTAGGATTTTTTACAAGCTGTCGAACAGCGAGAAACTCCAAAATCCGTTCCTTGATTTTCTCCAAACCGTAATGGTCTTCGTTGAGCGTTTTTTCTGCTTCGCCGAGGTCTTCGATCTCCTCCGACCTCGCTTGCCACGGAACATTTATCAGCCAGTCGAGGTAGGTTCTGGCGACCGTTCCCTCGGCGGACATCGGCGGCATCGCTTCGAGCCGTGCAAATTCCTGCATTGCTTTTTCGGTCGCTTCCTCGGTCATGCCGGCTTCGACGATCTTCTTCTTTAGCTCCTCAAGCTCGGCCTTGTCGTCCTTGCGGCCAAGCTCTTTATGGATGGCCTTGATCTGTTCGTTGAGATAATATTCGCGCTGATGCTTATCCATCTGCTTTTTCGTCTGCGACTGGATGTTGCGGTCGAGCTGGCGTTTTTCGATCTCGGACTGGAGAATTTCGACAAGTTTTTGAAGCCGCTCGGCTACGGAAACGGTCTCAAGCAGCACCTGTTTTTCCTTAACCTCGATCCGCAAATGCGACGACATCGAATCGGCTATCTGCGCGGCAGAAACTCCGCGCAAACTGGCGTGCAGCGCGTCCGTATAAGCGTCCGGCGAAACGCGCAAAAACTGTTCGACCAGTTGATGTATCTTTTGCAAAAAGCCGTCGGTGCGATAACCCGACTCGTCGGTCGAAGCCACGCGTCTGACATGAGCGTAAAACATGCCGTCAGAGTCCTGTTCGACACGCACCATCCGCCCGCGCTCGCGTCCCTCGACAACAACCTTAATCTGGCCGTTGTCCTGCCGCTGTGCCTGTAGAATTCGGCCAAGCGTTCCGACCACATAGATCTGGTCGGCCGTCGGCTCGTCAACCGTCGCGTCGTGCTGCGTCGCCAAAAATATCTGCCGCCCGCCGTTCATCGCCTGCTCAAGCGCGGCAACCGACGTCGGCCGCCCGATCTTGAACGCAACCTTTGTAAAAGGAAAGATAACCACGTCACGGATCGGAACCATCGGAAAACGCTCAATGTCCGACGGCATTTGGTCAGTAAACTCTTGCATACTTTATAAAACCCGGTATCTAAAAAATGCTACATCTAAAAAAATCTACATCGTCAGAAAGGAATAATTCTATTTACGCAAAATCGAAAGACAAAAGCAATACGAATCTGCCGCGAACCATCATCACTAACTGCCTGCGCAGTTATATAAAGGCCGATTATCCGACGGATTTTAGTTTTTGTTCAAGCGCCCAGCGCCAACCGCCGCCAAGCGGAATTATCCCGATATTCTTGCCAAGCCAAACGCTATAATGCTACATTTTCCGTGAGCAAATCCATGAACAAACCTTATTACGGCGACAAGCCAGAACCACCTGCGTAGCGGGTGTTTGATGCAGATCAATGAGCAACAGCAATTACAACTTGCTCTTTCGCGGGCAAACTGCAAGCCGCGTAGGTTTAATGATGGCCGTCCGGTCTTGAGTCCCAAAGGCGCGTCAGTTATGATTTCTACAATGAAGGCCCAACCAACACTTTACGATACGTTTGAGACGGTCGTCATAGCGCATCCAATAAATGAAAAAAAGCGGACGGTTAAAAACGGACACCCTACGAACGATCTCGTATTTAGCGCTTCCATGGAAGGAAATGACAAACTCTTTCCACAAATTCTGCGGTTGTATGTAAAGCCAAAAAGCATTGTAGCGGACGTGACTTATGGAAAGGGTGCGTTTTGGAGGTTGGTTCCGAGCGGGAAATACCAGCTCAAGGCAACCGATATTCAAGATGGTGTTGACTGCCGCGATCTTCCATACAAGAGCGGTGAAATTGACTGTGTTGTCTTTGATCCACCCTATATGCATAGCCCTGGCGGTTCGGCTCATACGGTCCATACCCAGTTCGAGGATCACTATAGAAATAACGCTACCGGCAACCTAACTAATAGTAAGTATCATGAGGCGGTTCTTGACCTGTATCGCGATGGTGGAAAGGAAGCGTATCGTGTCCTAAAAGACCGTGGTGTCTTTATCGTGAAGTGCCAGGACGAAGTTTGTGCTAATCAGCAGCGATTTACTCATGTAGAGATAATGGCAATCTACGAGGAAATGGGTTTTGTCGCTGAGGATTTATTCGTAGTCGTACGGAACAACCGCCCCGGCGTGAGCCGTGTCGTTCAGCAAGTTCACGCTCGCAAGAATCACTCTTATTTTTTGGTATTTTGGAAGTCAGATGGTGGGAAAAAAAGATGGATGCCTCCTCAATAGACCCTATTGAATTGATGGTCGATATTATAAAAGACCATGCTCCCGAAAATATCTGGATCGACTCACCGCTTCTAGCGTATCGGAATCTCGGCAATACGAACAGAGGGGAAATTGGCGAAGAGTTCATACGCCGCTATGTTGCTGCGGCGCACATTGAGATTGCCGCGAAGGGAAATCGAGCAGGGAAAATCGACACACAGATCGCGGGCCATCACTTTGAGATAAAGACGGCGTCTTTAGGAGCAAACGGTACATTTCAGTTTAACCATGTTCGGCTCGACCGACGGTATGAATACCTTCTTTGTTTAGGAATTTGTCCGCATGCGATCGTTTTTAATATGTGGCGAAAGGGTGATGTAGCCGAAGGCAACGCCGGAACCCTTGTGCGAATGGCGGAAGGTCAGGCCGTGACGTGGAAACTTACTAAAAAATTGTCAGACATGCTTCCCATAGAGAACCTGCCTGAAATGATTCGCAAAGCGCTTGATCTGACTTAGCCATACTCTAGGAACGACCATACAAGAAAATATGTACGCGATCGCGGCCATCGGGCTGCTAACAATTATTTTGAGTACTATGATGATCGCGAGTCCTGCGGCGTGGTCACGTGGGATCGTGCGGTTCGCTGAGAAGCCGTATTTTCATATTTTCGAGATCACTTCGCGGATATTGCTGGCGGGCGTAATGATATTTTGCGCCGGTCAGACAAATTTCCCTTTATTTTTTCGCTCTATCGGCGGTGTATTCCTGTTTGCAGGACTGTTTCTGATAATTATTGGCGAAAAGCGCCACCGGGCATTCGCCGCAAAGTCAGCCACATTCAACAAACTATTTCGCCCGGCAGGTTTTGCAGGAGTGGTGTTCGGTTCTTTTATTATCTTCGCCGCCACCGCATGACTTAGACATTGGACCGCAGCCTCGCGTCCGGTGGCTTTTCTGTAGCCAGCGTGGGACATAAGTTCAGAGTGCGCGCAAATCCGCACTCTGAACCGTGAAAAAACGCAGGGACACGCGGGACAGCCAAAAAAAAATTTGAGACCAGAACGGCTCATGCCGCGTCTTATGATTTGTAAAAAGGAAAATATTGCCTTTTTGGAATGTTATTAGTTGATTACAAAGGGTCTTGTGATTTTTACGATTTTGGGTTAAACTAATCCTCCCAACTAATTACTTCGGCTTATTGATGGAGAAGTTTTGTAACTAGACGCAAGTTGTGCAATGCCGATTGTATTTCCGGACACTTGCTGTAAATTAAATTCAGGAGAAAAAAATAGATGTCTCAGATTAATTCTGTAAGCAAGAAAAGCGGAAATCCGCGCTTTCTTTTATTGATGGTCGCCGTCATGGCGGTCGTGGCAGCATTGCCTTTTGTTTTGGATTTTGCGTCAACAACCACGCATGCTCAAATCGGAACTTTTTCCGGCCTCGTAGCACCCCTTACGGGTGAGCCTATCGGTGGAGCCACGCCGCACGGTTTTGCAAGCTATTATGTTGCCCCGACGGGAACGCCGGAACCAACAAGACGACTAAACGTATCCGTTTCAAATGTGAATCTGCCCGGCGGCACCGTGCTCCAGGTAAATCTCAATGCGAGTCCGATCGGAACTTTCACGCTTGACAATTTCAGGCGCGGACACCTTTCCCTGTCAACTTATAACGGCGGCACAGTGCCGATGGTTGTTGCGGGTGACACTCTGACGATCGGCCCCGCGCCCTCTGCGGGAAATGTAACATATTTGTCCGGCACGTTTGCCGCTCCGCCGTCACCGTCACCGACCTCGACGCACACGCCGTGGCCGTCGCCTTCGCACACGCCTTGGCCGTCGCCATCGGGCACGCCTCTACCGCCTCGCGCATTCGCAGCCCGCTTGAACGGCGCCAACGAAGTTCCACCCGTGACAACGGACGGACTCGGTGTCGGATTTGCAGCTTTGAACTCGGCGGGAACACAGCTCCGTGTTTGTGTCGGATTTAGAAATCTTTCGTCCGCCGCAACGGCCTTAACGATCAATGGCCCGGCCACGACCAGCGAGAATGGCCCGGTTATTTTCACGCTGACGCTTCCAACCGGTGCATTCGGCTATGCGTCGCAGACATTCGACGTGACTGCCGATCAGGTAGCACAGCTTCGGGGACGTCTGTGGTATTTCCAGGTGGCAACAGCCAACAATCCTGAAGGCGAAATTCGCGGCCAGCTAAATCCGATCACCCGGCACCACGGCGGAGGCGGCACAATCGGCGGCACCACCGGCGGCGACGATGGCGGCGTTAGCAGCGGTGACATTTTGGGAAGGCGTGCCTTGCTGAATGTGTCAGATGCAAGCGACACCGACGCCTATGTCCCCGTCCCATTCGATTTCGACGGTGACGGCATAACCGACATAGCCACATTCCGCACCTCGGACGGCCTCTGGCATGTAACCCTGAGCGCTGACGCCAAAACGGTTCGTTATGTGACCGAATAGATAGTAAAAGGTGAATTCGATCTTCCAAATTCACCTTATATTTCCTTAACAAAAAGGCACGAGCAGAAAAATTCTGTTCGTGCCTTTTTGTTTACCGTTGAAAAAAGTTCCGAGAGACCGAAACAATCAAATCCCCTGCGCCGGGCAGCCGCTCTGCCCTTTCTTGCCAAGCCAAACGGTTAATGCTACATTTCCGTAAGCAGATTCCATGAACAAACTTTTTTACGGTGACAATCTTGATGTGATGCGGAAGTTTATCCGCGACGAGACGGTTGATCTTTGTTATATTGATCCGCCGTTCAATTCCAAACGCAACTACAA
>JAYVFJ010000148.1:0-2123 GCA_043773225.1 Chloracidobacterium sp.
GTATCTTTCATTCTGAGCTTTCATCTCCGCCATAAATTGGATAAATTCGGGCGCGTTTCGGATGCGGTTTAGAAAAGCGTCGCGCTCGAACAGCGGATAAGGTTGAAAACCCGTGGCGTTAGCTTCTCTTAACCATTTGACGGCTTCAACGCTCTTACCTTCGAGCGCGTAGATGCGGGCGATGTCGTAAGCGGCGTGATGATATAGGGGGTCTTTGACGGGATGACTGCTGAGGATGGCAGGGATCGACGCCTCCGCCGCGCGGAAGTCTCCTTTCAAAGCAAAGAGCAGAGCCTTTTTGGGCGGCAACTCAATGTCATCGGGTCTCTTCGCTGACCATTCATCAATCGTCTTTTGCGCCTCATCCAAACGACCTGTGCCCATGAAATACCATGCGTCCATATAAGCGTCATGGTAAAGTTCCCGATGCGCGGCGTATTCATCAAATTTACCGCCTAGCTCATACATGAGGAGGGTCATCATTTTGGCATACTCGCTCGTCGGGTCAATCTCGGAGGCGCGTTCGAGTTCACGCGCGGCGAGGTCTTCGAGTCCGAGGTGTAGATAAAGGTATGCCAATTCAGCGTGACCGACGTTCGGGTTGAGTTGCTGCGCTAAAAACAGCTCACGAACGGCGGCTTCGCCCTGGTAACCTTCATACGCGCCATACAGGAGTTGAAAACGCGCAAGGTGAGTTTCGGCAAGTTGCGGGTCGAGCGCCTCCGCCCGATTGATTTCTTCCTTCGCACGCTCCGCCCACACAGCTTCGGTCGGCTCTATAAAAATCGCCTTCTGTGCGTAGGCGTAAGCGAGTTGCGCGTGCGCCAGCGCGAAGTTCGGGTCGGCTTCAATCGCCTGTTTGAAAAAATCAATGGTCGCTTCCTTCCGCTGTGTGCCAGTTACACGCTGGTCGAAGGTATAAACGCCCTTCAAATAATATTCGTAAGCGACGGGGTTTGACGTGTATCGCTTCATGAGTCGCGCCTGCTGCGACGGGTCGAGTTGCAGTTGCAAGCGCGTTGCCACCTGCTGCGCCACCGTATCTTGAATCGTGAAGATGTCGGCAGAGCGCATATCGAAACTATCAGACCATAAAGATACGCCGTCGCTGGTGCGAAGCAGATTAACGCTCACGCGCAAACGGTCATCGGCGCGTTGGACATTTCCTTCCAAAACCGCGTCGGCGTTCAGTTGTCGGGCGGCGGTGAGCGCGTCCGTGTCCTCGTTGAGATAGCGACGCACGGCACTCGTCGGGCGCACAATCAACTTGCCTGTCTGATTGATTCGCCTGATAACCGCGTCGGCTATGCCCAATCCCAGATAGTTTTCACCGGCGTCGAGCGATTTGAGCGGCAGCACGGCAAGCGATTTTATTTCAGTCTGCGGAGCGACAGAAGTTTGCCGCCATTGCCACAAATATCCCACAGAGCCTAACATCAGAATTATCAAAACGGCGGCGTATATGACGGCGCGGCGCGTTGACGAGATACGGTGAAACCGTGCCGTGAGCTTCGGCGTCGAATACCCGGCAACGTTTGCCGTTCTCGCTTCATCGTTTACGGCTTCCGTTGTATCCTCAATTTCTTCGCGCCGCCATTTTGCAACAGCCAGGACGTTGCCTGTGCGTTTTGTCTCGTATGGTCTTGCGGCAATCGAGGAATTTGATCCAGTTCTTGATGGTATGGTTAAAGTAGTCGAATGCACGCTATCAATCTCGAGTTCGGCTTCGACGCGGCGCACGTCGGGCAGGAATCTATAACCGTGCCCGCGTACGGTTTCGATAAATTTTTCCTTGCCTCTGCCGCGCTCGCCGAGTGCCTGCCGCAGCATCGAGATTTTTTGGTCGAGATTGTTTTCTTCGACTATCGCGTCCACCCAGACTTCGGTCATCAATTCATCTTTGCCAACAAGTTCGCCTCCGTGCTTTACCAGGACGCAGAGCGTATCGAACGCTTTGTCGGTCAGCGAAACACGCTTACCGTCGCGCCGCAAAAGACGTTCTGAAACGTCCAGACGAAACCGCGAGAATTCATATAACTCTTTTTGCAACTGCGACATAGGGCGTCAGAAGAATATCAGAAAAACATTGGAAAATCTTCAGGCAAACCTAAGTATTCTCTTAC
>JAYVFJ010000149.1:0-5406 GCA_043773225.1 Chloracidobacterium sp.
GGTATTGCTCAGTATATGCAGCTTCGTCGTGCTGAAAAAGGCCAGCCAGTTTACGCGCCGACAGTCACGCAAGATGTTGTTGCTTCCGCGCCGAATACCGCCTTGCCGCCGCAGCAAACCGAATTTGTCTCACCGGAATCGCGTTACAAAACCGGCGACCTCGTCCCGCCGAGTGTTACCGAAAACACGACTCGGCACCTCGAGATCGACAGCGAAGGCCAGACAATGGCACTGCCAAAAAAGGTAGGTTAAATTGTCAAATAGCTACTTTGCACAAGCCCGCGCGTGAGCAAGGGCGATACCCTCAACACTGAACTACTCAAACTCATCATCCGGGACCTCTGTAACGATTTCAAAAGGAATGTCTCCCTGCGAGTATAAAACATAATCTATCGCAGCTTCTACATGTCGAGGCTTCCATAAATATCGAGTACTCGCACCTCGTGACCAAACCTTGCTATCCGGCAAATAATACCCTTCAGACCGCAGCCGACGAGTGGCGTAACCCTTGAAATCGTTTACGATCTTTTCAGGCTTGATTGATTTTGAAACTACCGCGTGAGCATGATTACTGCGGACATTCAAAGCTCTAAGATCATACGCCCTGAATTGGCATACTTCTACGATTGCTTCATGCACTAATGTTCGTTCGTGGTGGTTCAAGATAACAACTTCCTGCTTGATTTCTTTTTCCATCTTTTCTCTCAGAGGAACGTTGGAACTTATGTATTTCGAGCGGTGACGTTGAGGACGCGAATACGAGCCTCGTTGATCGCCATGGAGCCAAGTGCCGAAAGTGCGAAAAGTGAGAAGGTATGCTATCGGGAATGCGTTCTCTTCGTAAATCTCAAAGCCGTAATCGTCAAGCATTCAATTATCTCCATGTTGAGTGTATCGCCCTTGCTAACGCGCGGGCTTGTGCATCCGTTACCTACGAACGACTACGCGGGCGTTTCCCGAATTGCCGTTTACGTCATAGACCTTTATCGTTACTGCATATTCGCCTGTAGCCTTGATGGACACGTCTATCGAATAGCGCTCGTTTGGGCTGTCAGAAATTCCGTCGTCGGCATACACGGTCATCCATTCGCCGCCGTTGATGCTGTATTCGGCACGGGTTAGGTAGCTTGCAGCGTCCATTGCTTCAAAAACAACTTGCGCCTTGTCGCCTGTGATCTGCGGAGAGCCGGATGCGGTGACAATTGGCGGCGTGTTGTCTATGTCTATTGGCTCGCTTGTTTTTTCGCCGGACAGCGCGAGACTCAATGGGTTTGACGGCGTGTCGCGGGCAACGATCTTAAAAATATATCGTCCGTCGGCGAGCGATTGGCCGTCTATTGCGATAAAGTTGTCGGTCATCTCGCCGCGAAGAAGTTTGAAGTTCGCATCGCCGATCTCTTTGTAATAAACGTCATAGAGCATTTTGTCACCGTTGCGGTCATCGGCTGTCCATTGCAGCGAAGTTGCTCCGCGCTGATAGACGCGACGCGGCGGCTGTGCGACATTCGGAATGCCAAAAATAATTGAATCCATTCCCGACAACTCGATGTTCGGGTCGATCTGCTGTGGAGGATTGGCCGCGAGGCCGACATTTGTCGGCAACACGTTTATGGACAAAACCTCAGGCGCGATATTGCGGGCAATGAAGGCAAGATTGACTTCGCTGAGAGATGCATTGGCGGTTTTCAGAGTCGCACGCCATTGAAAATATCTTGCTTTTGGACTGCCGACCGGCCCGCCCTTCGCATCGATTTGCGCGGTGCTCCATGCGCTCCATGTTTCGTCCGGTTTTTCGGTGTTGCCTGTGCGAGTTTGAATGGCGACATTGCCGGCACCGTTCCACCAGATTCTTCCCCAAGTCGCCGTTGTTTTTGCATCCAAAACCGCTGAATCATAGATGCCTTCAGCGACCGTTTCCGTCCCAAATCGAAACAGCGAACCCTGATTGCTCGAAGTTGCAATCAGACTTGAACCTGCAGACTGAATTGTCGAGATCTGATTTGCGTCGGTTTGAAGAACGAGTGTGTCGCGGCCATCGTTGCCGATATTGTAAATGCGGCCTTTGTCCGATGTGCCAAGCAGAACACCGTTTCCCGTCTGATGTGCGTATAACGAGAAGCCCGTGACCGTCGTCGATGCCCACAAAATATCCGTGCCGCCGTCTGCCAAGATGCGGTAAACGGCGGATTTTGCACCGGTCAGGTCGTAGCGGCTTTTTGCGGGCGGTTCGGGAACTGGCGGATTTGATCTGTCAGCCGAAACGGTTTTGTTCTCCGGCGCCGCTGTCACTGCCGCTGAATCCGGTTTTGCCGCAGAAGCTGATTCGCCCAATGCAAGCACATAGATCGAGCCGTCCACTCCGACAGCAATATCGTGAATTTCACGCAGAGGCGAATCGAGTAAACCAAACGGCTTGCCGTCGGCGCCGAAACGCATCACTATACCGTTAGCGTCAGTTCCGGCATACAGATTTCCCTGCTTGTCGGTCGCGAGTGAAATAATGTGCAGCTCGCTTGTGTCAAACATAACCGACGATTCAGGGGTCGCGTTTGCTGCTTTCACTTTGTAGAGCTTTCCGCCGTCGCCGGTGCCGACCGCAAGACTGCCGTCAGCCATAACAGCTAGCGACCAGATGTATTTTTCCTTTGGCGCAAAATAGATTTCGGCTTTACCGCTCACATCGATCCGGTAAACCTTGCCGTCAGGCGATGTCCCGGCAAATAGTTCGCCCGATTTGCCGATTGCGAGCGACGTGACATTCAACTCGCCAAGATCAGTGAATAATGCGCCTTTCCCGCTCGCGTCAACCTTAAATATTTTGCCGTCTCCGCCGGTGCCAAGATAGACAATTCCCGCCGAGTCAACCGCGCTCGACCAGATATATGACTGCTCGGTCTTAAAAACCTCGGTCAGTTTTGGCGCAAGCGTGATCGTGCCGTTTTGGTCTATCGAAACGCCTCTTGCGTCACCCTTTAAGACATCAGCACGCGAGTTCACCGACCAGATTGACGGCCCGGCGGCGAATGAGATCGCAGCAAAAGTAAAAACAAGTAAGATGAGCGATAAAAATTTATTCATTTTATGATGGATCGAGAGGCCAAATTTGCAACGCGGACTATGATAGCAAATTAACCGCAATTTATTGCGTTGTGACACAGATTGACACAAATTGACACAGCTTTTGCACGATGTGCGTTGCTGCAAACCATTATAAACACGAGGCTTATGGCTCAAAATCTCGTCATTTTGAATCTGTCCCGCTGTCCCAAGCTGTCCCAAGTCGGCGTGGGACAGGCTAATTGTTGTTAATAATAGAGTTGCGGCCATAATTTTGCCTTGTCCCACGATTTTTGAAAAAAGTTTTCAGTAAACTTGTTTCGGGACAATCAACCTCACTTTGCGTTAAATCAATATAAATCATGCGATCTGAAGTCTATCAGAAATTGCATAAATTGTCAATAATTTTAATGATGCAACGCAACGCTTATCCCCCCTTTTTCGCTGCGTTCAAAAATGCCCAAGCCTGCGCGTCAGCAAGGACGATACACTCAACGCTCGCTATCGCCCTTGCTTACGCGCAGGCTTGTGCATTTGGGCGGGCGGGCTTCGAGGAAGCGCATTGCGTCCTGCATTTCGTCGGCGTCGCCGGTGATTAGGCGGGCGCTGCGTTCGCGGGTGAGATATGCCCAGAACCAGTCGATCAACACAGCTAACCGATTGCGAAAACCGATAAGGAAAAAAATGTGCAGGAAAAGCCACATCAGCCAGGCGATAAATCCTTTAAACTTAAATCCTGCGGCCTGGGCGATGGCTTTTCGGCGGCCTATCGTCGCCATCGTTCCTTTGTCCCAATAGACGAAATTCTCACGCGGTTTGCCTGTTAATTCGGCAAGAATGTTATTTGCCGCAGCCGTTCCCATCTGCATCGCGGCCGGGCTGACGCCGGGAACAGGCTCACCGCTCTCTTGCAAAAGCATCGCCATGTCGCCGATGACAAATATATTTTTAAAACCTTTTAACGAAAGGTCTTTTTCCACAAGAACGCGTCCGGCTTTGTCTGTTTCGACGCCGAGAGATTTGCCGAGAGGCGATGCTGCGACGCCTGTCGCCCATAGAACGACATCGCAGTCTATCCAATCTTCACCAACCTTTACGTGACCGGGTTCGACATCGGTCACAAAGCTGTTTAGCCTAACCTCGACGCCGAGCGATTCGAGCTGTGATTTTGCGCTGTCGGACAAGTCTTTTCCGAACGTGCCGAGTATTTTGTCAGAGCCCTCGAAAAGCATGACCTGAGCTTTGCGTGTGTCGATCGCTTTGAAATCTTTGGCAAGCGCCTTTCTGGCAATATCGGCAATCGCTCCGGCGAGTTCGACACCCGTCGGCCCACCGCCGACTATTATAAAATTTAACTGTTTTTGAACGCCGGTCAAATACGCTTTGCGTTCGGCGTATTCGAATGCGAGCAGAACCCGTCGGCGTATTTCCAACGCATCCTCAAGCGTTTTCAATCCCGGCGCGTCACGCTCCCAACTGTCATGCCCGAAATATGCATGTCTCGCACCAGCGGCGGCGATAAGATAGTCGTATGCGATCTGTGATCCATCTGTCAGCGTGACACGGTTGTTTTCCTTGTCAAAACCAGCAGCTTCGCCAAGTATGACTTCGATATTCTTGTATTTGTGCAGAATGCGTCGGATCGGCTGTGCGATCTCGCCGGGGCTTAGCACGGCTGTTGCAACCTGATACAACAGAGGCTGGAAAACGTGATGATTCTTGCGGTCGATGAGCGTGACATCAACTGGTTTATTCGCCAGAGTTTTTGCAGCCCAAAGCCCGCCAAAACCGCCGCCGATTATTACCACTCTTGGCCTGTCGGTCATAGCGCAAATCTCTTTTGGACCCAAGTCGGATCACGGCGGGTGTCGGCCACGGCATAAACCTTGATAATTTCGTTCTCTACTATGTAATAGATTGCATGAGGGAATCTGCTGGCGATCTTTCTATAATAAATTTCAAAGTGAATTTCGTGCACACCCGCGTAAACTACAAGTGATCTAATGTCTGCCAGAATAGACGATTCAAAATAATCTCCCAAGCCTTGGTATTGCTCTTCGTAAAATAAATAGCCCTCGGCAATATCATCAGACGCAGATTCCGTTATGACGATGTTCATTTGCGCCCGGTCTTTTGACGAATTCTAGCTTCTGCTTCATCGAGTGTTATAAAACGGTCTGCTCCGCTTTTAAGATCTTCGGCTCGCTGTTTGAGCAAATCGCCGTGCCATTCTATTACCGGAACCGCAGAAGAATTACGCGAGAGGTCATCCATAACACGGCCAATGACATCCATCTTTTCGGCGATTGTCATTCTTTCGAGGGGCAATACTAATTCTGCATTCATAAG
>JAYVFJ010000150.1:0-2995 GCA_043773225.1 Chloracidobacterium sp.
AGGGCTTTATCAAATTCGAGAACAAAGGCCAAAAAGGCAAATTCATCAGCGTTTACGCCGAAGGGGCCGCTGAACTTGCAGCAAAGGCCGCGTAAGAAATTCAACAAACCTGTCGGTATTTCAGAGGCTGTCTGCAAAGGCGGCCTCTTTTCTTCATTACAAATTAAAAATTTGAAATTAATAATTAGTAATGAAGGAAATCGCCTTAAGTTATAATAATTCTGATGAAGCCTGGGCAAGACATTATCGATCAAGGCATTTTAGACCTTACAAATGGTGTAGAAACAATACCTGCTCTGCTGGTATTGATCGGTGCCCCGCGGCTGCGGCAAGCTGGCATTACCATTCCTCAATCAAACCTAACCTCGCCGGAACATCGTCTATATGAAATATTGAGGGCTGAGAATCCTAACGCTGCCCATTCAAGATACAACGCATGGATACGACGACTGGTCAGCTTTGAACACGCTGCCAAATGCGGAAACTAACCAATAAAGAAAAGATTGTCGATTTAATGCGTCATTTAGGACGCAGTTGTAAAAATCGCGCTCGCGTTTATTTCACCGGCGGCGCAACCGCAGTGTTGTTGGGCTGGCGAGACTCGACGATTGATGTTGACCTTCGATTTGAGCCAGAGATGGACGAACTTTTCCGCGCCATCCCCAAGATAAAAGAGCGGCTTGATATAAATATTGAGCTTGCTTCGCCTCCAGACTTCATTCCGCTGGTGCCGGGTTGGGAGGAACGCTCTCGATACATAGGTGACGAAGGCAAAATCAGTTTCTATCATTACGATCTCTACAGCCAGGCCTTGTCAAAAATCGAACGCAGGCACGAGAGGGATGAGCAAGATGTCAAAGCAATGTTAAAAAATGGATTGATCGAACGCGAAAAACTATTGTCATTGTTTGACTCGATCAAACCATTTCTTTACAAATACCCTGCGATTGACCATGGTGAATTTGCAAAATCAATAAAACAGGTTCTGGATGAAAGTTAGTCTTTTGCCTGTAAATTTCTAGATTTTTTCTCCTAGGAAATTTTTTTTCAATTATTTTTTTCGCGAAAATAATAACAATGTTTGTCGTCGCCAAATCGGTTCAAATTTACTAACTTCTGCCTTCAAATCACTTGCCGGATTTTCCACATTTTTATCCACAGGATGAGCGATGAGTTATCCACAAGTTTTCCACAGAATGCCCGTGAAATAAGGGCCATAGTTAAAGTATTTTCTACTTGACATTCGTTTTTTAGGGTGTAATATAGCATCACAGTCGAGATTGCTTACGGGCATTTTGACCGGCATCAGGAAGTGGAACAGATGTGGTGACACATCGTTCGCGGACAGAAGGAGCGGAAAGCCGCTGTCCTAGATCGCCTGATCCGAAGCCGAAAGGCTTCACGCGGATTCGCTTTCGAGCTTATCCGAGTTGTCCGGATAAAAACGGACAACGCCCCTTGGAAATGATCAGCCAAACGGGTGTGATGCCGCTCAAGTTCTTCGGAACATGAGCCTCGTTGCCGGGAACGTAACCGGCGGTGGAGGAAAAGCCACCCAAAAAAGACCTAACGGCATCGTGCTTTCGAGTACAACAAACTTGAATTTATTCACTTTTGGATGCTGACCGGAGACCGACTCCCCGCAGAGCATCTTCGGAATACAAAATCGGCGGTTCAAACGTGTACATGCGAGAACCGCCACTCTCTCAAACGCTTCGGCGAATGAAAGAGTATAAAAATAAAAGCGTTGAAACGAGCAATCGGGACAACGCTTTTGTTTTGTTTAAATATTGACATTTATGCGATGTTGTGTTATTGTTGAAACATTGATTCTGATGACATCACAGAATGAGTTATTTGAAAATTTTAACCTGAGTTTGGCTCGATCCGCTTGCCGCATTTTGGTATTCCGCTGTGTCAAAGTGTGACATTCTGTGACACACCGCTCATAAATCGAATAGCCGCGGAACATTGTGCAAAATGACAAAACCCTTTTATTATTAATATTTTACGGACGTTGCAAGATGATTTCAGTGAATAGCAAACTTTTTCAAAAAATCGTGGGACAGAGCCTTTTTTCGGCGATAAACCGAATACTTGCAACGTTTAGACTGTCCCACAGTGCTTTGGGACAGCACTGGGACACCGGGACACGCGGAACGCCGGAAAGTTCATCAACTTCCCCTTCGGCGGATGAACGCATAGAATAGAACGTTATGTTTCTCGACCGCGTAAAGATCAAGGTAAAGGCCGGCAACGGAGGCGACGGCGTGACGGCATTTCGCCGCGAGAAATTTGTGCCGCGCGGTGGACCATCTGGTGGCGATGGAGGAGTCGGAGGAAGCGTTTGGATGGAGGCGACCGAGGGATTGAATACGCTTTTGCATCTTCGTTACAATCCCGAGCACAAGGCCGAACGCGGGCGACACGGCGAAGGCTCGAACCGCTCGGGCAAAGACGGTGATGACGCAGTCGTCAAAGTTCCCGTCGGAACACAGGTGTTTGACCCTGAAACAAATGAGCTACTTTTTGATTTCACCGAGCCAGGACAGCGATACCTGGCTGCAAAAGGCGGCAAAGGCGGGTGGGGCAATGCACACTTCGCCACGCCGACGCGGCGGGCTCCAAAATACCATTACACCGGTCGGCCCGGCGGCGAAAAGGAGTTGCAGCTTGAGCTAAAACTGATCGCCGATGTCGGGTTGGTCGGATTTCCGAACGCGGGTAAGTCAACGCTGATCTCGGTCATTTCAGCCGCCAAACCAAAGATCGCCGATTACCCGTTTACGACGCTCGAACCGAATCTTGGCGTGGTTGACATGGGTGATTTCCGGACGTTTGTCGTTGCCGACATTCCCGGCCTGATCGAAGGAGCGTCCGACGGGGCGGGCTTAGGTCATCGTTTTTTGCGGCACGTTGAGCGGACGACGCTCATTTTGCATTTGGTAGATGTCTCATCATTGTCCGGGCGCGATCCTATCTCGGATTACGAGAT
>JAYVFJ010000151.1:0-6870 GCA_043773225.1 Chloracidobacterium sp.
AGAATTGCACGCCAAAGAGGCGCCGGAACGTGTTCGCGAGCTTGAGGGCTGGGGAGCGGTGTTCGACCGGACGAAGGATGGCCGCATCAATCAGCGAAACTTTGGCGGCCACCGCTATCCGCGTCTCGCTCACGTCGGCGACCGAACAGGTCTCGAACTCATCCGCACTCTACAGGATCACGGCATCCATCAGGGTATCGAGGTCTATATGGAAGTCACGGTGCTTTCGCTTTTGAAGGACGGCGAACGCGTCATCGGCTGTCTTGCATACGAGCGCGAGCATGGACGTTTTCGCATTTTTAAAGCGAAGGCAGTTGTCCTCGCAACCGGCGGGCTTGGCCGTGCTTACAAGATCACGAGCAACAGTTGGGAAGGCACGGGCGATGGCCACGCACTGGCCTACGACGCCGGAGCCGAGCTGATCGATATGGAATTTATCCAGTTCCATCCGACCGGAATGGTTTGGCCTCCGAGCGTTCGCGGCATTCTTGTGACCGAAGGCGTTCGCGGTGAAGGCGGGATTTTGAAGAACAGCGAAGGCAAGCGGTTTATGTTCGACGACATCCCGGACAACTATAAAGATCAAACCGCTGACAATGAAGACGAAGGATGGCGATATGTGACAGGCGATAAAAGCGCGAGGCGTCCGCCTGAATTGCTGACGCGCGATCACGTTGCGCGGTGCATCGTTCGAGAAGTTAAAGCCGGACGCGGCTCGCCGCATGGCGGCGTTTTTCTCGACATCGCCTGGATCAGGGAAAAGATCGAGAATGCGCCCGAGCATATCAAGAAAAAACTGCCGTCGATGTATCACCAGTTCAAACAGCTAGCCAACCTCGACATCACGACCACGCCAATGGAGGTCGGGCCGACGACGCATTACGTTATGGGCGGCATTCGAGTTGACGCAGACACGCAGGCCTCGACTGTGCCGGGATTGTTTGCGGCGGGTGAGTGCGCGGCCGGCATCAACGGTGCAAATCGCCTGGGTGGTAATTCACTTTCGGATCTAATAGTTTTCGGCAAACGTGCGGGCGAGTATGCCGCGGTTTTTGCAAAAGAAAATTCACAGGGCACGATCAACAACTCCGAAATCGACAAGATCACAAAAACCGCGCTCGAACCATTTGAACGCGAAGGCGGCGAAAATCCATACACCATCCAGCATGATCTGCAGGAATTGATGCAGGCAAATGTCGGCATCGTCCGCACGCATGATGAGATCATCCAGGCGCTGAACGGCATCGACATCTTAAGAAACCGTGCAGCAAGAGTATCTGCTCCCGGCAACATCGATTTTAATCCCGGCTGGCACACGGCGCTCGACCTGCATAATTTGATCACGGTATCCGAAGCAATAGCCCGCGCGGCCCTCGAACGGCAAGAAAGTCGCGGCGGGCATTTTCGAGATGATTTCCCGGCAAAGGACCCGGAGTTTGCGAAATTTAATTATTCGCTCAAAAAAGCGCCAGACGGAGCTATGGTGCTCGATAAGATTCCGTTGCCGGAAATGCCGGCAGAGTTGAAAGCTATAATCGAGGAAATGGGGTAAGAAAGACTAACCACGAAATTACACAAAAATACACTAAAACATTTTTCGTGCATTTCGTGTAATTTTATGGCCAAACTATGACCGAGTTGCTGTTCAAAGACGAAGTCTATGCGATTACGGGAGCGATGTTTGAAGTTTATAAAACATTGGGAACCGGCTATCTCGAGGCGGTTTATCAAGAAGCACTGGCAATTGAGTTTTCTCGTCGTGGAATTCCATTTGACCGAGAACGCCGACTTGAAATTTTTTATAAAGATGTGAAGTTGGAAAAATGGTATGCTCCTGATTTCGTTTGCTTTGGTCAGATCATTCTTGAGTTGAAAGTATTGCATAGGTTAACGAACATTGAGATTGCTCAATTGATTAATTATCTAAAGATCACGAAAATCAGATTGGGACTACTCGCTAATTTTGGTAGTAGCCCACGATTGGAATGGAAACGATATGTTGTTTAAGAGTAACCACGAAAGCACACGAAATGACACTAAAAAAACATTTAGTGTTTTTTCGTGTATTTTCGTGGTTTATCTTTTCTTATGAAAAAAGCAACATTCAGCATCAGACGCGGCGGACGCGAGACGGCAGAGATGGTTGACTATCAAACTGAAGTCACCGAAGGGATGGTCGTGCTCGACGCCGTGCATCAGATACAGGAAGAGTCTGCTCCTGATCTGGCTTGCCGATGGAACTGCAAAGCAGGCAAATGCGGTTCATGTTCTGCTGAGATAAACGGAATGCCAAAGTTGATGTGCATGACGCGGCTCGACACGATACCACTCGACAAGCCAGTGACGATCGAACCGATGCGCGCATTTCCGCCGGTAAAAGATCTGATAACTGACGTGTCGTGGAATTTTGAAATTAAAAAAAGAATCAAGAAATTCAATCCGCGCAAACCCGACTCCGAGGACGGAACTTGGAGAATGCAGCAGGAAGATGTCGACCGTGTTCAGGAATTTCGAAAATGTATCGAATGTTTTTTATGTCAGGATGTTTGCCATGTGCTTCGCGATCATTCAAAGCATGAGGAATTTATCGGCCCGCGTTTTTTGGTTTACGCCGCCGCGCTCGAAATGCATCCGCTCGACACCGAGAACCGAACAGAGGAGCTAAAAGATCTGCACGGCATCGGCTATTGCAACATTACAAAATGCTGCACAAAAGTCTGTCCGGAAAACATTACGATCACGGACAATGCTATCATCCCGCTCAAGGAGCGCGTTGTTGACGAACATTATGATCCGCTTATCAAACTGGTAAAATTATTTAGGAAGAAATAGAGTTAAACATTAGCAACCTTTTTCCCGCACAACACTCAACCCCAGCAATTTGTTGAGGTTAGAGCTAATCCACAACGAAGATAATCGACTCGCAACTGCATTAAGAAATAGATCACGAACTTACCTTTCACACAGCCAACAAGTATGAGCGGCGCGCAACAACTGCCAGAATGAAGTATGCAATTTTTTTGTGAGATGGTGGATTTTTTTGAAACTGCGTGATTGGGATAATGATTTTTTGTGGAAGAAAAACATTTCTTTAAGAAAATTTTTTGGACAAAAAATTATCCGCGACAATCTAAAGTCATCCTCGAAAAAAATAAATACCTTTTACAATTGGAAAAAATAATTGCTGCAATTAAAAAAAATTAGGTGCGGCAATTTAAATCCACTCGGAAATAAAAAATAATTTTTTTTCAAAAATCGAAAAAAACAGTTGCGCTATTTCTCATCGTGTGTAATATTTTATTCGTTGCAGTTACTTCCTCGAATTTCCAATTCACAATTTGATTTTTTAATAAGGAGAAATGATGAAGGAAAAATTTGAGATCAAGTCGGACAAAACTGGAAAGTTTCATTTCAACTTGAGTGCAAGTAACGGACAAATTATCTTGACGAGCGAAGTCACAACGGCGAGCGATCGGCAAGAGCGAGATGTACACGACGGCCAGCGCAATGGAGAATGGCATTGCTTCGGTCGGCAATCACGCACCGTATGCGCCCGTGGTAGCCGGTGATAATAAACCAATAGCAAAATTAACAACAGTTACAAAACTGGAGGATCAATAACAAACATGGCAACTAAAACCAAAAAACCCGCGGCCAAAAAGGCCGCCGCTAAAAAACCGGCAGCGAAAAAAACTGCTGCAAAAAAGAAACCGGCAATGAAACGAGCAGCAGCTAAAAAGCCCGCAGCTAAGAAAGCCGCCGCTAAAAAACCGGCAGCGAAAAAAGCTGCGGCTAAGAAGCCCGCCGCTAAAAAACCGGCAGCGAAGAAAGCTGCCGCTAAGAAGCCCGCAGCAAAAAAGGCTCCGGCTAAGAAAGCTGCTGCAAAAAAACCGGCCGCTAAGAAACCGGCCGCTAAGAAACCAGCCGCTAAAAAGAAATAGTTTTGAAGATTTATTAACTGGAAATAGCCCGGACGTAAAGTTCGGGCTATTATTTTAAATATGCAAAAGAGAGTTCGGCTCGGGATCGAGCGCATTTTAACTGAACGTGTTGACGCCATTCGTGGACAAAAGATTGGCTTGGTTTGCAATCAGGCCTCGGTGCTGCCCGATACATTTGCTCACGCGGCAGATGTATTCGCCGCTCGTGATGGATTTAAATTGACGACACTCTTCGGCCCGCAGCACGGCATTCGCGGCGACGTTCAGGACAACATGATCGAGACCGATCACGCAATTGATTCGCGAAACGGTTTGCCGATCTATTCGCTTTACAGTGAAACGCGCGAACCGACCGAGAAGATGCTCTCCAACACGGACGTTATCGTTTTTGACATGCAGGACGTCGGCTGCCGGATTTACACTTTCGTTTACACGATGGCAAATTGCATGCGAGCCGCAAAAAAATATGGCAAGCGTGTCGTCGTCTGCGACCGTCCGAATCCGATCAACGGCATCGCGGTCGAAGGCAATGTCACAGAAAAGGAATTTACTTCATTCGTCGGGCAATTTGAAATACCGACACGTCACGGCATGACTTCCGGCGAGCTTGCAAGAATGTTCAACGAGCATTTCGGTATAGGCTGCGATCTCGAAGTCATCGAAATGGAAAGCTGGCAGCGCGAAATGTTTGGCGACGAAACAGGTTTGCCGTGGGTTTTGCCCTCGCCAAATATTCCAACAGTGGATACATGCGTCGTCTTCCCCGCAACGGTCCATATCGAAGGCACCGAACTCTCAGAAGGCCGCGGCACGACAAAACCCTTCGAACTAAACGGCGCTCCCTTCATCAATCCATACGAATGGAAAGCTGCGCTCGACGAATATGATTTCCCCGGCGTCATTTTCCGCCCATGCTATTTTCAACCCACATTCCAAAAATGGGCGGGCCAAACCTGCGGCGCTGTCCAACTCCACGTCACTGACAGAAACACCTTTACACCCGTCATCGTCGGCATCGCAATGGTCAAAACCGCCTACGATCTCTATCCCGACAAATTCCAATGGAAACAAGCCGACTACGAATACGAATTCGGCAAAAACCCGTTTGATATCGTCAGCGGAACGGATAAGATAAGAAAAAATATCGAAGGAGGCGTTTCTTTGGAACAAATCCAAAATCAATGGATTAATGATTTAACCGAGTTTGAGAAGCTGCGAACTTCCTACCTGCTTTACTAATCAATACGCTGTATCCATTTTTGCTCCAGCTCGTCTGGTTTACCTGCGGGCCTGTACTTCTTTATTTTTAAGTCGAATACATCAGGATAGTAAGTGTGCTTGAGAAAATAGGGCTTACCGAGTGAACTCGTCGCCAGTTGAAAGTCGCCACTGGGCAACAGTCTGTAAGCTTGATAAGTGATCGATGCCTTCTCGATACCATGAGGATCACCATCAAAGGTTTTGCTTACGTAATAGTAATTTTCCTCATTAGTAAGACGATGCAAGCGCACTTCTTCATCAGCACGAAAGGTTGCAAAAGCAGTTACCTTTTTTAATTTAACATCAAAAAATAACTGAGTAGCGACGCCACACATCAAGCCGGTGCACATTTCAGGCCCAAGAGTAAGACCGACAATGTCGTGAGTATAAAGCCGGTAGAGTTTTATTTGTCGCCACTCCCCAATTAAGTCGAAATTGAATTTCTGATCGCCGTCGGCGGCATTCTTAGACTCTAAATTTGCCAACGCAATCAACTCACCATCGATCTTTACAGCTACTTCCGAGCGAACCTTGGCGGGGTCAGTTATCCACTCAACTATATGCCCACCAATTTTTATGACCTCCGGCTTTGATGGAGAGTTATCAAGATAGTGGGTGTTGTTGATGATCTGATCGGGTTTGGTTTCACTAGTTCCGAAGTATTGAATTAACTTCTCGTTGACAGTCGGACCACAAACTCGTTGCTTGGGTTTCTGACTGAATAGTGTCACAGGCAAACTCAGCGAGATGCCTGTTATAAAGACGGTAAAGAGAATACCTTTCACTTAATTTCATCCCCCACTAACAGCGTTGAAGATGTGAATGTCGTTTGTCTTTATCGCCGTATGAAGGCCGTTTAGCCGTTTGACATCCTCACTTCCGACAAAAATATTTACATGCTGGCGAATGTCGCCTTGTTCGGTTAGAATGCGGTCGCGGAGAGCGATGTGCTGTTTCCAAAGCGAATCGAGAGCGTCGCCGACAGTTACAAAATCGCCGGGCAGGTTCACTTCGACCTCGCCGCCGGTGAACGGTTTTAGATGGCCGCTGAGATGAACTGTTATCGACATTTATTATGGAACCACGAAATTACACGAAAAGATCGCGAAAAAAACCTTTTAGTGCTTTTTCGTGTCATTTCGTGGTTCCGATTTGATAAGCCTTGACGCAGCAGATCTCGGGGAGCGAGCCTTCGATCATTTTCCACGAGTCGCCGTCGTTCGATGAGGCGAAGAGCTTGCCGTTTTTTGTGCCGAAGAATATGTTGTCGCCGACGGATGCGACGGCATCTCGGAGGATGACCTCGTAAGCATTCTTCTGCGGCAGGCCTTTTGTAAGCGGCTGCCACGATTTGCCTTCGTCGCGAGTGCGATAGACGCGGAGTTTGCCGTCGCAGGTGAAACGCTCGGCATCTTTTTGCAATGGCACGATAAAGACAGAACCGCTATCGCTGACCGTCAATCCAAATCCAAAATTTGAAGGCAATCCATCCTCTATTTCCTGCCAGGTCGTCGCACCGTCGCGGCTGCGATAGACGCCGTGATGATTTTGCAAAAAGAATGTGTTCTTCTTTCGCGGATGCCGAGCGATCTTGTGAACGCACTGGCCGAATTCGGGAAATTGGTTTGGCATAAAATACGCTTTTACGCCTTGGTTCGTTGATTTCCAA
>JAYVFJ010000152.1:0-4030 GCA_043773225.1 Chloracidobacterium sp.
CGTTTCGGCAAAGGATTTTTTTTCGTAATAACAGGCTCGACCGTTAACACTGCCGCCAGAAACTTTTGCCACAGATGCACACAGATAAACACAGATAAAGAAAGACATTTTTTGTATCTTATCTGTGTTTATCCGTTCAATCTGTCTTCATCTGTGGCAAAAAAATCTTATCTCCAGCCGGAAAACCACGTCAAATTCGGAAAGTTGCGTCATATTCGGAAAACAACGTCATATCCGGAAAGTTGGCATTTCAATCTGTCTCGGAATTTGTTAGCTTGATGCGGGAGTAGATATTTGACAATCGGTGATGGGAGTTCGGTCTTTGATCTTTGATCTTGGAGATTGGGCTTAACTTTTGACTTTTGACTTTTACTTTTGACTTAGCAACCGTGTCCCAGCGAAGATCACCGGTTTCCAAAACCATGCTTTGCCGTAAATTCACTATTGATTGGGGTTATCCGATTTGTAATACAATGTGGCGAATTTTTTCAAAAAATCGTGGAACGCGGCCAAAATCCGGCTGCAAGCGTATTATTTACAACAATTACGCTGTCCCACTTCGGTTTGGGACAGAGTGGGACACTCGTTTAGAGTGCGCGATTCATTATGTGAAAACGGGCCGCAAGCCCGCACTCTGAACTGGGAAAAAAGCGGTGGGACAATGGGACACAAAAATACAGGATTACTGGTAGCGACAAACAACACAGGCAAACTCGCCGAGTTGAATGGCCTTTTGGCAGGTCTGCCGCTGGACTTATTGAGCCTCAGCGACATTGGCTGCACGGTTGAGATCGAAGAGACCGGCGCGACGTTTGCCGAAAATGCGGCTTTGAAAGCGAGCGGATATGCGCGGCTGGAGGGCATTGTGACGCTGGCTGATGATTCGGGGCTTGAGGTTGAGGCTTTGGATAATCGGCCGGGAGTTTTGTCGGCGAGATATGGCGGCGCGGAACTTGGCTTTGATAAAAAGATGTTGATGCTGCTCGGTGAACTCGAAAAAACCGGCGGCAAAAATAGAGCAGCACGATTTGTATGCTCGATGGCGATTGCTGATGCGACAGGTAAAGTCCTCCATTCCGCCGAGGGCATTTGCAGCGGCAAGATCGCACAAAACCCACGCGGAACAGGCGGTTTTGGCTACGATCCGCTCTTCATTCCCGATGGCTTTGAAAACACGTTCGGAGAGCTTTCAAACGACGTAAAACAGCAAATCAGCCACCGATTTCGGGCTTTTTGCGAAATAATCCCGTTTTTACGCAGTTTTTACGCGATTTGACTTGACGTTGATGTTACGTGCGAATACAATTCGACACTTGGAATCGTTTCTATATGAAACAACGGGGCGTAGCACAGCCTGGTAGTGCGCACGGTTTGGGACCGTGAGGCCGCAAGTTCGAATCTTGCCGCCCCGACCAGTCATGATAAACGACTGGTGATTTTCCCCCCTTTTTGCCCAAGCGTTCTTTGCCGGCAAAATCATTGACTGAGGAAGTATATATACAATCAAACTTGGAGGTTAGATAAAATTATGGCTCGTATGACACAATCGCAGATCATCGACAGCTTGGCTGGCTCGTGCGGATGCAAGAAATCAGACGTCAAAGGAATGTTTGACGCTCTCGCCACTCTCGCTACAAGCGAAGTGAAAAAGAACGGGGAATTCACCCTTCCCGGATTCGGCAAACTGAAAAAGACCAATCGCAAGGCCCGCGACGGGCGTAATCCTGCGACGGGTGCCGTGATCAGGATCCCTGCGAAAACGACGGTCAAGTTTAGCATCGGTAAAGCGATGAAAGACTCTGTCGCCTAAACTACATCTTGTTACTGTTTTTTAACTGACCGGCAAATCTTGTGGTTTGCCGGTTCTTTTTTGTGGTTTTTGGAAAAAAAGCGTCATTTGAAAAAAAAGTGGTGACAAAAGCGATTTTCTTTGTTACCATTTTGTTACAGTTGAGGCGAAGGCAGCAAAGCTCTTTTCAGCGAATTTTTGTGCTGGGGCTTTCAACTTATTTTTTAGGAAACGCATTTTGTTTCGTGCACTTCCCATTTTTACTTTTTATTCCAGCCTGTATGGTGGAAAATTTGAAACAGAGGAGAGGAAAAAAGTGGCAGCAGCTAGACCAATGACGCTGCAGGATAGAGTCCTGCAAATTGACCATATACAGGCACGTCGTTTCTCTAAACTGTCCGGCAACGCTGTGGATATCGCAGCGGAAGGCATCATCAGACACCTGAGGGCTTGTGCCCGAATGGATGTAAATCCTGATGCTTCGGCGGTTAGAGAGATTATAGACGATGCTCTTAACGGCAGACGTGTGTTTGCCGAAACTTCAAACGACCTTTTGGCCGCTTAAGTTAGCTTTAATATTTCAATAGTAATACAAGCTCGACCGTCCTTTCGGACGGTCTTTTTTTGCGCTGTCAACGCAGGTTTAGCGTGTAAAGCACATATTTCCCATACGTCTCGCCCGCGTCGCGCTCATACCATTTGTCAATATTATCAAGATACGCCGCGCGGTCGGTCGGTGCGATCAGATAATCAAGACGTATAACGCCCTGTCTTGCCGCGTCAAAATTCCTGCAATAATCGTCGTATTTCCGAGCCTCTTCGTCAATCTCACCGACGGTCAGCGGTTTATAAATCGAATTCAGCCGGTCGGTGTGACGGCCCCAGCCAAACAGGGCGATCATCGAGACAAAGTCTCCGTCCCGCTTCATTCCCTCGGCCAAACGCTTGCCGTCAACGCCTTGGTAGCAAAGCAGTTGGTAATACCGCTCCTTGTTTTCCTGCCAGTTCGTTCCGGGAAATACATGCTGGTGCCGCGCCCACAAAACCGATTGCGGAGCGATGGTCGGCAAGTCGTCAGCTTCGGCGAGGCCGAGATGCAGAACGACCTTTTTGTGGGCGTATGGATCATCCTTGCCGATCTCGGCCAGCCGCCGCGCAACCGGATAGGCCTCGTCGCGGGCAATATTCACATCGTCAAGAATACGAACAGTGTAATGGCATTCGACAAAGCCCCAAGCCGCCGCGACCATAGCAAAACCCACAATGATGATCCGCATCGGCAGCCTTTCACGGTCTTTCAAATTTCGCCAAACAAGCGCGAACATCACAACAACCGCCAAACCCGCGACATAATTGCCGATAAAAACCTGATAATGTATCGGCTGCAATTCCTGCCCCGTAATAACCTGTTGGTTAAACACGACGACCTGCGTAAGAGCGAGCGAGATCGCAAACAGCGTCCCGCGATCCCCAAGGCGAAACATTTTCAACGGTATGCCGACGGCGATCACAGCCAAAACGACAAAGCTGATAAGTTCCGGTGTGCGTGTCAAATCAGGCGCATGCGTGTTCACCAGCATCTGCACCTCGTCCATCGAGTGCGAACGGTTTGCGAGCAAATATGCATACGGAATAAGCGATAATACACAGCCGACACCGAGCGCCGCAAGCATTTTCAGGTCTTTAACAAAACCATCAGGCCGCACGACCAGCCAACACAACCCCAAACAACCAAGCCACGCCGCCGCCGCCGTCCAGACAAAGAAATACGAGAAAACGGTGTATCCGAAGGCGACGGAAGACAAGGAGATAAGGAGAAGAGGAGAAGAGGAGATTTCTGATCTGAAATTTGAAATTTCAGATTTCAGATTTGTTTCGTGTCTTTCGCGTGTTTCGCGGTTCAATAATTTCCAAACCAATGCAACCAGTGCAAAAAAAGCAGGAAACGCCATCGCCGGTATATATCGTCGAAAGCCCGGAAAATAAGGATACGAATAACCCGTGCCGAGTATCTCACCAATCGCACCTTCGCCCGCAAAGAGCGCGCCGCCGCATAAAACAATGAGGCTGCTCGCCATCGCATATAGCGAATCGTTCACTATCATCCCAATCAGCCAAAATATCGCCAGCGCGGTAAAAAATGCCGCAATCGCACCCGAAACTGTCATCGCCCACGGAGCGTCAATGCCAAACAACCGTGCCGGAATAGCGATCGTATAAGGAGCCGCAAATTGTATAGAA